>NZ_SOFC01000011.1:0-391859 GCF_004402825.1 Cryobacterium sp. Hz9
TTTCCGCACCTTTGGGGTACGTATAGATACATTACGGTCCCACCGCCCACCCGTCAAAACGCCCCCAACCCGGGCGTGTCGCACCCCGACCAACCACTCCCCCACCAACACAAACCGACCCGCGCAGGGCCGGCATCGACCGTTTAGAAAGACGGTTACGACTCGGGGGCGACGGCCGCGAAGAGTTCGCTCACGGAGTTGTAGTACTGGTCGGTTCTGCCGTTGTGCGTCATTCCGATGCGCAGGCAGACCCGCTGCGACGGGCGATTACTCGGAGTCGTCACGGCAACCACCCGGTCAAGGCCGGTCTTCCAGCCTTCAGCCAGTACAGCTGACGCTGCTTCGGTCGCGTAGCCGTGGTGCCACGCGTTCGGGTGAAAATGCCAGCCGATCTCGGTGTCCCCCGATGGCTCGAGCGGTGTCACCGCGCTCGACGCCGGGATGGACTTGAGCAGCAGATTGCCGAAGATCTCGCCGGTGTCGGCATCCGTTACCGCCCTGATGGCGTGAATGGGATGCTCCATACCCTGCCAGCGCGAGATGACGGCGATCGCCTCGGCGCGGTCGGTCATGACGCGCGGATGCAACCCGATGTGTTGTTGCACGGACCACAGCGAGTAGAGCCCGAAAACAAAGTCGGTGTCATCCAGGGTCCAGGGGCGCAGCAGCAGGCGTTCGGTTCGAAGAGTTTCCACGACGTCATCTTGCCACCCGCACCTGCTGACCCCCTGCACCGCACCCGCTGGAACAGCTACTCGACGAAAATCCCCGCGAGCGTCTTCTTGCCACGGCGCAGTACCGCCACTCCCCCGGGAAGCACCGATCCTTCAATGGTCAGGTCGACACTCGTGACCTTTTGGTTGTTCAGGTACACCCCACCCTGCTGCACCGCTCGACGGGCATCGCCGAGACTCTTCGACAGTTCGGTGTCGACGAGCAGCTGCAGCACGGTCGCGTGCGGTGCCGTCGTCGTGTGCGGGAGTTCGCGAAGTGCGGCCTCGAGCGTGTCGGGGTCGAGTTCGGCGAGGTCACCCTGGCCAAAGAGCGCCTCGGCGGCGTGGATGGCCGCATCCGTTGCCGCTTGACCGTGCACAAGGCTGGTCACCTCAAGGGCGAGCCGGCGCTGCGCTTCGCGGCGGAACGGTTCGCTTTCGACGAGCTCGGCGAACCGCTCGATTTCACCACGGGAGAGAAAAGTGAACACCTGCAGCCGAAAGACGACGTCGGCATCATCGGTGTTGAGCCAGAACTGATAGAAGGCGTACGGGCTGGTGAGGTTCGGGTCGAGCCACACCGCGTTGCCCTCGCTCTTGCCGAACTTGGTGCCGTCGCTGTTGGTGATGAGCGGGGTACCGATGGCGTGCACGGTGCCGCTTTCGGCGCGACGGATGAGATCGGTTCCGCTCGTCAGGTTGCCCCACTGATCGCTGCCGCCGGTTTGCAGCACGCAGCCGTAGCTGCGGAACAGTTCGAGGTAGTCGAGGCCCTGCAGAATCTGGTAACTGAATTCGGTGTAGCTGATGCCGGCGTCGGAATTCAAGCGCGCGCTGACGGCATCCTTCTTGAGCATGGTGCCCACACGGTAGTACTTACCGATTTCTCTTAAGAAATCGATGGCAGACAACGGTGCGGTCCAGTCGAGATTGTTCACCAGGGTGACGGCGTTGTCGCCTTCGGAGCTGAGGAACCGCGAGACCTGCGCCTGCAGGTAGCCAACCCATTCCGCGACGGTGTCCACGGGGGTCAGCGTGCGCTCGGCGGTGGGGCGCGGATCACCGATGAGTCCGGTCGAACCGCCGACCAGTCCCAGCGGATGATGCCCGGCCAGTTGCAAGCGCCGCATCAGCAGCAGCTGCACGAGGTTGCCGAGGTGCAGGCTCGGCGCGGTCGGGTCGAATCCGCAGTAATAGGTTATCGGGTCACCATCGAGCAGCGCCTTGAGCTCGGTCTCGTCGGTGGAGACGTGCACGAGGCCGCGCCAGTTGATCTCCTCCCACACCGAGTCGAAGGAGGGATCATTGGTCTGCTGGGCAAGAATGGTGGGGTCTGACACGCGTTCAGATTACCAGCCGGGTCCGCCGCGCCGAATCGCGCAGTTTTCGTTCCCTGGTCAGGCAATCAGGCTGGAGCCTATAATCGGCTTGATTTAGCCTGTGAGCTAAATTACACTGAATGGAGGACGGAGCCTCACACCATGTTTGTTATCACTGCTGACCAGATTGACAGTCGCAACGATCACGATCGGGCGCGCGAGATGATCGCGCGCCTCGTGGCGCCGAGTCCGAACGGGTTCAGCTTGCCGCCCGACCAGACTGCCGGCGATGAGATCCAGCTGCTGGTGTCGGAGGCCGAGCCGACACTCGACGCGATACTCGCCCTGCACCGTTCCGGTCATTGGAGCGTCGGGCTCGGCGTGGGCACCGTGCGCACTCCCCTGCCGCCGTCGACCAGGCAGGCCACCGGCGGCGCGTTCATCGCGGCCCGCGACGCCGTGCTGCGGGCGAAAAGAACCGAGGCACACTTTGCCCTCGAAGTCGGTCACACAAATGATGCCTCCCCCGGCATCGAAGCGCTCCTGACCATGCTCCTGCTACTGCGTCAGCGTCGCACCCCCCAGGGCTGGCAGGCCGGCGATCTGTTTGAAAGCGGACTGGCCCAGACCGAAATCGCCGCGTCGCTCGGCATCACCACCGGGGCCGTGAGCCAGCGGCTCAAGGCGGCGCAGTACCGCGTTGAGCAGGCGGCACGGCCGGCGTTGGTTAGGCTGCTAGAGCAGCTCGACCACGGCCCAGACCGTGGCCCGAACGAAACGGACACTACCGCATGACCTTCACCGTTCTCACGTTTCTCTACTGGGTCGCCCTGCTCCTGGTCACGCTCGCCTCACTCACCTGCGCCGCGATCGCCTTCAAACTGCACCGGCAGCTCTTCGCGATCTGGGCCATGGCCGGTCTCGTCGTTGCCCTCGTGCTCGCCGCGGTGCCCGTTGGCACCGGCCCGAGCGCCTTCGGCATCGTGATCGGCATGCTCGCCCTCGCCCTCGCCGTGATCGGGGGCGGCCCGATCGCTGTGCTGGCGCTCGATCTCGCCACCAACAACTCGGTACCACCGGGCCAGCACGGCGGAATCATGGTGCTCAACGCCGGCAAACCAGCCCCGACCATGGCCGGGGTGAGCGACCTGGAGACCCACGAGGTGCTGCGCGGCGGCGTGACCATCGGCATCCTGGAACGCCTCGCAGTGGCCGGCGCGATCCTGGCCGGTTTTCCCGAAGCGATCGCCGTGGTCGTGGCCATCAAGGGCGTGGGCCGCTTCACTGAGCTGGCCGCGGCCGAATCGCGCGAGCGGTTCATCATCGGCACCCTGTCGAGCCTGATCTGGGCGTGCGCCTGCGCCGCCCTCGTACCGATGGCCCTGGCCTAACGAGCCGGCTTAACTGCGTGCCGGCACAGGTGCGTGCCGACACAACTGCGTGCCGGGTTAGGCGCGTGCCGCCGAGACGCCGAAAGGATACCTCCCGGCATCCACAGGCGCCACGGTAGGCGATTCCTCGCCGAGGCCGCTCACGCCGGTGTGTGGCCCGCCACGAAGATCACGCACCGCACCGGCACGTCGCATCGAACGGTGAGCGGCGCAAACGGCACGGTCTACCGGCTGAGCGCGGCCGTCAGGTCGCGTACGCGGGCCACGAGGTGTGCGCGCTGTTCGGCGACGCGCACGGGGGCGGTTCCGCCAGCGCCGTCGCGACTCTCGACCGATCCACGGATGGTGAGCACCTCGCGCACCTGGGGAACGAGGTGCGGCGAGATTGCGAGCAGCGCTTCGTCACTCACCTCGTGCAGGTCGAGCTGGTTGGTTTCGGCGAACTTCACAAGCGAACCGGTGATTTCATGGGCATCGCGGAACGAGACGTGGCGTTTGACTAGCCATTCCGCGACATCCGTTGCGAGGGAGAAACCCTGCGGCGCCAGCTCGGCCATGCGCTCGGTGTGGAAGGTGAGGGTGGCGACCATGCCGGTGAAGGCGGGCAGCAGCACTTCGAGAGTCGTGATCGAATCGAAGACCGGTTCCTTGTCTTCCTGCAGGTCGCGGTTGTAGGCGAGTGGCAGACCCTTGAGCGTGGTGAGCAGCCCGGTGAGGTTGCCGATCATGCGGCCCGATTTGCCGCGGGCCAGCTCGGCGATGTCGGGGTTTTTCTTCTGCGGCATGATCGACGAGCCGGTGGAGTAGGCGTCGTCGAGGGTGACGAAACCGAATTCGCGGGTGTTCCAGAGAATGATCTCTTCGGCCAGCCGCGACATGTCGATGCCGATTTGTGCGGTGATGTAGGCGAATTCGGCGACCAGGTCGCGGCTCGCGGTGCCGTCGATGGAGTTCTCGACCACGGCGGCGAAGCCCAGGTCCACGGCGACGAGATGCGCGTCGAGACCGAGGGTGTTGCCGGCGAGGGCGCCGGAACCGTAGGGGGAGGCATCCGCTCGCCGACCCCAGTCCGCGAAGCGGTCGAGGTCACGCACGAGCGGCCAGCAGTGCGCCAACAGGTGGTGCGCGAGCAGCACCGGCTGGGCGTGCTGCAGGTGGGTGCGGCCGGGCATGATGGCGCTTTCGTGCGTTTCAGCCTGGGCCGCGAGGGCATCGATGAGTTCGATGACGAGGGAGGCGAGAATGACGGCGTGGTCGCGCAGCCACATGCGCACGAGCGTCGCGACCTGATCGTTGCGGCTGCGGCCAGCGCGCAGCTTGCCGCCGATCTCGACGCCGATGATTTGGATCAGGCCCCGCTCCAGGGCCGAGTGCACGTCTTCGTCGGCCTCCGCCGGAAGAAATTCGCCGGCGAGGACGGCACGCTCGAGCTCTTCGAGCGCGCCGACCATCTGGGTGAGTTCGATGTCGGTGAGATACCCGGCGGCGGCGAGGGCCCTGGCGTGCGCGCGGCTGCCCTGCAGGTCGTATTCGGCCAGCATCCAGTCGAACTGGGTCGACTTGCTCAGCCGCGCCAGTTCCGGCGACGGTCCCCCGGCGAAACGGCCGCCCCAGAGGGCGCCCGCCGCTCCTGCGCGGTTCGCGTTCTGCTCACTCGACACCGTGGCGCCCTACTTGCCGTTGGCGTCGCGGCGGGCCGCGATCTTGCTCGGCAGTGACCACAGTTCGATGAATCCCTTGGCCATGGACTGGTCGAAGGAGTCGCCGGTGTCGTAGGTGGCGAGGTTGAAGTCGTACAGGCTGGTCGTGCTCGAGCGACCGGTGACGACGGCGGTGCCGGCGTGCATCTTCAAGCGGATATCGCCCGTCACGTGCTTCTGGGTGTCCTCGATGAACACGTCGAGGCTCTTCTTCAGACCCGAGAACCAGAGACCGTCGTAGACGAGCTCGGCCCACTTGCTCTCGACGCCGCGCTTGTAGCGGGCGACGTCACGTTCCACGGTCATGTTCTCGAGTTCCTCGTGGGCGGCAATCAGTGCGATGCCGGCCGGAGCCTCGTAGATCTCGCGGCTCTTGATGCCGACGAGGCGGTCCTCGACGATGTCGATGCGGCCGACACCCTGATCGCCGGCGAGACGGTTCATCAGCTGAATCATCTGCAGCGGGGTGACCTTCCTGCCGTCAATGGCAACGGGCACACCCTGCTCGAAGGAGATGACCACCTCGGTGGGGTCCCGGGTGACCGAGGGGTCCTGCGTGTAGGTGTAGAGATCTTCGATCGGCGCGTTCCACGGGTCTTCGAGGAATCCGGTTTCCACGGCGCGACCCCAGACGTTCTGGTCCACCGAGTACGGGCTCTTCTTGGACTGCACGATGGGCAGGTCGTGCTTGGCGGCGTATTCGATGGCTTTGTCGCGGGTCAGTGCGAAGTCCCGCACCGGCGCGAGCGAGGTCAGGTCGGGCGCGAGGGCGGCGACGGCCGCTTCGAACCGAACCTGGTCGTTGCCCTTGCCGGTGCATCCGTGGGCGACGCTGTCGGCACCGAGCTCCTTGGCGGTGGAGGCCAGGTACTTTGCGATCAACGGACGGCTGATGGCCGAAACGAGCGGGTAGCGCTTCTGATAAAGGGCGTTCGCCTTGAGCGTCGGCACGATGTAGTCGTTGGCGAACTCGTCTTTCGCGTCGATGACGATGGACTCGACGGCGCCACAGTCGAGGGCGCGCTGACGGATCACGTCCATGTCTTCGCCCTCCTGACCGACGTCGACGGCGAGGGCTACGACCTCTTTACCGGTGGCATCCTTGAGCCAGCCGATACCGACCGAGGTATCCAGTCCGCCCGAGTATGCGAGTACAACGCGTTCCGCCATGGTTCTCCCTAAATCTTGATCTGTCTAAAGTTTACGTGCTGGGGCGCTGGGCCCGGTCAGGCCGCGTTCCGCGCGAGCAGCCAGACCAGCAAAGCCTTCTGGGCGTGCAGGCGGTTCTCGGCCTCGTCCCAGATGATGCTCTGCGGCCCGTCGATGACGTCGGCGGTCACCTCGTAGCCGCGGTCGGCCGGCAGGCAGTGCATGAAGTGCGCGCCCGGCTTGGCCAGGCCCATCAGAGCAGCGTCGACCCGATACTGACCGAGGTCGCCGAGCCGGGTGGCCTTCTCTTCTTCCTTGCCCATCGAGACCCAGGTGTCGGTGACGACCACGTCGACCCCCGTGACAGCTTCGCGAGGGTCGGTGAACAGGGCGACCGAACCGCCGGTGCGGGCGGCGATGGCCGTCGCATCCGCTACCACCTGGTCGGTCGGGGTGTAGCCCACCGGTGACGCGATGCGCACGTGCATGCCGGCGGTAGCGCCGGCGAGCAGGTAGGACTGGCCCATGTTGCAGGCGCCGTCACCGAGAAAGGCGAGGGTCTGGCCGGCGAGGTCGCCGCGGTGTTCGCGGATGGTGAGCAGGTCGGCGAGCAGCTGGCAGGGGTGGAAGTCGTCGCTGAGCGCGTTGATGACGGGCACGGTCGTGCCGAGTGCCATTTCCTCGAGTCCGGCCTGGCCGTAGGTGCGCCAGACAATCGCGGCGACCTGGCGTTCGAGCACGCGGGCCGTGTCGGAGGCGGTCTCCTTGCCACCGAGCTGACTGTTCGCGGTGCTGATGATGAGGGGGCTGCCGCCGAGGTCGGCGATACCGACCGCGAAGGACACCCGGGTGCGCGTTGAGGACTTGTCGAAAATGACCGCGACAGTCTGCGGGCCGGCGAGCGGGCGCACCGCAAATCGGTCACGCTTCAGCTCCAGGGCCAGATCGAGAATCTCGGCCTGTTCGGCCGGGGAGATGTCGTCGTCGCGCAGGAAATGGCGGGTCACGGTGTCACTTTCTCTTGGAGTGTTTTCAAAAGGCCAGCGGATGCCGCTCCCCGGTTAGACCCGCCCGCGCCGCCCGAAGCCTGCGCAAAGTGGGATTCGTCCAGCCTAGAGGCTGGCGAGGGCGCGCCCGAACCGCGCTCGGAAGTCGCCGAGTTCGGCGTCGCCCACGATCAGCGGCGGCGCGATACGAATGCTGGTCTCGTTGGCGGCGTTGACGATGAGACCCTGGGCCAGCGCGGCCGCGCCGAGCTTCAACGCGACCGGTTCGGTCAGCCCGACGCCGAGCAGCAGGCCACGTCCGCGTACCTCTTCGATCAGCGGTGAGTGAAAGCCGAGAATGATCTCGCGCAGCTGGTGGCCGCGGCGGGCGGCGTTGGCGGCCAGATCGTCACGTTCGATCACGCCGAGCACGGCGTTGGCGGTCGCGGTCACGAGCGGGTTGCCGGCGAACGTCGAGCCGTGCTGGCCGCGACGGAACAGCTCGGAGGCCCAGCCGAAGGTGACGAGCGCACCAATGGGGATGCCGCCGCCCATCCCCTTCGCGATGGTGACGGCATCCGGAAGAATGTCAGCATGGTTGTAAGCGAACCAGGCGCCGGTGCGGGCGATGCCGGTCTGGATTTCGTCGAGGACCAGCAGCACGCCGTGCTCGGTGCACAGCTCACGGGCACGCTGGAGGAACCCCTCCGGCAGGTCGATGACGCCCGCCTCTCCCTTGACCGGTTCCAGAAACAGGGCGGCGACGGTGTCGTCGATGGTGGCCTCGAGGGCTGTGATCGTGCTGTCGATGTGTTCGACACCACCGGGCACGGGTTTAAAGGCCTCGCGCATGTGCGGCTTGCCCGAAAGGGCGAGCGCGCCCATCGTGCGACCGTGGAAGGAGTCGTGCAGCGAAATGATGCGGGTGCGGCGGGCGCCCGTCACGTTCAACCTGGCCAATTTGAACGCGGCCTCGTTGGCCTCCGCGCCGGAGTTGCAGAAATAGACGCGGCCCGTGTCGCCGGCGCCGGTGAGGCGCTTGAGGCGTTCAGCCAGTTCGATCTGCGGCGGTGTGGCGAAATAGTTGGAGACGTGGCTGATCGTGCCGATCTGCTTGGTGACGGCAGCAACGACCTCAGGATGCGCGTGGCCAAGCGAATTCACGGCGATGCCGGCGAGAAAGTCGAGATACTTCGTGCCCTTCTCGTCCCAGACGTAGCAGCCCTCACCGCGCACGAGCATGGCCAGCGGCGGGCTGAACGTGCGCATCATCGAATCGGCGAACCGATCCTGCCAGGGTTTTTCTTCGGGCGTGGTCATGCCGGTACTACCTCCGTGCCGATGCCGCTTCCAGTGAAAATTTCGAGCAGGATCGAGTGCGGCACTCGCCCGTCGATGATCGCGGCCTTGGCGACGCCACCGTCGACGGCATCGAGGCAGGCCGTCATCTTGGGAATCATGCCCGATTCCAGCTCGGGCAGCAGACCGCGCAACTCGAGCACATCGATGATCGACACGAGCGAATCCCGGTTCGGCCAGTCGCGGTAGAGCCCGGCGACGTCGGTGAGAATCACGAGCTTGGCCGCGCCCAGCGCGATCGCGAGCGCGGCAGCAGCAGCGTCGGCGTTGACGTTGAGGGACTGGCCCGGAACATCCATATCGGGAGCGATCGAGGAGACCACCGGTATGCGGCCGGCCGCGAGCTGGGCGAGCACCGCTTCCGGGTCGACGCCGATGACATCGCCGACGAGCCCGAGATCGACCTCTTCGCCGTCGACGACCACGCCGCGCCGTCGCCCGCGAAACAGGCCGGCGTCTTCACCGGAGAGTCCGGCGGCGAGCGGGCCGTGCTGGTTGATGTGGCTGACCAGGTCGCGGTTGATCTGGCCGGTGAGCACCATGCGCACCACGTCCATCGCTTCGGGCGTGGTCACCCGGTAGCCGCCGCGAAACTCGCTCTCGATGCCGAGGCGCGCCAGCATGGCCGAGATCTGCGGGCCGCCGCCGTGCACGACGACCGGTCGGATGCCCGCGTACCGCAGGTAGACCATGTCTTCGGCGAAGGCGCGTTGCAGTTCTTCGCTCACCATGGCGTTGCCGCCGAACTTCACGACAATGATCTGGTCGTGAAAGCGCTTGAGCCACGGCAACGCTTCGATCAGCGTCGCCGCTTTGACGGATGCCTCGGCCTGGCTGGTCTCGTCGGCTGCGGCAGCCGGGGTGTCGATGTCGGTCATGATCAGCTCGAGTATGCGCTGTTCTCTTCGACATAGTCGTGGGTGAGGTCGTTGGTCCACAGGGTGGCCGTTGCGCTGCCGGCATGCAGGTCGATGAGCACAGTCACGCCGCGGCCCGAGAGGTCGACGAGTTCGCGCGGCTGGTCGGGCTCGCCCGCGGTACACACCTGAACGCCGTTGATGGCGACATCGATGCCGTACGGGTCGAAGGCGGCGTCGTCGACCGGCACCGTTCCGACGGCGGCGAGCACGCGGCCCCAGTTCGGATCGTTGCCGAAGATGGCCGACTTGAACAGGTTGCTGCGCGAGACAGCACGGGCCACGGTCACCGCCTCATCGTCGGAGACCGCGTTGGTGACGGTGATCGCCACGTCGTGCGCGGCACCCTCGGCGTCTCCCTGTAACTGCAAGACGAGGTCGCGGCAGATCTCGATGAGGGCGATGTTGAATTCGTCCTTGTCGGCGGCGACGCCGCTCGCACCGGAGCAGAGCAGGCTCACGGTGTCGTTGGTCGACATGCAGCCGTCGGAATCGAGGCGATCGAAGGTGACCCGGGTCGCCGCGCGAAGCGCCGTGTCGAGGTCGGCCGAGTCGAGCACGGCGTCGGTCGTGATGACCACGAGCATCGTGGCCAGCCCCGGAGCGAGCATGCCGGCACCCTTGGCCATGGCGCCAATGCTCCAACCGGCGGCAGAGGTGTGCGCGGCCTGCTTGGGGCGGGTGTCGGTGGTCATGATCGCCTGCGCGGCCAGGAGGCCGGCGGCGGGCGTGGTTGCGGCATCCGTTTTGAGGAAGAGGGTGGCGTCCCACACTCCGGCGGTGAGGAGGTCGAGGTCGAGCTGTTCACCGATCAGGCCGGTGGAACAGACCAAAACGTCCCCTGAGGAGATGTCGAGGCGGGTCGCGACAGCTTCGGCGGTGGCGTGCGTGGTCTGAAAGCCGATGCTGCCGGTATAGCAGTTGGCGCCGCCGGAGTTGAGTACGATCGCGCTGACCCGGCCGTCGCTCATGACCTGGGTGCTCCAGATGACGGGGTTGGCCTGGCAGCGGTTGCTGGTGAACACCGTCGCGGCGTTCTGCAGCGGACCGAGGTTGTGCACGAGGGCGAGGTCGAGCCCGCCGGACTTCTTCAAGCCGGCGGTGACGCCGGCAGCAGCAAAACCGGCGGGAAGGGTGACACTCACGGAGCAACTCCATTCATGGTCAGACCGAGCGTTTCGGTCAGGCCGAGGGCAATGTTGGCGGACTGGATGGCGGCGCCGGCGGTGCCCTTAACAAGATTGTCGATGGCCGTGACCGTGACAACGCGGCCGGCTGCTTCATCGACGGCCAGTCCGATCAGCGCGGTGTTGGCACCGAGAACGTCAGCCGTGCGCGGAAAATGTCCCTCAGGGAGCAGGTGTACGAAGGGTTCGTCGGCGTAGGCACTCTCCCAGGCGGCTCGCACGGCGGCGGCGCTTGTTCCGGGTACCAGCCGGGCGGTCGACGTGGCGAGGATGCCGCGCGACATGGGCACGATCACCGGTGTGAACGAGATGGTGGCGCCGGTAGCGCTTCCGGCCCAGCGCAACGACTGCACGATCTCGGGAATGTGCCGGTGGGTGCCGCCGACGGCGTAGGGGTTGGCTGAGCCGAGGATCTCGGCCGCGAGGTTGGCCACTTTGAGGCTCTTGCCAGCACCGCTGGGGCCGACCGCGAGTACGGCGACGAGGTCCTGCGCCTGGATCACGCCGGCGTGGATGCCGGGGGCCAGTGCGAGGGCGACCGTGCTGGCGTTGCAGCCGGGCGCGGCGATACGGCGCGCGCCGACGAGGCGGCTGCGCTGCTTGCCTTCAGACGTGGGAAGTTCAGGCACGCCGTAGGTCCACGCGCCGAAGTAGTCGCCGCCATAGAACGCGGCCCAGTCGTCGGGGTTCTCGAGGCGGTGGTCGGAGCCGCAGTCCACCACGAGGGTGTCCTTCGGCAGGTGCGCCGTCAGCTCGCCGGATTTTCCGTGCGGCAGGGCAACGAAGACCACGTCGTGCCCGCTGAGATTCTCCGGTGTCGTATCGACGAGCACCAGGTGGGCGAGGGAACGCAGCTGCGGTTGCAGGTCGACCAGGCGCCGCCCGGCGTTGCTGTGCGCGGTGACCGTGCGCACCTCGAATTCGGGGTGACCGGCGAGCAGCCGCAGCAGTTCGCCGCCCGCATACCCGCTCGCGCCTGCCACTGCCACCGAAAAAACCATGGGTTAAACCTAGCGCGGCCCCGGCGGCCCCGTTTCCGCGCTCGCGCGGGGCGTCACGCGTGCGGCGGGTATCCGTTGGCCGTCGCTGCCCTCGGCAGAGTTCACGGCACCCCCTTTGGTTCGCGGCACCCCCAACTAGAAGTGCCGGTTTCCCCAATGAGTGCCGCGGCGACGGATGCCGCGGGCCGGCCCCCAGGCGCGACTCGCGGCACGCGTTAGTGTTTGCGGCACCCCTGACACCAAGTGCCCGCGTCCCGAACGAGTGCCACGAGAGTCGGAGCATCCGCTCTCTGCACAGTGCATGCCCGTGCCGAGTTCCACACAGTTGTTGTGCCAAACAAGGACCGGCTCCCGTTCTGCGGCAGGGTGGGGACATGTTGGAGGCCGTGGAAACGCAGGATGTGCTCGGCGACGGCCTCATCACGGCCGATGCCCTCCGTGCGGCCGGTATGAATGCGCACGCCGTGGACCTGCTGGTGAGACGCGGCGAGCTCCGGCGTCTTCGACGCGGTTGGTACGCCCTCGGCGCAAAGTGGCAGGCGGTTGGTCTCGACGGGCAATACCGCCTGTTCGCGCGTGCCACTGCCGGTGCAGCCAAACGACCATTCGTGCTTTCGCATCATTCCGCCGCGGCCATGCACGGACTGCCGATGATTGGCGCCTGGCCCGCCACGGTGCATGCCCTCGTCTCCGATGCCCATGGCGGCAGCAGTCAGCGCCTCGTCACCACGCATCGCGCCGTCGCCGATCCGAATGCAACACTTATCACCGGTGTCGCGGTGACCAGCCTCGCCCGTACCCTTGTCGATATGGCTGCCGGGGGCAGTTTTCTTGCCGGAGTGACAATGATCGACCACGTGCTCCACCAGGAGAGCAGGCGGGTGGTGCCCGGCACGGGGAATCCGGGCGTTCCGGCGATCACGAAGGCGGTGCTCTTCGCGGAACTGGACGCGGTGCGTCCTCGTACGGGGCGGCAGGCCGCCGAGCAGGCAATCACCTTTGCCGACGAACTCTCGGCCAACGCTGGCGAGTCACTCAGCAGAGTGCGGTTCGAGGAACTGAAGTTCGAGATTCCCGAACTGCAGGTGCGTTTCGACGTCGCTGGCCGCTCGTACTTCGTGGACTACTTTTGGCGGGGTGTGCGCAAGATCGGAGAGTTTGACGGGCACATCAAGTACACCCGCGCGGCGGTCATGAACGGCAAGGACGTGGTGGGGGTGGTCGTGGCTGAGAAGGATCGGGAGAGCGCACTTCGCCCATTTGTGACGAGTTTCAACCGGTGGGGGTGGAACCTGGCCCTCAACGCCGTCGAGTTCTACCGGTTCCTCTGCGAAAAGGGTGTGCCGCGCGCCCGCTGACGCTGCACCCTGCGTTCGCGGCACCCCGTTGGGGTCCGCGGCACCTCCGGAGACTCGCGGCACCCGTTGGGGCTCGCGGCACCCCGTTGGGGTCCGCGGCACCTCCGGAGACTCGCGGCACCCGTTGGGGCTCGCGGCACCAGTTGGGGTTCGCGGCACCCGTTGGGGTTCGCGGCACCCCTGGCAAAGAGTGCCCGCGTCCCGACCGAGTGCCACCACAAGCGGATCCCGCGCGTCCACCTGATGGGGACGACTCACGGCACTCGTCACAGTTCGCGGCACTCCGGGCACTGAGTGCCCACTTCCCTGACGAGTGCCGCGACCAGCGGATGCCGCGGGACGCGGGCATCCGCTGCGCGCGAGACACAGGCCCCGGCGGCCTATTCGCGCAGGGTTGCTCCGAAGCGATCCGCGGCGACCGCGACGCCGGACAGGCGCGCAGCGCTCGCCTCGGCAGCGGTCAGCGTGCGCTCCGTGCCGCGAAAACGCAGCGCAAAGGTGAGCGATTTCCGACCGGGTTCAACGCCGGCGCCGCGGTAGTCGTCGACCAGCTCGATGCTCTCGAGCAGGTCACCGGCGCCCTCGGCGACGGCCGCGCGCAGGGCCGCAGCCGGTACGGATGCTGAGACGACGAGCGACAGGTCCTGCGTGGCGGCCGGCATCGTGCGAATCGGCGTGACCGTGAGGTCCTCGGCAGCGTGCAGGAAGACGAGCGCGAGGTTGATCTCCGCGACGGCGACGACAGCGGGCAGGTCGTAGTCGTCGGCGACTGCCGGCAGCAGTTCGCCGGCGAATCCGACGGACACCGTCGAGGCCGCGGCTGTCGCAGCGCCGGTGACGGTGACGAACAGCTCCGCGGTACGACCCGGGTGCATCGCCGGGTGCAGGCCCTGGCGCACCTCGATGCGCGCGCCGGTGGCCAACGCCACTTGCTGCACGGCGGCCAGCGCCGACTGCCAGCCGGCGGGGACAGCGGGCTGTCCTGGCTGGTGCCGCACGTCGTTGCCGACGAGGACGACCCCGACCAGGAGTGGTTGCGGCACAATTCCCGAGTTTAGCGCCGCCTCAGCCTCATCGCTCGGGCGCGTCGCTCCGGCGGGGAGCACGGCCGTGCCGTAGGTCATCCCGGCTTGGGGGCGAAAGACCAGTCCCTGCTCGTAGATAGCGACATCGACCAGGCCGCGTGAGCGGTTGCGGTGCGCGATCTGCAACATGCCCGGCAGCATCGAGGTGCGCAGGAACGGCGCCTCCCCGTCGAGCGAGTTGGCGACCTTCATCTGCGGCACCGAAACCGGCACAGCGGATGCCTCGCCCGGGTCGGCCACGGTCGCGCCGGCATCCGCTTCAGTCGACATCACGACCACGCCGAACAGGTTGTTCGCCTGCTCCGACACGAACGGGTAGGTCAAGACTTCGGTGTGACCGGTGGCGGCCAGGGTCTGCGCGACGGTCCGGCGCAAAGTCTGCGTGCGGGTCAGGCCGCGGCCGGGCGGGGCGACGGGCAGCACGGAGGGGATGCGGTCGTAGCCGACGATGCGGGCGACCTCCTCGGCGAGCGTCCACTTGTCGGTGAGGTCGGGGCGCCAGCTGGGCGGGGTGACCTGCAGGTCGCCGTCGGCTTCGACTAACGAAGCACCGACGTCGACGAGGGCATCGCGTACCTCGTCGCCGGTGTAATCGAGGCCGATGAGGCCCGACACGAACCCGGTCGGCAGCAGAATCGACTGTGGGGCCGGAGCCTCGTCGTAGACCGATCCGAGGTCGTCGGCGGCTCCTCCGGCAAGGTCGACGAGCAGCTGCACCACGCGGGCGGCGGCAACGGCAGCAACGCGGGGGTCGACGCCGCGTTCGAACCGTTTGCTCGCCTCGCTCGGCAGCTTGTGGCGGCGGGCCGAGCGTGCGATCGACACCGGGTCGAAGTTGGCGGCCTCGACGAGCACGTTGACGGTCTGCGCGGTGATCTCGGTGCTCGCCCCACCCATCACGCCAGCCAGGCCGATCGGCCCGGATTCGTCGGTGATCAGCAGATCCTCGACGTTGAGCGTGCGGGAGACCGCGTCGAGCGTCGTGAATTTCTCCCCGGCGGTCGCGCGCCGCACGATGATTCCGCCGGCCAGCTTGTCGAGGTCGTAGCCGTGCAACGGCTGGCCGAGCTCGAACATCACATAGTTGGTGACGTCGACGATGAGGGAGATCGAGCGGATGCCGACCAGCCCGAGCCGGGCGATCATCCACGCCGGGGTCGGGCGGGTCGGGTCGACGCCGCGCACGACGCGGGTGACGAACACGGTCGCGCCGGTTTGCTCGCGAATCGGAGCCTGGTCGTCGATCGTGACGGGGAACCGGGTGACCGGCGCCACGACGGTCAGGGCGAGCGCGGGGTCGCGAAACGGCACGCCGGTGGCGTGCGAGTATTCGCGGGCGACGCCTCGAATGGAGAAGGCGTAGCCGCGGTCGGGGGTGACGTTGATCTCGACGGCGCTGTCATCCAGGCCGAGCAGGGCAATCGCATCCGTTCCGACCGGGGCGTCGATGCCGAGGTTCTTCAGCAGCAGAATGCCGTCGTGCTCGTCGCCGAGGCCGAGCTCACGGGCTGAGGCGATCATGCCGTCGGACGTGTGGCCGTAGGTTTTGCGCGCGGCGATGGGGAAGGGGCCCGGCAGCGAAGCGCCGGGCAGGGTCACGACGACCTTGTCGCCGACGGCGAAATTGTGTGCGCCGCAGACGATGCCATGGATGGCCGGGCCGCCGTCGGCGGCGAGTTCGTCGCCCGGTGCAACTCGCACCTGGCACCAGTTGATGGTCTTGCCGTTGGTCTGCTCTTCGCCCACGAAGTCGAGCACTTCGCCGACCACGATCGGTCCGGACACCTCGAAGCGGTGGATGTCTTCCTCTTCGAGGCCGACGCTCACGAGGGCAGCATGGACGTCTTCCGGCGTGGTGCCGGGGGCGAGGTCGACGAATTCGCCGAGCCAGGAAAGTGGAACCCGCATCAGACCGTCATCCCATACTGCTGGCTGAACCGAATATCGCCTTCGACCATGTCGTGCATGTCCTTTACGTCATTTCTAAACATCACTGCTCGTTCCACGCCCACACCGAACGCGAATCCGGAGTACACCTCGGGGTCGATGCCGGCCGAGCGCAGCACGTTGGCGTGCACCATGCCACAGCCGCCCCACTCGATCCAGCGTGCGCCGTCTTTGAAGGTGGGGTGCCAGACGTCGAGCTCGGCGCTCGGCTCGGTGAACGGAAAGTAGTTCGGGCGCAGCCGCACCTTGGCTTCTGGGCCGAACAGGGCCTGCACGAAGTGGTCGAGAGTGCCGCGCAGGTTGGCCATGGTGAGGCCCTTGTCGATGGCGATGCCCTCGATCTGGTGAAAGACCGGTGTGTGTGTCGCGTCGAGTTCGTCGGTGCGAAAAACGCGTCCGGGCGCGACGACGTAGACCGGCAGTTCCCGGCTGAGCAACGCGCGCAGCTGCACGGGTGAGGTCTGCGTGCGTAGAACGAGGTGCGCATCCGTCGGTTCGACGAAAAAGGTGTCCTGCATGGCGCGAGCCGGGTGGTCCTCGTCGAAGTTGAGCCCGTCGAAGTTGAACCATTCGCTCTCGAGCTCCGGCCCTTCGGCCACCTCCCAGCCCATGGCCACAAACACGTCAGCGGCGCGCTCGGTGAGGAGCGAAATAGGATGCCGCGCCCCAGGCTTCCACGCCGAGGCTGCGGCAGTCACGTCGACCGTTTCGGCGAGCAGCCGGGCGGCCGCTTCAGCGGTGCCGATGTCGTCTTCACGAGCGGTCAACGCCTTCGTGACGGCGCCGCGCGCCTGGCCGACGAGCTTGCCGGCTGCAGCCTTCTGGTTGCCGGGCACGCTGCGCATCAGGGCATTGAGCTTCGACAGCGGTGAGGACTCCCCCGCGTGCTCACTGCGCACGCGCCTGAGGGCGGCAGTCGTGTCGGCGGCGGCAATGGCGGCCAGAGCGGTGTCAACCGCGGCGTTGACGGCGGCTTCGGAGATCAACGGCTCTGCTGGCTCGACTGAGGTGGTGGGCTCTGGGGGAACGCTGGGATCAGACACAAGGCTCAAGTTTAGCGGCCTTAGACGACCCCACCGGCCGTGCTCTGAGCGCCCAGTGCGTTCGAGTAGATCAGGTTGGGGTCGGCCGGTTTCGACGGCGGCGCGGTCGAGCCTGTCGGCTTGACCCCACCACCGTTCGAGCCGGTGCGACGAGCGATCACGCGGGCGAGCCAGGACAGCGACAGGTTCATCGCGAGGTAGATCGCGAGCACGATGAAGAAAAACGAGAACGAGTATCGGTTGCCGAAGAACTGCGACAGGTTGTAGTTTCCGCTGCGCAACAGTTCGTTATACCCGACGACGAAGGCCAGGGACGTGTCCTTCAGCAGCACGACGAGCTGCGCGATGATGATCGGCAGCATCTGGCGGAACGCTTGCGGAAACTCGATACGAAACCTGGTCGCGATCGGCGTGAGGCCGATGGCAAGGCCCGCTTCGCGTTGACCGCTCGGCAGCGCCTTGATACCGGCGCGAAGCGCCTCCCCGATGATGGCGCCGTTGTAGACGGCCAAGGCAGCGACTCCCGCCCAGAACGACCCGGTCGAGAACACCAACAAGATGAAAAGCATCATGAGCAGCACGGGCATGCCGCGGAAGAATTCCAGGATCACCGTGGTGGGAATGCGCACCCAGGCGTTCTCCGATGCCCGACCGAAGGAGAACAGGATGCCGATCACGAGGGCCAGGATGGCGGCCACAGCGGCCATGCGCAGCGTGTTCAGCGCGCCGATGCCCAGCGTTCGCCACACCTGCAGATCGTTGAAGACATCCCAGCGGGACGCGTCCCAGAGCCCGGGCTGCACCGCACCGTTGGCGCTGGCTTTGGGCAGCCCGAGCACGACGACGAGAGCGATCAGAGCCGCGACGATGAGCACGATGCCGAAGACTGAGATGACTCTGGACCGGGCCCGCGCTTTGGGGCCAGGAACGTCGTAGAGTACGGAGGT
Organism: Cryobacterium sp. Hz9; assembly: GCF_004402825.1. NCBI lineage: Bacteria > Bacillati > Actinomycetota > Actinomycetes > Micrococcales > Microbacteriaceae > Cryobacterium > Cryobacterium sp. Hz9. The sequence continues at coordinate 18,103 of NZ_SOFC01000011.1, forward strand.
CATCGGAGTACCGCCACCTTCTTCTCGATCCGTCCGGCAATGACGCCGAGCGGGATGGTGATGATGAGGTAAAACACTGCGACCCCGAGCAGGATCGCGATGACCGCATCGCCGCGCTCATTCGTGATTTGCCGGGCGGCTCCAAAAAGCTCGAAGACGAAAAAGGCGCCGGCGACCGACGAGTTCTTGGCGAGGGCAATGAAGACGTTGATGAGCGGCGGGACCACCATTCGAACGGCCTGCGGCATCACGATGAACGACAGAGTCTGTCCGAAGGTCAGGCCGATACTGCGCGCGGCCTCGGCCTGACCGACATGTACGCCGTTGACGCCCGAGCGTAATGCTTCGGCGACAAAGGGCGAGGTGTAGACCGTCAGACCGATCGCGGCCAGCTGAAAATAGCCGGGGCTGAACTGCAGATACGGCAATAGGTAAGCGCAGAAGAACAGCACGAGGGTGAGCGGAGTGTTGCGCACGATCTCGGTGTAGATCGTCGCGAAGGCACGAAACGATCCCACGGGCGAGATGCGCATCGCTGCGATGACGATGCCGAGGATGAATGCGCCGATCCCGGCGAGGGCGAGGAGGCCCAGGGTGTTCCGGAAGCCTTCCAGGAACGTCGGCAGGTTGTCGATGACTGCGTCCACAACTCACCTCCTCTTCTTCTGTCTGTGGTGAAACACGTGTTCTGGGTCGAATACTCACCGGGATGGCCCGTCCGATAACGAACGGGCCATCCTGGCTTAGTGCGCGTGCCGCGCTGAGGTGGGGTGTCGTCTAGTAGCGGTCGACGGCGGGCGGCTCGGGGGTGTTTAGAACCTTCCCGGCGGTGGACTTCCAGGCGTCAACCCAGGCTCCGTCCTTGTAGGACTCTTCGAGTACGTCGTTGATGAAGGTACGGAACTCGGTGTCCTCGAGTGCGAGACCAATACCGTAGGGCTCTTCCGTGAACGGATTGTTGACGACCTCGAACTCGCCCTCGTTCTGGTCGGCGATTCCAGCGAGGATCACGTTGTCGGTGGTGACGGCGACGACTTCACCGCTGCGCAGCGGGCCGAGGCAGTTGGAGTACGTGTCCGTGGCGATGACATTTGTCGTGTATGCCGCGATATTCTTCTCCGACGTCGACCCACTCACCGTGCAGACCGGCTTGTCGGTGAGGTCCTCGGGGCCTTGGATACTGTCGGGGTTGCCCGCAAGGACGAGCAGGTCCTGGCCGGCGGAGTAGTAGGGCCCCGCGAAGGAGACAACCTCCTTGCGGGTGTCATTGATCGTGTAGGTAGCGACGACGAGGTCGACCTGACCGTTCTGAATGAACGGTTCGCGGTTCGCCGAGACGGTCTCTGTCCACTTGATCTTGTCGGCGGCGATGCCGAGTTTGGCAGCGATGAGCTTGCCGATTTCAACGTCGAACCCAACCGGGTCGCCGCCGGGGCCGCGAAGACCGAACAGCGGCTGGTCAAATTTGGTACCGATGGTCATCGTGCCGGCTGCCGCAAGATCGGCCATCGTCGTACCCGCTGCGAATTCGGGTGCTTTCTCGACGGGGGCGGCCTCCGGCGTGGCGCCAGAGTCGGTGCAGCCGCTGAGCACGAGGGCACCAGCGAGGGCAATGGCCGAGAACATTAGGCCTTTTTTGAGTCTCATGGACGTGCTCCTGATTGCTGTGAGGTGCTGCTGATGAGCCTGCTCACTGATTAGTGGGCAAGGATTTTGGAGAGGAAGTCCTTCGCTCTCGTGCTTTGGGGATTGGTGAAGAACTCTTCGGGAGTGGTCTCCTCGACGATCTCGCCCTCGGCCATGAAGATCACGCGGTCTGCGGCCTTGCGCGCGAAACCCATCTCGTGGGTCACGACGATCATCGTCATGCCGTCATTGGCCAAATCGATCATGACCTCGAGCACCTCGTTGATCATTTCCGGGTCGAGAGCGCTGGTGGGCTCGTCGAGCAGGATGAGCTTCGGTTCCATGGCTAGCGCCCGGGCGATTGCCACGCGCTGCTGCTGCCCACCGGAAAGTTGGGCCGGCATCTTCTTGGCCTGGTTGGCCACGCCGACGCGCTCGAGCAGGGCCATGGCCTTCTTCTCGGCATCCGCTTTCGACAGGCCGCGCACTTTGATCGGGCCGAGCGTGACGTTCTCGAGCACCGTTTTGTGCGCGAACAGGTTGAACGCCTGAAAGACCATACCGACGTCTGCGCGCAGTGTGGCCAGGGCGCGGCCCTCGGCCGGTAGCTTCACACCGTCGATGGTGATGAGGCCGTCATCGATGGTTTCGAGACGGTTGATGGCCCGGCAGAGGGTGGATTTGCCCGACCCACTCGGTCCGATGACTACGACCACCTCGCCCCGGTTGACCACGGCGTTGATGTTCTTGAGAACGTGCAGTTCTCCGTAATGCTTGTTGATGTCTTTTACGACGACTAGCGGTTCGCCCCGACGAACGGTGATGTTCGAGGTGGCCGGGGACGAATCTGTTGGCTCCATACTTTCCAACTTAGGACAGAACGCGTGTCTGGGCACGCCAAATGCCCGGACAGTAACGCATTTGTGACAGTCCGGGCCGCGGGCGGTTGTGCTGTGTAGCGGGTCAGGCGCGCTGGGCGAACGCACTCTCGTACAGGCACACGGATGCCGCGGTCGCCAGGTTCATCGACTCGGCTTCGCCATAGATCGGCACGCTCACGCTGCGGTCGACCCGAGCGAGGTCTTCGTCGGTCAGGCCACGAGCTTCGTTGCCGAACAGCCACACGGTCGGAGCGGCAAGCAAGCCTTCGTTGCGCGCGGTCAGCAAGTCGGAACCCTTGATGTCGGCGGCAAACAGCTGCAGGCCGGCGGCCCTGGCACGGTCGAGCACATCGGAGAGGTCGGCCGCGATGGCGACGGGCAGGTGGAAAATGGAGCCGGTCGAGGAACGGATGACCTTGGGGTTGTACAGGTCGACGCTGCGACCGGTGAGGATGACGGCATCCGCGCCAGCGGCATCCGCTGCCCGAATGATGGTGCCGGCGTTGCCGGGGTCGCGCACCTCTTCGAGGATGGCGACGAGCTTGGGTTCGGCGTTGAAGATTTTCTTCACGGAGGTCGGGAACTGGTGACAGATAGCCACGAAGCCCTGCGGGGTGACCGTGTCGGCCATGGCCTCGAGCACCTCTTCGGAGACGAATTCCACCTCGACCTGGGCGTCGATCGCCTTCTGGGCCAGGTCGGTGTAGCGGTCGAGCGCGGTGGGCGTGGCAAACAGCTCCACGACGAGTTCCGGACGAAAGGTGAGGGCTTCGGAGACGGCCTGCGGGCCTTCGAGCAGAAAAAGACCGGACTCGAGGCGCGCGTCGCGCTTGGCAAGTTTTGCGACGGCACGGACGCGCGGTGAACGTGGATTATCAAGCATGATGCTCAGTTTACGTGCAGAAAAGGAGCGGGCGACCAGGTCGCCCGCTCCTCACTGTGCAAATCGAAATTGCCTGGAACTCAAAACTATCGATCTGATCGCCACGTTTACGCCCAGGAGGCAGCGGGTGGTGAGCCGATCGGGTTGAAGCCTTACGCCGTGACGGCGACCTTCGGTGCCGAGGTGTCTGCGGGCAGTGCTGCCTTGGCGTTCTCGACGAGGGCGGCGAACGTGGCTGCCTCGTTGACCGCGAGGTCGGCGAGGATACGACGGTCGACCTCGATGCCGGCCAGGCCGAGGCCCTGGATCAGACGGTTGTAGGTGAGGCCGTTGGCGCGCGAAGCAGCGTTGATCCGCTGGATCCACAGGCGACGGAAGTCACCCTTGCGTGCACGACGGTCACGGTAGCTGTAGGTGAAGGAGTGTGTGAGCTGCTCCTTGGCCTTGGTGACCAGGCGTGAACGCTGGCCGCGGTAGCCCTTGGCGCGTTCGAGAATAACGCGGCGACTCTTGTGGGCGTTTACGGCCCTCTTTACTCTTGCCATTTTTTACAAATCCTTATTCGTTGACGAGGCCGGGTTATGGACCTAAAAATTACAGACCGAGAAGCTTCTTGATGGTCTTCTGATCCGACTTGGCCAGCACCTGATCCTGGTTCAAACGGGACTTGCGCTGCGTGCTCTTGACCTCGAGATTGTGACGAAGTCCGGCCTGCTGCTTCATGATCTTTCCGCTTCCGGTGACCTTGAAACGCTTCTTGGTTCCGGAGTGGGTCTTCATCTTAGGCATGTGGTTCCTCCTGTTTCGCTGCCTTGTCGGCAACCTTGTCGGCCTTGTCGGCGACCTTGTCTGCCTTCTCGGCAGCCTTGTGGGCGTTGATCTCGGCCTTGGCTTCTGACTTGTTTTTCAACGGGCCAATCACCATGACCATGTTTCGACCGTCGATCATCGGAGTAGATTCCACGGAACCGTACTCGGCGACATCCTCGGCAAATTTTTGGAGCAGTCGTACGCCCTGATCAGGCCGGGACTGTTCACGGCCACGAAAAAGAATCATGGCCTTGACCTTGTCACCGGACTTCAGGAAGCCTTCGGCGCGTTTGCGCTTGGTCTCGTAGTCGTGCGTATCAATCTTGAGACGGAAACGAACCTCCTTGAGGATCGTGTTCGCCTGGTTGCGCCTGGCCTCCTTGGCCTTCTGCGCAGCCTCGTACTTGAACTTGCCGTAGTCCATGATCTTGGCCACGGGCGGCTTGGCTTCGGGTGCAACTTCGACGAGGTCGAGGTCGGCATCCTGTGCCAGGCGCAGGGCAACATCAATCGCCACGACCCCGACCTGCTCGCCGTTGGGACCAACGAGACGAACTTCGGGGACGCGTATACGGTCATTTGTACGGGGATCGCTGATGCGTCTCTCCTCTTGGTTAACTTCGTGATCACAACCAGACAGCGGATGCCGACTGGGACGAAGAGAGGAAAATCACGCGTTTTCCAGGCCAACTATTTCGTTGACCTGCATTACACGACACCCTGTCTACCCTCGCTATATCACCTTCCCGAAGGAGGCGGCAACGCGACGGCGGAGTGCAATCTACCCGGTAACCTTGATGAAGCGGTATGCGCGGGTGGGAGATTCTCCACTTTCGTACCGAGACTATTGTCCCGGAACCAAAGATGAGCCTAGCAGAGGAATGCAGTGAGCCAAAGTTTTGAGCACGATACGGGTTTTGAGCAAGATGCGGCGCAAGCGACACGCGATATCGCCGACGTGGCCGCTGTGGAGATCATCACCACGGCCGCCGTGCACCTCATGAGCGCGGCCGCCGTGAAGTGCGGCCTCGCCGACGACCCCGGCGCCCAGATCGACCTCGACGAGGCGCGCAAGCTCATCACGGCTCTGGCCGGACTGGTCACGGCGGCCGCTCCCGACATCGCCGACATGCACGCGCGCAGCCTGCGCGACGGCCTTCGTTCCCTGCAGCTTGCGTTCCGCGAGGCCTCCACCATTCCCGACGCGATCGGCGAGGGCCCCGGCGAGAAGTACACCGGCCCCGTCAACTAGCTCGTTCCGTCTAACAGCTCAGGTCTGGCAGCGTGGACACCGGTAGGTATCCCGCAGCTCCAGCTCGTTACGACCGAGGCGCCCGCGCGCAATGCGACTGCCACACCGACGACACGGCTGGCCGGCCCGCCCGTAGACCCACAGTTGGGCTCCACGGCGCAGGTTTCCGGTCGTCGTGCGCTCGTCGCGGTCTTTGTTGGCCAGGATCAGGCGGCGGGCGAGGTGCACGAGCCCGGCGAGGTCGCCGACTTCAGCCACGGCCCGCTCCGGCGACAGTCCGCGCAGAAAGCACAGCTCGTTGACGTAGACGTTGCCGAGCCCGGCGAGATTGCGCTGGTCGGCGAGGGCAACGATGATCGGGCGCTCCGGCATCGCTGCGATGCGTGCCGCGGCTTCGGCGCTGTCAGCGGCGCCCCAGCCGACGCCGAGCAGATCGGGTCCGAGGTAGCCGACGATCTCCGACTCGGTTCGGGTCGGCATCAACTCCAGCAGGCCGAGCTCGAACCCGACGGCGACCCACTGCGCTGTGTGCAGCACGATGCGCGCCTGAAACGCCGGCCGCAGCCACCGCGTGCCGGGCCGATAGAGGTGCCAGGCGCCCTCCATTTTGAGATGTGAGTGGATGCTCGTGGAACCGACCCGGTGCAGCAGGTGTTTGCCGCGACTGACAACCTCGTGCACGGTTTGCCCGGTCAGATCGACGGTTGCGAAAGCGGGTACCCGAATGTCGCAGCCGGTCAGGATGCTGCCGCGCAGGGCCTGGTCGAGGGTACGCGCGGTGCGGTAGACGGTATCGCCCTCAGGCACGCAGCCTCAGTCCTTTCGGGGTCTCGGTGAATCCGGCGGCGCGCAGGGCCGCGCCCACGTCGGTGCCGATCACGAACACACCGTTGACCGTTTCCACCGCTATCCTCTGCACGCGACCGTTGGTGACCAGGGCGGCCAGGCTCACGGTGGCCGCCGTGAGCACCTGCTCATCCGTTTCAAAGGCAACCACGGTTTTACCGCCGCGCTCGACATACAGCACGAGGGCACCGTCGACAAGAACGACGAGTGCACCCGCCTTCCGGCCCGGTCGGTGGGTGGTGTCGCCAGGCAGGGTCGGCCAGGGCAGCGCGGCGCCATAGGCGTTCGCCGGGTCCGTTGCGGCCAGGGCCACAGCAGCCAGGGGCGCGGTGTTCCTCACGTCCACGGAAGTCTGGGACGCTCCCACAGCGAAGGTGCGCAGCCGGTCGATGGTGCCGCCGGTAGCGAACTGGGCTGCGCCGAGCCCCTCGATGAAGTAGCCGCGGCGGCAGCGGGCCATCTCTTCAAACCCGGTGAGGGTGCGGTAGACGAGTGAGAAGCCGCCAATCACGCTCTCCGCCATTACCGCCCCCCGGGTCACCACGCCATAGCGTTCGAGCAGCGTCTCCCCCAGGGCGTGCGCGCGACGCGTTGGCGACTCGTCGGCCACCGGGAGGATCGACCAGCGACCCGACACCGTCGGCGGACCACTGCGACTCGGCAGGTTCGGCCGCGGCATAGACCGCCCGCGATGCAGACGGGCGCGCGGCGCGGCCCGGCTCTGCCGGTGGGCCGTGTGCCCGCCAGCCAGCAGCGACCGCACCGGAGCGAACGTGTCATTGTTGATCAGACCGGCCCAGACCAGGTCCCACAACGCCTGCACCAGTGCGGCGTCGTCCTGGCTGCCGACGGCGTCAGACAGCTGTCGGAAGAAGTATGCACCGCCACCGCCCAGGGTCGTCAGGATCTCCTGCTGTAGCGGCGTCGTCTCCACATCGATGGGAAGCGGCAGGGTGAGTTGGGCCGTTTCGGCCAAGTGCAGACTGACCCAACCATCGTTGCCGGCGAGGGTTCCCGCGCCCGCCCAGAGCACCTCCCCCGCGTTGGTGAGCTCGTCGAGCATTCCCGGTTGGTAGTCGCTCACCCGGGCCGGCAGAATGAGCGTCTCCCAGGCGGACGCCGGAATGCGCGCCCCTTCGAGCTGTTCTACAACGGATGCGACGCCATCGATTCCGCGCAGCTTGCCTCCCACGTGCTGCCAGACCGGCAGGAACCGTCCAATGGCCTGCTGGTCCACCGGTTCCACCTCGTGCCGAAGCGCCGCGAGGGAACGCCGACGCAGGCGCCGCAGCACCTCGGCGTCGCACCATTCCAAGCCGGTGCCGTTCGGCCGGAATTCGCCGGCTACGATACGCCGGGCGTCGGCGAGGCGTCCGAGGGCAATCTGCACGACGGCGGTGCCGAGGCCGAACCGGTCGGCGACGGCGCCGGTGGTGAATGGTCCGTGCGAGCGTGCGTAGCGGCTCACCAGATCGCCGAGCGGATCAGCCACGGATTCGGTGAACGCTGCGGGTACCCCGATCGGCAGGGGGACTCCGAGCGCGTCGCGCAACCGGCTGGCGTCTTCCACCGCTACCCAGCGTTCCTCGCCCCCGATGCTCACGCGCATGGCGCGGCGCGCGTCGACAAGGCTGAGCAGGGCTTCCTCGGCGAGGATGCGGCCTGGCTCGTCGGGCACGCGCGACGCGTCGGGCGTCGGCATGAGCATCCGCTCGGTGACCTCGCTCGTGCTAAGCGGGCCGAGGGTGCGCAACAGATCGGCGATGCCCTCCACTCCCTTGGCCAGGTAATCCCGCGCGAGCCGCTGCAGTTCCCGGTCGGTCTGGTCGATGACGGCCGGATCGAGAAGTTCCCGAAGTTCGACCCGGCCCAGGAGTTCGGCGAGCAGGCTCGAGTCGATCGCGAGGGCGGTGGCGCGTCGTTCAGCCAGCGGGGTGTCGCCCTCGTACATGAAAGCGGCAACGTAGCCGAAGAGCAAGGTGCTCGCGAACGGGCTGGCAGTGTCGGTCGCAGTCTCAACCAGGCGCAGTTCGCGGGAGGCGATCTGCCGGGCCAGACCGGTGAGGGCCGGCAGATCGTAAACGTCTTGCAGGCATTCCCGCAGGGTCTCGAGAATGACCGGGAAGGTCGGAAAGGTGCGTGCCACGTCGAGCAGTTGCGCGGCCTTTTGTCGTTGCTGCCAGAGCGGCGAGCGCGAACCGGGCTTGTAGCGCGGCAGGAGCAATGCTCGGGCGGCGCACTCCCGGAATCGGGACGCGAACAGGGCGGAGCCGCCGACCTCGTCGGTGACCAACTGTTCGAGCTCGTCAGGGTCGAACACGAACAGTTCACTGCCGGGCGGTTCGGTCTCGGTGTCGGGAATGCGCACGACGATACCGTCGTCGCTTGCAACACACGAGCCATCGATTCCATAGCGTTCACGCACCCGGGCGCCGACCGCGAGCGCCCACGGTGCGTGCACCGGCGTACCGAACGGGGAGTGCAGCACGACACGCCAATCCCCCAGTTCGTCGCGGAACCGTTCCACTACGAGGGTGCGGTCGGTCGGCAGTTGCCCGGTTGCGGCGCGCTGCTCGTCGAGGAAGGCCAGCAGGTTGCTGATCGCCCGTTCGTCGAGACCGCCAACGGCGCAGCGGGACCAGGCCTGATCGGGCGGCAAATTGCCCACCTCGCGCACGAAAGCACCGATGGCCTGGCCCAGTTCAGCCGGGCGGCCGAGGCCATCACCCTTCCAGAACGGTAGCCGCCCGGGCTGCCCGAAAGCGGGCACGACCAGCACCCGGTCGTGGGTGATCTCCTGTATGCGCCAACTCGTGGTGCCGAGCGCGAAGACATCGCCCACGCGCGACTCGTAGACCATCTCCTCGTCGAGTTCGCCGACCCGTTTGCCGGTGATCTGTTCGCCGCCGACCATGAAGACGCCAAACAGGCCGCGGTCAGGAATTGTGCCGCCGCTTGTGACGGCCAGACGTTGCGCTCCGGGGCGCCCGGTGAGGGTGCCGGCGTCGCGATCCCAGACGATGCGCGGGCGCAACTCGGCGAACTGGTCAGATGGGTAACGGCCAGCGAGTAGGTCGAGGGTGGCCTCGAAGGCGGATCGGGGCAGGGTCGCGAACGGTGCACTGCGCCGCACGGTGTCGAACCAGGTTTCCACGTCGATCGGCTCGAGCGCGCAGGCCGCGACGGTCTGCTGGGCCAGGATGTCGAGCGGGTTGGTGGGCACCCGCAGCGATTCAATGGCGCCGGCCACCATGCGCTCGGCGGCGACCGCCGCGTGGATCAGGTCGGCCCGGTGTTTGGGGTAGATCACTCCGCGGGAGACCTCGCCGACCTGGTGCCCGGCCCGGCCGAGCCGTTGCAGCCCGCTCGACACCGACGGCGGCGATTCAACCTGCACGACCAGGTCGACGGCGCCCATATCAATGCCGAGTTCGAGGCTGGACGTGGCGACGACACAGCGCAGCCGGCCCGATTTCAGGTCGTCTTCGATGAGCGCACGCTGCTCCTTGCTGACCGAACCGTGATGTGCGCGCGCCAGCAGCGGTTCGGCGCCCAAGCTCTGGCCACTCGCACCCATCAGTTCGGCCGGCGGACGAGCTGTTGGCAGGGTGCCCACCAGACCGCTCCCACCCGAAGACCCATGCACCGATGGCGCAGGCAGCGCAAGCGCAGGGACCAACAGCGCAGGCTCCGACAGTGCTGGCTCAGACAGCGCAGGGACCGACAGCGCAGGCTCCGACAGTGCAGGCGACACAACCGACGCCTCCTCCCCGGCCAGCCGTTCGGCATAAATCTCGTTGAACCGGGCCGTGAGCCGTTCAGTGAGCCGCCGGGAATTCGCGAACACGATGCTCGACGAGTGTGCGAGTACCTCGTCGACGATGGCTTCTTCGACGTGCGGCCAGATGGAGCCGGTCTGGGGCGCGGCGGCCGACGTGACCCCCTCGCGCTGAGGTACCGGTCCGAGGTCGCTCATGTCGTCGACCGGAACGACCACGCGCAGGTCAAACCGTTTGTGCGCGGGCGGCGCCACGATCTGCACCGGGGCGGCCCCACCGAGGAACCGGGCGACTTCACTGGCCGGGCGCACGGTGGCCGAGAGCCCGATGCGTTGGGCTGGCCGAGTCAACAGCGCGTCGAGGCGCTCGAGAGAGAGGGCCAGGTGCGCGCCACGCTTGCTCGCGGCCACCGCGTGCACCTCGTCGATGATGACCGTCTGCACGCCTCTCAACGACTCGCGGGCCGCCGACGTCAGCATGAGGAACAACGATTCCGGGGTGGTGATGAGAATGTCAGGCGGCGCCGTGACCAGCCGGCGCCTGTCGGCGGCCGGAGTGTCTCCTGAGCGCACTCCGACCGTGACCCGTGGCGGCTCCAGACCGAGCCGCTGGGCCGCACGGGTGATACCCACGAGGGGAGCGGTCAGGTTGCGTTCCACGTCGACGCCGAGTGCCTTGAGCGGCGAGATATAGAGCACGCGCGTGCCGGGCACGGCCGGGACGGCGGAGTCGGTAGCCAGCCGGTCGATGGCCCACAAAAACGCGGCGAGGGTTTTGCCCGATCCCGTCGGAGCCACGACGAGGGCGTGCGATCCCAACGAGATGGCGTTCCACGCCCCGAGCTGCGCTGCCGTCGGCGCGGCGAAAGCCTCGGTGAACCAGGCTCGGGCGGCCGAGGAGAATCGATCGAGAACGTCGCTCATACGCTCATTGTCGCCTAAACCACCGACAGTGCCATATTCACACCCAGTGTCACAAACTACGTCGAAGCGACGAGCTTCACCCGCAGCGAATCGACACCGGTCGTGATGATCTCGCTCTCCGACCATCGAGTGCCGAGCCGGCTCAAAATCGCGTCGAGGTCGTGTTGGGTGAGGCCATCGACCAATTCCAGCTGCACGACCAGTTCGGGGCCCTCCAGTCGCGCCTGGGGGTCGCCGGCGACGAGCTGAACAGTCAGTATCGAAAGCTCCGTAGCGATCGACGCGGTGAATGCGTCGGCGACCTCGTGACTGGCATAACTCGGCGTCCACGGCAGCGACTGCGCGATCGCCCACAGCGCCGGCCGCCGGATGACATATTCGCCGGGCGACGTCGGGTCAAGCACGACGAGGTCGGTATTTTCCTGCGCTGCGGCCAGGGCGACGCGCACCGCATCCGCTGGAACAGGTCGCGCGCGAGGATTCCAAGCCGTCATGGTCGCCGTCGAGGAGAAAGCCGGCAGTACCGTGCGACCGTCGGGGCCCGCCACCGTGATGATCGACAGTTCCTGGGTTTTGTCGATTGTCTGGCCGTGCGCGTTCAGGGCGGAGTCGCCGAGCTTGGTCACGAGCGGGATGAGCAGGCGGGACCCACGGATGGCATCGATGACGCTTTCTTCGCCGGTTTCCCGAGCCTGAAAGCGGGCAAGCGCCTCGGCGAGAGCGGCCGGAGCCGCTCCGTCGTCGCCAGCATCCAGATTGGCTTCGAACTCACGCCCGGCCCAGGGTTGGCCCGCCGAGTCAGCCGTGTTGGCCACGCCCGCCGAGTCAACCGTGTTGGCCACGCCCGCCGAGTCAGCCGTGTTGGCCACGCCCGCCGAGTCAGCCGTGTTGGCCACGCCCGCCGAGTCAGCCGTGTTGGCCACGCCCGTCGAGTCAGCCGTGTTGGCCACGTCGCCCGGCGCGTCGGGCTGGTCGGACGGCGCCGGTACACCCGGTCGACCCGAGGGATCGCCCGTGGAACCGAGGTTGCGCGCCCTGGACATTACGACCCCGAGACGTCCAGGGCCTCAGCCAGGGTGAACGCGCCAGCGTAGAGCGCCTTGCCCACAATCGCCCCTTCGAGGCCGAGCGGTACGAGGTCACGCAGGGCCTGAATATCATCGAGGCTGGAGATGCCGCCGGAGGCGATGACCGGCTTGCGGGTACGATCGAGCACCTGGCGCAGCAGGTCAATGTTGGGGCCCTGCAGGGTGCCGTCCTTGGTGACGTCGGTCACAACGTAGCGGGCACAGCCGGCCGCTTCGAGCCGTTCGAGCACCTGCCAGAGGTCTCCACCCTCCTTGGTCCAGCCGCGGGCGGCGAGGGTGGTTCCGCGTACGTCGAGGCCCACGGCAACGGCGTCGCCGTACTGCGCGATGACGCTCGCCGCCCACTCCGGGTTTTCGAGTGCCGCAGTGCCCAGGTTGATGCGTTTGACGCCCGTGGCCAGAGCCGCTTCGAGCGACTCGTCATTGCGGATACCACCGGAAAGCTCGATGTTGACACCCGTGACCTGATGGATGACCTTCTCGATCACTCCGGTGTTGTTGCCCCGACCGAATGCCGCGTCAAGGTCCACGAGATGTATCCACTCGGCACCCTGGCGGGCCCAGTCGGCCGCAGCATCGACGGGATCACCGTAATTTGTCTCGGTGCCAGCTTCACCCTGCGTCAGGCGAACAGCCTTGCCGCCGGCCACGTCGACGGCGGGCAGGAGGACGAGCCTCGGTGTCTTGTTGAACTCGCTCATTGATGTCCTTGCTTGGTGCGGTCGCGTGCTGCGGCCAATGTCATGGAATATGCCGGTGATGTCGATAGGGACGTCCGGGGGTGCAGGGTGGGAAGTAAAGACGCGCTGAGGGCCGACTGCGCAGCTCGCCGCAGGGACCTAACGGTTGAGAGTGCCGATCCAGTTCTTCAACAAGCGGATGCCCGCCGCCCCCGATTTTTCTGGGTGAAACTGGGTGGCGCTCAGCGGACCGTTCTCGATCGCTGCGAGAAAGGGTGCGCCGTGTTCGGCCCAGGTCAGTCGCGGTTCGGGAAACGGCGGCATAACCTCCAGCGTCCACGACTGGGCAGCGTACGAGTGCACGAAATAGAACCGTTCCTCTTCGATCCCTCGAAAAAGTTCGGAGTTGGGAGCGCTCCTGACGGTGTTCCAGCCCATGTGCGGCAGGATCGCGGCGGGAAGCTCGGTGACCGTTCCGGGCCATTCGCCGAGGCCTGGCGTGTCAACGCCGCGTTCGACGCCGTGTTCGAACATGACCTGCATGCCCACGCAGATGCCGAGCACGGGGCGTCCGCCGGCGAGGCGACGATCAACGATGTCATCGCCACGTACCGCCGTGAAGGCTGCCATCACGGCGCTGAACGCACCGACACCGGGCACGACGAGGCCGTCGGCTTCGAGCGCGGTCTTGCGGTCGCTCGTCAAAGTGACGTCAGCCCCAGCCAACTCGAGCGCCTTGACGGCCGAGTGCACATTACCGGTGCCGTAGTCGAAGACAACAACCTGGGTCACAGTGCTCCCTTGGTCGACGGGATGCCCTGCACGAACGGGTCGAGAGCCTTGGCCAGGCGGAACGCGCGGGCGAAAGCCTTGAACTCGGCTTCAGCGATGTGGTGGGGGTCGCGACCGCCCAAGACGGTGACGTGCACGGTCAGACCGGCGTGGAAGGTAATGGCTTCGAAGACATGACGCACCATGGATCCGGTGAAGTGTCCGCCGATGAGGTGAAATTCGAAGCCGGCCGGCTCGCCGGTGTGCACGAGGTAGGGGCGGCCGGAGATATCGACGACGGCCTGGGCGAGCGCCTCATCGAGCGGGACCAGGGCGTCGCCGTAGCGGGAGATTCCCGACTTGTCACCGAGGGCCTGACGGATAGCCTGACCGAGCACGATTCCCACGTCTTCAACGGTGTGGTGCACGTCGATTTCGATGTCGCCGGAGGCGCGCACGGTGAGGTCGGTGAGCGAGTGTTTAGCGAACGCCGTGAGCAGGTGATCGTAGAAGGGCACCGAGGTGTGGATATCGCTGACGCCGCTGCCATCGAGGTTCAGCGAGAGGTCGATGCTGGATTCACTCGTCTCCCGTTGCAGGCGTGCGACGCGGGGCGCGATGATACCGACAGTTGAACTCATGGCACTAGCTTATTCGGCTCGGGCCGGCGGCGCTTGACCGCTCACTTCGGTGCGCCCCAGCCGGGCCAGGGCATTCAAAAACAGCGTCGTCTCGTGCTCGGTCCCCGCGGTCACTCGCAGATGGCCGGGGATGCCGACATCGCGAATGAGAATTCCCTCCGCGAGCAGTGCCTCGAAGGTCGCGTGCGGGTCGGCCACTCCCCCGAACAGTACGAAGTTGCTCCAGCTGCGGTGGGGGGCATAGCCCAGGCGGGACAGCTCAACCACGAGCCGGTCACGCTGCCCCCGAATGTCATCGACCATAGCGAGCATCTCGGCGCTGTGCGCCAGTGCCGCGTTCGCGGCGGCCTGAGTCAGGGCGGAGAGGTGGTACGGCAGGCGGACCAGGCGCAGGGCGTCCGTGACTGCCGGATCCGCGGCCAGATACCCCACCCGGGCACCGGCGAAGGCGAAGGCCTTGCTCATCGTGCGCGAGACGAGCAGACGCTCCCGGGCGGGCAGCAGGGTGAGCGCACTCGGCGTGCCGGTCGGCGCGAACTCCGCGTAGGCCTCGTCGACGACGACGATGCCGTCGGTCGCGTCGTAGGCGGCGGCGATGGTCTCGAGGGAGAGCGGGGTGCCGGTGGGGTTGTTCGGAGAGCAGAGAAAAATGATGTCGGGGTTGGTGCGTGTGATCTCGCTCACGGCGGTGGCCGGCGAGAGCTCGTAGTCGGCGTCGCGCGTGCCCGCAATCCAGGTGGTGTCTGTTCCCGAGGCGAGAATCGAGTACATCGAATAGGTCGGGGCAAAGCCGAGCAGACTGCGTCCGGGCCCGCCGAAAGCCTGCAACACCTGCTGCAGTACTTCGTTGGAGCCGTTGGCCGCCCAGATGTTGTCGGCGATGAGTCCTTCGCCGAGGTACCGGGCCAGTGCCTCGCGCAGGGCGGTGAATTCACGGTCGGGATACCGGTTGACCGTGCGAATGGCCTCGGCCAGGTCGGCGAGGATATCGCGAGCAACCGCCTCGGGAACGGGATGCGTGTTCTCGTTGACGTTCAGTGCCACCGGAACGTGCAATTGCGGAGCTCCGTAGGGTGTCAAGCCTTGCAGGTTGGCGCGGAGCGGAAGATCTTCGAGACTGGTCACAGGTTCCATGCTACGACCCTCTACTACGCGCCGTGTTCCGGCTCCGTGCCTCGCACGGCTTTGCGTGTTACGAGTTGGCGGGGACCTGCAGGCGCTGGCCCGGCTGCAGGGTTTCGACGGCCAGGGCGTTCAATCGCTTGATCTCCGCCACAACGTCGCGCGGGTCGGCAGCCGGAGAGATCTCTTCGGCGAGGTCCCAGAGGGTCTGGCCGGGCTCGACCGTCATGAAGACGGCGGAACCGACGTCGGTGGGCGAGTATGCCAGCGTCGCGACAACGCCGGATTCGGTCGTGTACGACATGAGATCAAGCCCCGTGGCCGAATCCGACGCGCCGGCCGGTCCCCCGTTGAGGGAGAAGACGACGGCAGCGAGCACGAGCGGCACGGCAGTGAGGGCCGTCAGCACTACTCGACCACGACGGGTGAGGCGCAGACGGGTGACGGGTGTGTGCGCTACGGCAGAGAGCGGTCGTGCGGTTGCAGATGCTGTGGTCATGTCAAACCTCCAAGGTTGGCGGGCTGCGAGTCTCGTATCCGGTCCTCGGCCGGGAGGACCGAATACGAAACTATGTTCCGAATATAACTTCGAACAATCGAACATGCAAGCTTTTTCTGGTTTAAGCCCGGAATTTCGCGCGACACACTCGAATAAGTGTTTGTTTCAGGGGCGAGAACTGGATAAACTTTCGATAGAACGATTGCTTGATTCATACTCAACCAGACACCACCGACATCCCCGCGACACGTCTGCTCAGACCGTGCGGGACCGACCTCAGGAGCGCTCATCGTGACACGAGACACCAACGGCACCCGCGACAAAGGCGGCACTCGGCGCCGTAAGAGTTTGAGCCAACGCCAGCTCGCCATTCTCGACGTGATTCAACGGTCGGTGAGCTCGCGCGGCTACCCGCCGAGTATGCGCGAGATCGGTGACGCCGTCGGTCTCGCCTCGCTGTCGAGCGTGACCCATCAGCTCAACCAACTCGAGCTCAGCGGGTATCTGCGCCGGGACCCGAATCGACCGCGGGCGCTCGAAGTGCTGATCGAAATTCCACGTGCCCCCGAAGACGTCGCCAGCAGTGACCAGGACAGCTTCCACCCGGGCGTGCAGGTCGGTGATGCAGCAATGGTTCCGCTCGTCGGCCGCATTGCCGCTGGCATCCCCATCACAGCAGATCAGCAGATTGACGAGATTTTCCCGCTCCCCCGTCAGCTCGTGGGCCAGGGCGAGTTGTTCATGCTCAAGGTTGTCGGCGAGTCGATGATCGATGCCGCGATTTGCGACGGCGACTGGGTGGTCGTGCGCCAGCAGAAGACCGCAGAGAACGGCGAGATCGTTGCGGCCATGCTCGACAACGAGGCCACGGTGAAGGTTTTGCGCAAACGCGACGGGCACACCTGGCTACTGCCGCGCAACAGCAACTTCGAACCCATCGTCGGCGACTTTGCCGACATCCTCGGCAAGGTCGTCGCGGTACTGCGCTCGGTTTAGCTTCCTGATTTCAGGCAACACGACAGGCAGTCCAGAGGCCCGACCACCGACCGGTGATCGGGCCTCAAGACTGTCCGTCGGAGCGTGCGGCGGGTCGAGTCAGACGCTGACCTGCGCGCCGCGGCGTTCGCGAACAACTCGGGTCGCGGCGAGCATGTTGTGCAGCGACTGCACGGTCTCCTCGTAGCCGCGCGTTTTCAGCCCGCAATCCGGGTTCACCCAAACCTGACGCTCGGGGATGGATTCCAGGGCGGTGTCGAGCAGCGTCGTCAGTTCATCGACGCTCGGCACCCGGGGCGAGTGGATGTCGTAGATGCCAGCCCCGATGCCGTGGTCGAACCCGCCGGCCTTGATCTCACGCACGACCTCCATGCGCGACCGAGCCGCTTCAATGCTCGTGACGTCGGCGTCGAGGTTTCGGATGGCTTCGATGACAACGCCGAACTCCGAGTAGCAGAGGTGTGTGTGTATCTGGGTCGCATCCGCTACCCCGGAAGTGGCGAGCCGGAATGAGCCGACCGACCAGTCCAGGTAGTCGGCGTGGTCCTTCGCCTTCAGCGGCAACAATTCGCGCAGGGCTGGCTCGTCGACTTGAACGATCCGGATGCCCGCAGCCTCGAGGTCGCCGATCTCATCGCGCAGAGCGAGGGCCACCTGGCGTGCCGTCTCGCCGAGTGGCTGGTCATCGCGCACGAAGGACCAGGCCAGTATCGTCACCGGCCCGGTGAGCATGCCTTTGACGGGCTTGGCAGTGAGGCTCTGCGTATATACCGACCAGTCCACCGTGATCGGTGCCGGGCGCGACACGTCGCCCCACAGAATGGATGGCCGGGTGCAGCGACTGCCATAGGACTGTACCCAGCCGTTCTCGGTCACGGCGAACCCGTCGAGGTTCTCGGCGAAGTACTGCACCATGTCGTTGCGTTCGGGTTCGCCGTGCACGAGCACGTCGAGTCCGATCTCTTCCTGCAACGCCACGACTCGGCCGATCTCGGCACGCATCAGGTCGCGGTAGTCGTCGGCGGCGAGCGTTCCCGTGAGGTATCGGGCGCGTGCCCGGCGAATGTCCGCAGTCTGCGGGAACGATCCGATCGTGGTCGTTGGCAGCGGCGGCAGCTGCAGCGCCGCGTCTTGGGCGCTCAGGCGATCGGCGTAGGCTCCACGGGTGAAGTCGGCGTTGGTTAGTGCGGCGGCACGGGCACGCACGGCTCCGTCGCGCACCCCGGGAGCGCTCCGCCGCGCTGCCAGGGCCGCCTCGGCCTCCGCCAGCGATGCCGCAATGGCGGCCCGCCCGGCGGTGAGGCCGAGCGCGAGCGTCGCGACCTGGCCGACCTTTTGGTCGGCGAAGGCCAACCAGCTCATCAGCGTACCCGGGAGCGACGTTTCATCGAGCACATCGTGCGGCACGTGCAGCAGGGACGTCGAGGTGGACACCGAGACTGAGTCGGACAGCGTCCGCACGCTCTCGGCGGCTTCGAAGGCGGCGGCCAGGTCGCCGCGCCAGATGTTGTGCCCGTCGATCACCCCGGCGACCAGAGTTTTCCCGGCCAGCCCGGGCACCGCCTCCGGCAGGGTGCCCCGCACCAGGTCGAGGCCAATCGCTTCAACGGCGGTGGCGGCGAGTTCCGGCAGGGCGTCATCGAGGCTGCCGTAGGGCGCCGCGACGAACAGGGAGGGCCGGCCGGTCAGCCGTCCGAGTACCCCGTAAGCGGATGCGACGGCCGCGAGTGTAGCGGTGCGCGGCCCTTCGATGCTCTCGCTGACTAGTCCCGGCTCGTCGAGTTGCACCCACTCGGCGCCGGCATCCGCCAGCCGGGTCAGCAGCGCTGCATAGACCGGTATGAGGTCATCGAGCCGCGACAGCGGGGAGAATCCGGCCGGGGCCGCGTCGCTGGCCTTACTCAGCAGCAGGAACGTGACCGGGCCAACCAGAACCGGGCGCGTGAGGAACCCGGCCGCTTTAGCCTCGAGGAATTCGCGCACGATGCGGTCGCCAGCCAGCGAGAACACGGTTTCCGGGCCAATTTCGGGCACGAGGTAGTGGTAGTTGGAGTCAAACCACTTGGTCATTTCAAGTGGCAGGTTCTCGCCCTCGCCGCGAGCCAGGGTGAAGTAGCCAGCCAGGTCGAGGCTGCCGTCGGCGGCGACGAGCGCGGCGAACCGGGTGGGGATCGCTCCGACAGCGACGATGGTGTCGAGCACCTGGTCATAGAGCGAGAACGACTCGGGAATCGACGAATCGGTGCGGCCGAGCCCGAGGGCAACGAGCCGGTCGCGGCTGGACTGGCGCAACCCGGTGGCGACATTTTCGAGGGCCGTGGCATCGATCTTTCCCGACCAGAATGCTTCCACGGCCTTCTTCAGCTCCCGCCGTCGCCCGATGCGTGGGTAACCGAGGATGGTGCCGGTGGGGAAGGCGGGGGATGCGGACGAAATGGGCATAAGAGTTCCTTCACTGGTGCAATGGGCGCTGGGACGGTTGGTGAATGGTCGGCGAGAATGAACGTGGTGGGGTGGGCCTACGCCGGAAGCCGGGCGTGAGGCCTAGGGCATGGCAACGGGCACCGCCAGCGCCCCACACCCCTCCAACACCTTGAGCACGGTGTCGTGCTGGTTGAAAGCGTAGAGATGGAGCCCGGGGGCGCCACCGGCGAGTACGTCCCGGCCGAGGCGCACGGCATAGTCAACGCCGATCTGGCGCTGCCCTTCCTCGGTCGGTTCAACTTCCAGCTCGATCGAGAGTTCGGCGGGCAGTTTCTCGCCGGAGAGCTGCACAATGCGCCGCAACCGGTTCGGGCTGGTCACCGGCATGATGCCGGGAAGAATAGGAAAGAGCACCCCGGCGGAGCGGGCCCGCTGGATAAAGCTCAGGTAGTCGTCGGCGTGGAAGAACAGCTGGGTGATGGCGAGGTTCGCCCCGGCGGCCTGCTTGGCCAGCAGGGTGTCGATGTCCTGGCTGACCGAGCGAGAGCTGGGGTGACCATTCGGGAAGGCCGCAACTCCGATGCGAACCTTGCTGCGTTCGGTTTTCACCCCGCGGGCGCCCGGCAGACCGGGAATCACCGTCTCGGTGTACGGCACCCGTTCGGTCTGCACGCGGTGGATGAGCTGCACCAATTCTCCCGCGCTGTGCAGGTCGCCCAGAAAGGTGCTGTCTCCCTCGACTGCACCCTGGGGTGCGTCGCCGCGCACGGCCAGGAAGCTGCGAATTCCGGCGTCCAGAAATTCCCGGATGAGGCGGCTCGCCTCGGCGTGCGAGGAGCCGACGCAGGTGAGGTGCGCCATCGCATCCACGGTCGTGTGGTCCTTGATGTAGCGCAGAACGTCGAGTGAGGACCTGCGCGACGAACCGTTGGCTCCGTAGGTGACCGAGATGAACTCGGGACCGGCGGCGGCCAGGTGATCGATGGTGCGGGTGAGAGCGGCTGCTGCGACCGTCGATTTCGGCGGGTACACCTCGAACGAGAACGCCGGGCGGACGTTACACGCGGAAATCCCAATCTCGGTCATGTTTCCTCATTCGGCAGAAGCGGTGGTGGCCGGGCGGCCGCGGACACGCCAAGACTGGCGGTACTTCGCGGGCGGATGCCGGGCTCGGCTGTCGCTCCATGCCGGGGAACGAATTCCGTCGGCAACGATTGATTAGACACTAACAACACCGCTGCCGGCGTGGGCGAATATGACAGTTCGTGTCATCGGTGCTCCAATAGGGCGGCTCAGCGCTGCGGCGGACAGCGCGAAACCGCCCCAGACCGCGCCCCAGACCACTGCCGACCGCTGCCGCTCTAACGCCAGCGGCGCGCACCAGCTAGGCGGAGAGCGAAGGCAGAATGACGAACGGGGCGAACTGCGGCTCGATCTCGGGGGTGACGAACGCCGTCACATGGGTGCCGGTCTCCACATATTCGGTCGTCTCGATGCGGCCTACGTCATGCAGCACAGCGATAAGGTCGCCGCGGTCGTAGGGAATGAGCAGGTCCAGTTCGACCTGCGGCGTCGGCAGCAGCAGCGCCACTGCGGCGAGCACGGTGTCGATACCCTCGCCAGTGCGGGCCGAGACGAACGTCGCCTTCGGCTCCAGGCCTCGCAACACGAGCCTGTCGTCGTCGCTGATCAGGTCACTCTTGTTGAAGACGACGAGTTCGGGAATGTCGCGGGCACCCACCTCGGAGATGACATCGCGCACGGTGGCGAGTTGCGCGACCGGGTCGGGGTGGGAGCCGTCAACGACGTGCACGATGACGTCAGCGTCGGCGACCTCTTCGAGAGTTGAGCGAAAGGCTTCCACCAGTTGGTGCGGGAGGTTGCGTACGAAGCCGACCGTGTCGGTGAGGGTATACAGGCGTCCGTCTGTGGTCGTCGACTTGCGCACGGTGGCGTCGAGAGTCGCGAACAGGGAATTCTCGACGAGCACGCCGGCCTTGGTGATCCGGTTGAGCAGGCTGGACTTGCCGGCGTTGGTATAGCCCACGATCGCCACCGAGGGGACGGCGTTGCGCTTGCGGTTGGCGCGTTTGGCCTCGCGGGCCGGCTTCATCTCGACCATCTGCTTGCGCAATTTGGACATCCGGGTATGGATACGACGTCGGTCGAGTTCGATCTTCGTCTCACCGGGGCCACGGGAGCCCATGCCGGCTCCGGCGCCACCGACCTGGCCACCAGCCTGGCGGGACATCGAGTCGCCCCAGCCGCGTAGGCGGGGAAGCATATAGGCCATCTGGGCCAGTTCAACCTGCGCCTTGCCCTCGCGGCTCTTGGCGTGCTGGCTGAATATATCGAGGATCACTGCGGTGCGGTCGATGACCTTGACCTTGACCACGTCTTCGAGGGCGCGCCGCTGGCTGGGTGCGAGTTCGGTATCGGCGATGACGGTGTCGGCGCCGAGCGCTTTCACGATGTCGGCGACTTCTTGTGCCTTGCCCTTACCGAGGTAGGTACTGGGGTCGGGGGTGGCCCGACGTTGCAGTAGGCCATCGAGCACCGTGGCGCCGGCCGTTTCAGCGAGGGCGGCGAGCTCACGCATGGAGTTTTCAGCGTCGTCTACGGTGCCGTGGGTGTACACGCCCACCAAAACGACGTTTTCGAGGCGCAGTTGGCGGTACTCGACCTCGGTGACGTCTTCGAGCTCGGTGGAGAGCCCGCCGACGCGGCGCAGGGCGTTACGATCGGCACGTTCGGACTGGTCGCCGTCGTGGTCGCTGCCGTCATACTCACCCGAGGACTGCTCTTGCAGAGCCTGCGCCGATCCGCTCCGGAACAAGGAGTAGCCGGCAGCCTTGCTGTCGGCGCTGGCCAGCACCCGCGCGACGACATCGTCTGGGTCGAGGGCAGCGTTTGCGGCCACGTTTTCTACTGCGTCGTTGCCGCGGGGCTCCGTTGGATCATTCATCCCATTAACCTTAGTTCAACGAAGTTGAAAGGTTCCCTTATGTCGTCCGATCATTATTTCTCTCCGGCGCCCGGCACCGTACTGAAAACTCGCCAGATCACGGTGCAGTTACACGGGCAGGATCGTGAACTGACGACCGCCAACTCGGTCTTCAGCCCCGCGCACATCGACACCGGCACCGAAGTTCTGCTCAAGTACGCCCCTCAGCCACCCGTCGACGGTCACTTTCTCGATCTCGGCTGCGGCTGGGGTCCGATTGCGCTGCACTTGGCGCTCGCCTCCCCTGGCGCTACCGTCTGGGCTGTCGACGTCAACGAGCGGGCGCTCGACCTCGTGCGCACCAACGCCGCTGCCCTCGGCCTGACCAACATCAACGCGGTACTGGCTCTTGACGTACCCGCGGATATCAGCTTTCGCACCATCTGGTCGAACCCGCCCATCCGGGTCGGCAAAGACGAACTGCACGGTCTCATGCAGACCTGGCTGCCGCGCCTTGAATCAGAAGCGGATGCCTGGCTCGTCGTGCAGCGCAACCTCGGCTCGGACTCGCTCCAGCGTTGGCTCTCCGACGAACTCCCCGCCACTTTTGAGACGACGAGGGAGGCCATCAGCAAGGGCTTTCGCGTGCTCCAGGTGCATCACGACTAACCGAGGTTGAGCACCCCGTCGAAAACCAGCTCCGCCGGCCCGGACAACGACACATGCTCGCCGTCCTCGGCCGGGAACATCCGCACCCCGAGCACGCCGCCCGGCAGTTCTACCCGCCATTGGTGCGGCGCCGACGTGCCGGCCCAGTGCCGGGTGGCGAGGGCGGCCGCGGCTGCACCGGTACCGCAGGACAAGGTCTCCCCGCTGCCGCGCTCGTGCACGCGCATGCGAAACCGGCCAACGCCGTTGACAACGAGCGGATCGTTCGGCAGCACGAATTCAATGTTGACGCCGCCGCCCGGTTCCGGATCGAGCTGCGGAATGAAGGTGAGATCGGCCGCATCGAGTTCATCGTCGTCGGCGAGGGCGACGACCGTGTGCGGGTTTCCGATGTTGATACCGAGGCCCGGACGCGCCACGGGCAGGTTCTTGGTGCGCACAAGCGGATCGATGCCGTCGAGTTTCCACCGGCCGAGGTCGACCTGGAACCCCGAGGCATTGCGCTGCACGTCGCGCACGCCGCCACGGGTGCCGATTGTGAGGGTGTCGCCGGGCTGCAGCTCAGCCAGGTCGTTCTCAATCAAAAATTTGGCATACACACGGATGCCGTTACCGCACATCTCTGAGACGGTACCGTCGGCATTCCAGTAGTCCATGAACCACTCGGCCGCGTCGTCTTCGGCGAGGGACGCCGCACCGTCTGGCAGGTTCTTGCTGCGCACCGCACGGATGATGCCGTCGGCGCCGACACCGAATTTGCGGTCGCACACGGCGCGGATCTGCGCCGGGGTGAGCTCCATCGTTCCGTCGGGGTCGGCGAACAGCACAAAGTCGTTACCCGTGCCGTGGCCCTTGGTGAAGTTCAATGTGATGCCCATGCCGCCAGTTTACGGGGCTGTGGCTGCACATTGTCCGGGGCGGGCCGAACCGTCAACGTGGTGAGGGGACGGAGGCGATCCCCCGCTCGACGTGCGCGAGGGCGTCGTCGACCCGCCCGGCCGCATTGGATTCAATCCAGTGAGTGTGTGCGTAGCGTTTGAACCAACTCACCTGCCGGCGCGCATACCGGCGAGTGAGCTGCTGAGTGGCTTCGATAGCTTCGGCCTGACTGAGGGTGCCGTGCACCTGACCCAAAGCCTGGGCGTAGCCGATCGCGCGGCTCGCCGTGACACCGTTCTCGATGCCACTCGCGAGCAGACCGCGCGCTTCATCGACGATGCCGGCCTCCCACATCCGCTCTACCCGGGTATCGAGCCGGGGGGTGAGTTGTTCTCGCGGGGTGCGCAGGCCGAGCAGCACACTGGATTGCCAGTACACGGGGTTTTCCGGTAAAGCGGCCACGTGCGGAGCGCCGGTCAGTTCGACGATCTCCAGCGCACGCACGAGTCGGCGCCCGTTGCGCGGGCCGATACGCAGGGCTGCCTGCGGGTCGAGGGCGTGCAGTCGGGTGTACATCAGCTCCGGTCCAACGTCGATCAACTCAGCTTCCAGCCGGCCACGCAGCACTGGATCGGTGCCGGGAAAGCGAAAATCAAACACGACCGAGGAGACGTAGAGTCCGGAGCCGCCGACCAGAATCGGCACGGCCCCCCGCGCAACGATCGCGGTGACGACCGCGCGGGCATCCCTTTGGTAGTTGCTGACTGTCGCCTCATCCGTCACCTCGAGCACGTCGAGCAGGTGGTGGGGAATGCCACGGCGTTCGGCCAGGGTGAGTTTTGCTGTGCCGATGTCCATGCCGCGGTAGAGCTGCATGGCGTCGGCGTTGACGATCTCCACCGACTGCCCGCGGGCCATGAGCCGCTCGGCCAGGTCGAGCGACAGCTCCGATTTGCCCGTGCCGGTCGAACCGACAATTGCGATCAGCGCCGCAGTTTCGACGGGCGCCTCTGGTTCAGACGACACCGTTCCTAGCGCTCGTCGTCGTTCACGTTGTAAATGGGAATGGTGGTCGATCCGCCGTCGAGGCGCAGCCCGATCGTCGGCAGCCCCAGGGAAACCGGACCGGCCCCGCCGGATGCATTGGATGCGCCGCCGTGGGCGGGGACTCCGCAAGATTCCGCTTCCATGCGGTCCCAGGCATCCCCGGCACGCGTCGACCGGATGCGCAGGGGCGCGCCGTCTGTCGAGTCGGCGATGAGGTGGAACGGTGCTGCCTGGGTGACGACGACGGTGACCACGTCGCCGGGACGGGGGCGGGCCGAACCAGCCGGAACATCAAAGTGCACGAGGCGGCTATCGGGGGCGCGTCCGCTCAGGCGATGGGTATCACTGTCTTTGCGGCCGCCGTTGGCGACGAGCAATTCGACCTCACGGCCGATGATCGCTTCGTTCTCTTCGAGGGAGATGCGTTCCTGCAGGGCCGCGAGACGCTCATAACGGTCCTGCACAATGGCCTTGGGAACTTGGTCGGGCATGGTCGCGGCCGGAGTTCCGGGACGAATGGAGTACTGGAAGGTGAATGCCGTCGCGAACCGCGCTTGCTCGACGACGCGCAGGGTCTCCTGAAAGTCTTCCTCGGTCTCTCCGGGGAAGCCCACGATGATGTCGGTGCTGATGGCCGCGTTGGGCATCTGCGCACGCACCCGGTCAAGAATTCCGAGGAACTTCGCCCCGCGGTAGGAGCGGCGCATCGACTTGAGGATGCGGTCCGAGCCGGACTGCAGCGGCATGTGCAGCTGCGGCATGACGGCGGGCGTTTCGGCCATGGCATCGATGACGTCATCGGTGAAGGCGGCGGGGTGCGGACTGGTGAAGCGGATGCGCTCCAGCCCCTCGATCTTGCCGGCCGCGCGCAGCAGCTTGCCGAAGGCGAGGCGGTCACCGAACTCGACCCCGTAGGAGTTGACGTTCTGGCCGAGCAGGGTGACCTCGATGGCGCCGTCGTCGACGAGTGCCTGAATTTCGGCAAGGATCTCACCCGGACGGCGGTCTTTTTCTTTGCCGCGCAAGGCCGGCACGATGCAGAAGGTGCAGGTGTTGTTGCAACCGACGGAGATGGAGACCCAGCCGCTGTAGCTGGAGTCCCGCTTGGTCGGCAGGGTGGAGGGGAAGGTCTCGAGCGCTTCGAGAATTTCGAGCTGAGCCTCGCCGTTGTGCCGTGCACGCTCCAGCAGGCTGGGCAGGGAGCCCATGTTGTGGGTGCCGAAGACCACGTCGACCCACGGCGCCTTCTCGAGGATGGTGGTTTTGTCCTTCTGGGCGAGGCAACCGCCGACGGCGATTTGCATGCCGGCGTGCTTGCGCTTGACCGACGCGAGGTAGCCGAGGTTGCCGTAGAGCTTGTTGTCGGCGTTCTCGCGCACCGCGCAGGTGTTGATCACCACGATGTCGGCTTCGCCGCCGTTTGCCGAGACATAGCCGGCAGCTTCGAGCGAGCCGCTGAGCCGTTCGGAGTCGTGCACATTCATCTGGCAGCCGAAGGTGCGTACCTCGTAGGTGCGCGCGCGCCCCGAGTCGTCGATCGCGGCTGCCGAGGGGGTGATCACGGTACGGCGGGCTTGTTCGGGGGCGACGATACTCATAGTGGGTATAGTTTACGCGAGCAATTCGGTGTGCGGGCCGTGTGCGCCGAGTGACCCGGTATCAGCGGAATCGCACGCGGGAGGCGCCACCGCCGCCGCGGCTGTCCATGGCGGCCTTCACCGCGAGTCGAACCAGTGTCGAGCTGTAACCCTTGCGCATCAGAAAACCGGTGAGGCGGCGGTCGATGGTCTGGTCGTCGAAGCGTTCCATTTGCGCGATGCGCTTGGTGGCCAGGTCGATCGCGCGTTCGGCTTCATCGTCGGGAAGTTCTTCGAGCTTGTCCAGCATGACGCCCGGGTCGAGCTTGCGCCGACGCATCTCGGCTTCAACGCCGGTGCGGCCGAGGCCCTTGCGCACGTTGTGGCTGTGGATGATCTGATCGGCGAGCCTGGCCTCATCGAGGTAGTTCATTTCAATGAACTTCTCTATGATCTCACTCGCCTCACCGGAGTCGACCCCGGTGGTGCCGAGCACCAGGAGGGCCTCGACCGTGGACAGGGAGCGGCCCCGCAGCCGGTGCAGCAGTACCTTTTCAGCCCGCTCACGCTCGTCGAGGGCGTCGGCGGCGAAGTCGGCCTCATCGTTGGCGTCTTCGTCGATGTGGTCGCTGACCCTTGGGTCCGTGTCGGACTCAGCGGCGGCAGCGGCGGCCTCCGCGGTAGCAGCGGCCGCGGTAGCAGCGGCCGCGGTAGCAGCGGCCGCGGTAGCAGCGGCCTCAGTACCAGCAGCGCCTTCGATGTCGGTGACGCCGTCAACGGGCCGCGGCTGCAGCGGTGAACGACGTTTCATACCCGGTGCTGCCCCGGGCAGGTAGGTCACGGGGGCCAAACCGGCGTCTGCGCGTTCTGCTGCATCATCCTGGGGTTCAAAATGAACCATTCCCGTGACCTGCCTTTCGGTGTGTGTAATAGTGCCGTGTTGCGCTGTTACGCGCTCTTGCGGGCGGCCGGGGCCACCTTGGTGACGATCGGGCCGCCGCTGAGCAGGGCCGCAGCATCCGCTTCGGCCTTGGCCTTGGTTTCGGCCTCCAGCGCAATGGCCGCAGCGGCCTTCTCGGCCGCCTTGGCCGCGATGCCTTCGGGACCGATGCCGAGCTTGATCAGAATCTTGCGCTCGATCTCGTTGGCCATATCAGGGTTCCTGAGCAGGAAGTTGCGCGAGTTTTCTTTACCCTGGCCGAGCTGGTCGCCATCATAGGTGTACCAGGCGCCCGACTTCTTGACGATCCCCTGGTCGACACCGAAGTCGATCAGGCTGCCCTCACGGGAGATGCCGATGCCGTAGATGATGTCGAACTCGGCCTGCTTGAAGGGCGGCGCCATCTTGTTCTTGACGACCTTCACCCGGGTACGGTTGCCGATGGCCTCTGTTCCGTCTTTCAAAGTCTCAATGCGACGGATGTCGAGGCGCACCGAAGCGTAGAACTTGAGTGCCTTACCGCCCGAGGTGGTCTCGGGGCTGCCGAAGAACACGCCGATCTTTTCGCGCAGCTGGTTGATGAAGATCATGGTGGTGTTGGTCTGGCTGAGGCCACCGGTGAGCTTGCGCAGGGCCTGGGACATGAGGCGGGCCTGGAGGCCGACGTGGGAGTCACCCATCTCGCCCTCGATCTCGGCGCGCGGCACGAGGGCGGCAACGGAGTCGACGACGATGAGGTCGATGGATCCGCTTCGCACGAGCATGTCGGCGATTTCGAGGGCTTGCTCACCGGTGTCGGGCTGCGAGACCAGGAGGGCGTCGATGTCGACGCCGAGCTTCTTGGCGTATTCCGGGTCGAGGGCATGCTCGGCGTCGATAAAAGCGGCAATGCCACCATTCTTCTGCGCATTTGCGATGGCGTGCAGGGTGAGGGTGGTCTTTCCCGAGGATTCCGGGCCATAGATTTCAACGATGCGGCCGCGCGGCAGCCCGCCAACGCCGAGCGCGACATCCAGGGCGATCGACCCGGTCGAAATGGTTTCAACGGGAGCGCGCTCGTCGCTGCCGAGGCGCATCACCGATCCCTTGCCGAACTGACGGTCGATCTGCGCGAGGGCAGTTTCGAGGGCTTTTTCGCGGTTCGCTTGTGATGCCATGGTCGTTTCTCCTGGGTTCTGCGCGGTCGTCGTGACGATGTGCATGGTGGCGCCTATAGGCTGTCGACCCGCACACCGGGAGGACCCCGATGCCCGTTTCGACAAGGCAAATGCTGACTTTCTCGGACAAATTCGACTGTACGCCGCACCTCCGACATTGGCCGGGAGCACGTTCGAACGGTACATAATCTGTCAGATCGTCTGCTGTAGAGGAGCCTATCAAGCCCGAACAGGTATTCGAGCATCACCAGGGATATTTTGCGGCGTGTCGAAATACCAGCCGAAGGTGAAGCAACCCAATTGGCGCTACTGGCGGGGCGCTGGAGTGCCGGCACCGTACCAGCGGCTGCGGGGAACGTCGACCTCGGCGCAGAGCGCCAACCAGACTTCGCGGGCGGGAACACCGGCGGCGAGGGCCTGGTCCGCAGTTCGACCCCCAAGCGGAGTCAGCACAAGGTCGCCGGTGAGAACGCGCCCGTAGGCGTCGCCGAACTCGTTTTTCATCGCGGTGCGAAATTCACTCAGTCGCACGACGCTCCTTCTACCTGGCTCTGGTACACAGTCGCTCCTGAAATGACAATGCTCCCGACATGACACCACCGCCGACACGCAGTGTCGGCGGTGGTGTGGTGATGTGAATCCTCAAGCGGTTGCTGACTAACGCACCATGAAATCGACATCGAACGTGTTGACGAGTTCGTCCGGCACGGTATCCGGGAACTGGTCGACTCCTTCGATAACGGCGAGACGGTCACCAACTTCGCGCATGATCACCGAGATCGGGGTGTCTAATGCGTCGGCAACAGACGCGAGGATCTCCGAAGAAGCCTCTTTCTGTCCACGTTCTACCTCACTGAGGTAGCCGAGCGCGACACTGGCTTTGCTTGCGACCTGACGCAGGGTACGCCCCTTTTGCAGGCGGAAGTCCCTGAGCACATCGCCGATTTCCTGACGAACAAGAATCATCGGAACCTCCTTCTAATGCCTAATAGCTTGAGCCTATGACAACCGGACTGCCGTGCTGGACGATTGCAATACTGCATTCATCCGACTCGATGACATTACCGAGAATCACTGGGCTTTGCTTGTGAATGTCCTCGATGTAACCAGCCCGTAACAGGAACTATTCCGCGTCCCCGTGCCCTATCAGCGCACGCACAGCATCGATGGCCTGCCGCACTGTTTCGGCGCGAATTTCGGCTCGGTTGCCGCCGAGATGTAGCGACACAGCCCAGGAAGCGGTGCCTTTGGACAGGCCGATGAACACCGTTCCGGCCGGGTGTCCGTCGGCGGAGCCGGGCCCGGCCACGCCGGTAGTAGACACGCCGATATCGGCGCGCACCTCGTTGACCGCGAGCAGGGCGCGCACGCCGACCGCCATCTGCTTGGCGACATCGGAGTGCACGGGGCCGTGCACGTTGAGCACACTGCTGTCGACGTGGAGCAGACTGCGTTTAAGGGAGGTGTCGTACGCGACGACTCCCCCGCGCAACACAGCGGATGCGCCGGGGATACGCACGAGTTCGGCCACAAGCAGGCCCCCGGTCAATGACTCAGCGACGGCGATGGTGAGACGGCGGGCGGTGAGCTCCGCGATCAGCTCGGCCGCCGCATCCACCTGACCAGCCGCCGGCCCGGCTGATTCAGGCGAGTGAATGACGGGCATTGACGACGTGATCGGGGCACAGTCAGGCAACGTCATGCTTTCGCAGTCGCCAGGCCGAGACGAGGTAGTCGAGGCCGGATGCCACGGTCAGTACGAGAGCAATGGTCATGGTGGCCGTGTTGACCCAGTCCACCCAGTCGCCGAAGACCAGCTGGAACGGGAGCAGCGCGAGCGAGATAGCCACGGACTGGGCAATGGTCTTGAGCTTGCCGCCGCGGCTGGCCGGAATGACCCGGTCACGCAGCATGACGAACCGAAACACGGTGATGCCGATTTCGCGCAGAAGGATGACGATGGTCACCCACCAGGGCAGCTCGTCGAGGATGGACAGGCAGACCAGGGCACCACCGGTGAGGATCTTGTCGGCGATCGGGTCGAGAATCTTGCCGAGGTCAGTCACCAGATTATGTCGCCGGGCGATCATGCCGTCGATACCGTCGGTAGCGATCGCGATGATGAACAGCACGGCGGCCGCCCAGCGCAGGGCGTCATGGGCGCCATTGTCGGCCAGCAGCATCCAGATGAAGACCGGAGCGAGCAGAATGCGCACGACCGTGATCAGGTTGGGCACGTTCCAGTTGCTGGGGCGGGTGACGGATTCGTGCGGTGTCGCCATGGTTCAGTCCCTGCCGGTTAGTTTCCAGGCGTCCTCGTCGTCCTCGGCGCCATCCACCTCAGAATACCCCTGTGACATTTTCTCCACCGGGTCGTCGGCATAGCGTGCGTCGGGCGCTGAATCGACGGACTGCGCCTTCAGAGCGTGCTGTTCGTCGTCGGACCCGCGCAGGCGGGCGAGCACGCTCGGCAGCTGTTCAGCCGTCACGAGCACGTCGCGGGCTTTGGAACCCTCGGACGGGCCGACGATCTCGCGGGATTCGAGCAGGTCCATCAAACGGCCGGCCTTAGCGAAACCGACCCGCAGCTTACGCTGCAGCATCGAGGTCGACCCGAACTGGGTCGAGACGACGAGTTCGGCCGCAGCGAGGAGCACCTCAAGGTCGTCGCCGATATCAGAGTCGATCTCCTTGCGCGGGGCAACCATGGAGACGTCGGGCCGGTAGTCCGGCCGGGCCTGCAGGGTGACGTGCCTGACAACCTTCTCGATCTCATCCTCGGTGACCCAGGCGCCCTGCACGCGTACGGCTTTGGAGGCGCCCATCGGCAGGAACAACGCGTCACCCTGACCGATGAGCTTGTCGGCGCCGGGCTGGTCGAGGATGACCCGGGAGTCGGTGACGCTCGTGACGGCGAAGGCCAGCCGCGACGGCACATTGGCCTTGATCAGCCCGGTGACAACATCGACGCTGGGCCGCTGGGTGGCCAGCACGAGGTGGATACCGGAGGCGCGGGCGAGCTGGGTGATGCGCACGATGGAGTCTTCAACGTCGCGCGGGGCGACCATCATGAGGTCGGCCAACTCATCGACGACGACCAGCAGATAGGGGTATGGCTTGAGCTTGCGTTCGCTGCCGACCGGCAGCACGAGCTCACCGTTGACGACGGCCTTGTTGAAGTCGTCGATGTGGCGAAAGCCGAAGCTCGCGAGGTCGTCGTAACGCATGTCCATCTCTTTCACGACCCACTGCAACGCCTCGGCCGCCTTCTTCGGGTTCGTGATGATGGGGGTGATGAGGTGCGGCACGCCGGCGTAGGCGGCGAGCTCGACCCGTTTCGGGTCGATGAGCACCATGCGCACGTCGCTCGGTTTGGCACGCATGAGCAGGCTCGTGATCATGGAGTTGACGAAGCTGGACTTGCCAGAGCCCGTCGAACCGGCCACGAGCAGGTGGGGCATTTTCGCGAGGTTGGCAATGACGAAACCGCCGCCGACGTCTTTGCCGACGCCGATGGTCATCGGGTGGGTGGCGTTGGTGGCGGTGCTCGATCGCAGCACGTCACCGAGGGTGACGATTTCGCGGTCGGTGTTGGGAATCTCGATACCGATGGCGCTCTTGCCGGGGATGGGCGAGAGAATGCGCACTTCGTTGGAGGCGACCGCGTAGGAGAGGTTCTTGCTCAGGGCGGTGACCCGCTCCACCTTGACGCCCGGGCCAAGTTCGATCTCGTACTGGGTGACCGTGGGGCCACGGGAGAATCCGGTGACCTTCGCATCGACCTGGAACTGGCGCAGCACCTCGGTGATCGACTTGACGACCTCATCGTTGGCGGCCGAGCGGGCCTTGGCTGGCGGTCCGGCGGTGAGAGTGGATGCCGCGGGCACGAGATACGGAATGGCCGGGTGCGGGCCGGCCAGGTCGGAATCGGAGCCTGCGAGCGGCGGCAGGGCCGTGCCGGAGGCGTCCACTGCCTGGCTCAGTTCGGGAAAGACATCGTCGAAGCCGGGAAGGACCTCGGTGTGCCCGGCCGGATCGTCGGAGCGCAGGCCGGTGGACGTGCCGAGGTCGACCTCGCCGGTGAAGCGTTTGACGGCGAGTTCGGCCTTACGCAGGTCTTCGAGCACCTCGGTGCCGTAGTGATCTCGTTCGGGCGGCACGGTATGGTCGGTGACTTCGGGCTCGATGGCGCTGTCGAAACCGCCCCGCGACTGGCCGCCGCCCAGGAGCACGCTGAGCGGGTCAGTGGCATCGGGAGTGACCGTAGCTTCAGTCGACAGGGCGCCGCCGAAGTCGGGGTCTTCCTCCCGCTTGCTATTGTTCCGACGCCACCACGGGAGCGCGCCCTCTGGTTCATCGTCGACGCCGTCCAGCTCAACCTGCGCGGTCGTGCCCGGCTTACCACCCGTGGTCTTTTTCGCAGCGGCTCGTTCTTCGTCATCGTTCAGCTGCGCGCCGAACAGCCACTCATACAGCTCGCGGGAACGTTGACCAACCCGGTTCGGCGGGGTTTTGGT
Organism: Cryobacterium sp. Hz9; assembly: GCF_004402825.1. Classification (NCBI taxonomy): domain Bacteria; kingdom Bacillati; phylum Actinomycetota; class Actinomycetes; order Micrococcales; family Microbacteriaceae; genus Cryobacterium; species Cryobacterium sp. Hz9. The sequence goes on from NZ_SOFC01000011.1 coordinate 51,054, forward strand.
GATGATGAACAAACTCAGCAGCAACAACAGGATGACGACGATCGTGGCGCCGATCGACGTGGTCAGCAGGATCAGCGGGGCGGCAATCATCCACCCGATCACCCCGCCGGCCAGCGCGAGGGCTGGCATGCCGTCTTGCGGCTCTGGCTGCACACCGAAAATGTGGCACAGCCCCGAAATGGTCACGAGGAGCAGGCTCAGCCCGATGCCGATGCGGCCGTTGTCGTGCACGGAACTGGGTTTGCGGAACAGCCAGACGGAGAACACCAGCAGAATGACCGGCAGGGCGAAGGCGACCCGGCCGAATAATCCGCCGAAGGTGTAGGCGTCGAGCTGCTGGGCGACGAAGTCGTTGATCAGGAACCATTCGACGATGGCTCCCGAGATGGCGAGCAGCACGAGAAAGAACGGAAGTCCGTCGCGGCGTTCGTCTTTGGAGAGTTTTTCGGGGCCGAGGGCGCGGGCCGCGCCGCCGGTGAGGTGGGCCAGGCCCATCCAGGCGCGGGCACCGAGGCTCGGTTTCACGTCGACGGCGGTGAATTTGACGGTCTTCTGCGCGGCGGTCGCGCCGGCCCCGCGGGTTGCCGGTTTGCGCGCCGGGACGCCCTTCCCTGCCGGAGTGCGGGCACGCCCGGACGACTTAGTGCTCGTAGCCATGAAATAACGCTACCAAGCACCGGCGACATTCCCCCGACCCCACGCCCACGGCCGGCGCGACTGGCGAGCGGACAGGTGCCGAATGCCGCGCGGCGCATCCGCTTGTGCGCACCCGTTGGTACTAATAGCGGATAGCGTCGATGACCTTCACCCGCACCGCTACCAGCGCGGGGATCAGCCCGGCCAGGGCGCCGACGACCGTCGCGCAGACCAGGCCGAGGACGGCCGCTTCGACCGGGAACGGTGGAAAATCGGTGACCTGGCCCTGGCTGATGAAATTCTCAACGATCGGACTTTTCACGATGAGCACGGCGGCGATCACCCCGACAATTCCGGCCACGACGGTCGCGACGACGCTTTCCATCATGACCGCGAAGAACACCCGGGCAGCGGTCGCGCCGAAGCTGCGTCGAATGCCGATCTCCCGAATGCGCTGCTTGAGGGTGACCAGGGCGATGTTGACCAGGCCGAGGGCGCCGAGAAGCAGCACGAGTCCGGCGATGGCGCCGACGGTGAGCTTGAGCGAGAGGTACGGGTCGCCATCCATGTACGCCCCGAAGTCCTGTCGGTTCAGCTGAACGGATGCCTCACTCCCCAAAGCGCCCTGCACGTCACGCTGCAGGGCGGTAGCCAGCTGTTCGGACACGTCGACCGGCACCCACAGCTCGTAGGACGGTGGTCCGAATTGCTGGTTCGGGTCGGTGACGACCGGCGTGATGGCGGTGAGCGCGTCGGCGAGCATGTACATGGCCGGTTCGGTCTCCCACGAGAGTGCCGAGTAGACACCCGTTACGACGGCCGTCGTGGTGCGTTCGCCCACCAGAGTCGCGGTTGGGTGGGTGCGCAGGTCGGGTCGGCCGAGGCGGTCCCAGAAGATGGAGTTGACCAGCACGGCTGGCGCGAGCCGGGCCTGGTCATCGTCGGTAAACCAGACGCCCTTCTCGAGGGTGATGCGGTGCATGGTGCCGTAGGGCGGGTCGATGCCGAGGGTCTGCACCGGGACGGCGCCGTCGGCGAATTGCACCGTCTGGCTGGTGTTGACCACCCGGCTGGCATAGTCGATTTGGTAGCGTTCGAGCGCCGTGCGCCAGATTTCGGTCATTTCAGTCGGGGTGGAGCCATCGTTCATCGACACGAACAGGGAGAGGCTGGCGGCGCGCCCCCCCGACCGCTCGCTCGATTCGAGGGTCGCCTGCTGGGCGACCGCGCCGAGTCCGACGACGGTGGTGATGGCGCAGACGGCGACGGCGACGCCGATCAGTGAAAGCATGACGCGGGTCTTGTGGATTCTCACCTCCTGCCAGGCTTCGATGACGGAGCCAACCAGGTTGCTCGCGGCGCGCTTCATGCCGGCACCGCGCTTACGACCTGGAGCACACCGTGGTCGAGCCGCAGGTGCCGGGTGGCTCGGGCGGCGATGGCTGGATCGTGGGTGATGGTGACGAGGGCTGCCCCGGATTCGGTGGCGACGTCGTCGATGAGGTCCATCACCGTTTCCCCGGTTTCGAGGTCGAGTGCTCCGGTGGGTTCGTCGGCGAGAATCAACCGTGGACCGCGCACCAGCGAGCGGGCGATCGCCACGCGCTGCTGCTCGCCGCCACTCAATCGGTCGGGCAGTGCACCGAGCCGGTCGCCGAGGCCGACCCGTTCGAGCATCTCGGTGGCGATTCGGGCGCGCTGCCAGAACTGACGACCTTCCGCGTAGAGCAGCGGAGTCATCACGTTTTCGAGGGCGGTGCGCCCCTGCAGCAGGTTGAACTGTTGAAAGATGAAGCCGACCTCACGCCCGCGCAACCGGTCCCGGGCCCCGGAGGACAGCGAATGCACCGGGCGGTCTTCGAACAGCATGGTGCCGCTCGTGGGGTTGTCGAGCAGCCCGAGCAGGTTGAGCAGGGTGGTTTTGCCCGAACCGGACCGGCCGACGATCGAGACGCGGTCGCCCACGTCGACGTCGAGGTCGACGCCGGAGAGGATGGTGAGAGGCGGCGCATCGATGAGCTGCACGGTGCGGGTCACGCCCTCAAGGTGCAGCAGGGTCATTTGGAGATCCCGCTGCTGGAGAGGCTGGCACCGAAGCAGACCGTGCTGCCGTCGGGTTGCAGATCGCAGCCCTCGCCGCCGGGGCTGACAGCGGTGGCGCCCGGAACGAACTGGTTGATCAGGTCGCCCTCGACGATTCCGTCGATGACCTGGACGTTCACTCCGTCGGTCATGCCGAGCGTTACCGGGCGCTCTTCGGTGCCGCCGTCCGGCAACACGAACCAGACGACGCCGGTCTGGGCGGAGCCCTTCACCGCGGTGGTGGGCACGATGAGTATGTTTTCGGCCAGGCCTGCAGCGATCGTGATCTGGGCGGCCAGACCGGAGAAGACGGTCACTTCGGCCGGAATCGCGCAGGTGACGGTGGTGCCGCTCGAGCCGGTCTCGCCGCCGGATACGCCGTCAGCACCGGCCGCGGCACCGGCCAGCGGGGTGGTGATGGTCAAACCGGTGCAGGTGAACGGCGCCGGCCCGTTGGTGATGGCGACGGATGCCTCGGTCGGCTTGCTCAGCAGGCGGTATTGCTGCTCGGGGCTGAGGGCGCCGCTCACGGAAAAGCTCGGTGGTGCGACCTGGCCGGTGGCATCCCCCACGGCTACGCTCTGGCCGTGGATGACGCCGAGCGAGCTCAGGGTGCCGGTGATCGGGGCCAGCACTTTGACGAAGGTGATCACCGGTTTTGGCTGGGTGATGGTGACGTTGCCGTCGGCATCCGTTGATTCGACCGGGTCTTTGATCGTTTCGCCCCGGATGTCGTAGATCTTGTCGTTTTTGTTCACCGTTTGTCCGGCTGCGAGGAAGATCTCGTCGACCGTGCCGATGGCGGTCGCCTTGACGGCGACGGCTGGATCGGCCGTGACCGTGCCGGGCAGGGTCACGTCGTTGCTGATCGTGCCGAGGGCGACTGGAATCTGGGGTTCGACGATGACTCCGGTCGGTTCAGCCGGGTTGCTGTCTGCCGCGTTGTCGGGGTAGAACGCGACCTTGACGAGCGCCACCGCGATGGCCGCAATCACGACCAGTCGAAGGATGGGAAAGATCCATTTGCGTGCAACATTCATGACACTCCCCCGCCAGCTGACCCACCCTGGTCAAGCTCGATGGGCTGAGCCTAGCGCTGCACGAGCCGAGACGCCTCCGTTGCTGCGTGTGAAATGGCATGCCCGGCTCGCGCGCCAACCGAATCCAACAAAAAAACCCGCCGACACTGCGCGAAACAGTGACGACGGGGTTGCTGGTGCACCCCCCCGGACTTGAACCGGGAACCCACTGATTAAGAGTCAGTTGCTCTGCCAATTGAGCTAGAGGTGCCTGTGCGACAGTGGAACAACCCGCGGCAACGTGTAACCCTAACACCCCAAGCAGGCTCGATGCCAATCGAGGCCGAAAAGGGCCCACGACCGGCATCCGTGCGTGAAATTACTATCCTTGGGAGGGTGACCGAACCGCGAATGTATTCCCTTTCCGAGGACCTCAACCTGGCACTCGCCCTCGCCGATGCCGCCGACACCATCTCACGTGCGCGCTTCACCGCGCTCGATCTCGTGGTGACGACGAAGCCCGACCGCACGCCGGTGACAGACGCCGACCAGGCCGTTGAGCGTGCGATCCGCGGTTTGCTGGCCGGGCAACGCCCCGACGACGGCATTCTCGGCGAAGAGTTCGGCATCATCGGGTCGACGACCCGCCAATGGATCATCGATCCGATCGACGGCACCGCGGGGTTCCTCCGCGGCATCCCGATCTGGGCCACCCTCATCTCCCTCGCCGTCGATGGCGTACCGGTGCTCGGCGTGGTCAGTGCCCCCGCGCTCGGCAAACGTTGGTGGGCCGCGGCCGGCAGTGGCGCCTGGTCGATCGATACGCGCACCGCGGATGACACCCCCCTGCGCCTGCGCGTCTCCGGCATCGACACGCTCGCCGAGGCATCCATCAGCTATGGCAGCCTGCAGCAGTGGGATGCGGCTGGACACCTCGACGAGCTCGTAAACCTCTCCCGGCAGGTCTGGCGCACCCGCGCCTACGGCGATATGTGGTCGTACATGCTTCTCGCCGAGGGCCACCTCGACGTGGCCGGCGAATTCGACCTGCAGCCCTACGACATGGCCGCCCTCGCACCGATCGTGCAGGAGGCCGGCGGCACGTTCACCTCGGTCGACGGCCAGCCCGGCCCCTGGCACGGCAGCGCCCTGGCCACAAACGGGCTGCTGCACGCGGCGACGCTCGCCGTGCTGAACCCGGGCCAGGCATCGTCTTAACAGTCAGACCGAAGCACCCGGATCGTCGGGAAAGTTGCCGTTGCGAGCGTTGCGCGCATCGAGCCGGCGCTGGCGCTGGCGCCAGGCCCGGGGGTTCAGCAGCAGAATCGGCTTCGGAATGCGCAACGCGTACCCGGTTGGCAGAACCCAGCCGTAACGTTTGGCCAGCAGCGACAGGGCGGCGCCGCTGAGAATGGCCACACCGGTGCCGACCGCCACGAACCCGAGCTGGCTCAGGATCACCATCTCGGTGCTCGCCAGCAGGGCACTCGTGGCATAGAGCGTATTGCCGCCGAAGATCGTCGGCACCTTGAGCAGCATGATGTCGCGCACCATACCGCCACCGACCGCGGTGATCATGCCGAGCAGAATGGCGGGCAGCCAACCGAGACCGGCATCGAGCGCCTTCTGCACCCCCACCGCCGCCCAGCACCCCACGGCGAGCGCGTCGGTCAGCAACAGCACACGACGGGTCCACCGGCCGTTGAACGTCACGAAGAAGGCGATGACACCGCCGAGGATGGCAATGATCAGATAGGCCGGGTCGAGCAGTGCCGCCGGGCTGCCCTGCTGAAGCAGGGTGTCGCGGATCACGCCGCCGCCGAGCCCGCTCATGATGGCAAGCACCACGAAGCCGACAATGTCGAGGCGGGCCGTGCGCGCGGCGACTCCGCCGAGAATGGCGTTGGCGAGCACGCCGGCCAGGTCCACGAAGCGGATTACCTCAAACAGTGTCTCCGACTCAGTGTTCACTTGCCCCATTCTCTCTCATCTCGGCGCAGGCGACGGGCGCAATTACAGTTGAACCATGAGGATCAACGCTTTTTCCGACGTGTGCCTGCGGATCGTCATGCTGCTCTGTGCGGCGCCGCACGGCGTGACCTTCACCTCGCGAGTGGTCGCCGCCGAGGTCGGCACTCCCTACAACCATGTGAGCAAGGCACTGATGCGCCTGCGCGAGCTCGGCCTGGTCGAGGCCATTCGGGGGCGGAGCGGCGGCGTGCGCATCAGCCCGCTCGGGCGCGACGTCACCGTCGGGGCACTCCTTCGCCAGCTCGACACGCGCACCGACCTCGCCGCCTGCGACTCCCCCGACGATCCCTGCCCATTATTGAGCGGATGCGGCCTCCGCGGCAGCCTGCGCCGGGCCAGGGAAGCCTTTTACCGCGAGCTGGATAGCCTCGTCATCGCCAGCCTCCCGCACGGAAAGCCGAATGGACCGATCCTCGTGGAACTGGGATCGGTGCGGTAGGACTAAAGTCCCTACTTTCTACGACTAGTAGAAAGCATCCGTTTAATTGGCATATCAAATGCTACTTTTGTGGAAGGCCCCCACAAACGGGAGTCGGTCACATAGAAGGAGTATTCATGCTTTCGGCCCAGTCCCTCCCCCTCATCGAAGCCACCCTGCCGCTGGTCGGTGAGCGGATGCCCCAGATCGCAAGGAACTTCTACAAGCGCATGCTCACCGCCCACCCCGAATTGTTCGATGGGTTGTTCAGCCGCTCGAACCAGAAGAACGGCACGCAGCAGCAGGCCCTCGCCGGCAGCATCGCCGTCTTCGCGACCCACATGGTGAAGAACCCCGACATCACGCCGGAGGCCATGCTCTCCCGCATCGCCCACAAGCACATCTCCCTCGACATTCAGCCCGAGCAGTACGACATCGTCTACAAGTATTTGTTCGAGGGCATCGCCGACGAACTCAGCGACGTCATCACGGCCGAGATCGCCGCCGCCTGGACCGAGGTCTACTGGCTGATGGCCCATGCGTTGATCAAGATGGAGAAGGGCCTCTACGCCGGACTCGCCAGCGACAAGCCGCTCGCCCCCTGGATCGTCGTGAAGAAGGAAGCGGCCGGAACCGATGCCGTCACGTTCACCCTCGAACCGGCCGACGACACTCCAGTGACGCCCGCCTTGCCGGGCCAGTACGTCAGCGTCACCGCCACCATGCCCGACGGTATCCGCCAAGTGCGTCAGTACTCCCTCTCAGCCGGCACGGCCACGACGCGAGTCTTCACCACCAAGCTCGACGCCGACGGCGAGGTCTCCCCCGTGCTGCACCGCGACGTGCAGGTCGGCGATACGCTCACCCTCTCCGTGCCGTGCGGCGATATCACCCTCGATGCGGGCACCGGCCCGCTGATCCTGGCCTCGGCCGGAATCGGCTGCACGCCCAGCGCCTCCATCCTGCGCTCCCTGGTGGACACGGGATCGAAGCGTGAGGTGCTCGTGCTGCATGCCGAAAGCAACCTCGAGCGCTGGGCGCTGCGCGAACAGATGAATGAGGACGTCGCGCTCCTGGAGGCGGCCGAACTCGAGCTCTGGCTGGAGATCCCGAGCGAGGGCCACCACGAGGGTTTCATGTCGCTGGCGAACGTGACCATCCCGGAGGATGCCTCGGTGTACCTCTGCGGTCCACTCCCGTTCATGCGCAGCCTGCGCAGCCAGGCACTGCAGTCCGGCGTGCCGGCCGATCGCATCCACTACGAGATCTTCGGCCCCGACCTCTGGCTCGCCAACGCCTGAGCGTCGGCCCACGCTAGGTTTGGACCGTGGATGCTAACGGTGGTATCGAGATAGAACGCAAGTTTGACGTCGACGGCCTGGCCGTGCTGCCTCCTTTGATCGACCTGCCCGGCGTGCAGGCCATCGCCGAGCCGGTGGTTCACGACCTCGAGGCCGTCTATTTCGACACGAACGATCTCGTACTCAGCGCCGCACGTATCACGCTGCGCCGGCGTACCGGCGGCGACGACGCGGGATGGCACCTCAAACTGCCACAAAACGCCGGCCGTCGCCGTGAGATCCACGCGCCCCTCGGCCGAGACAGGCAGGGCGAAGCCGATGCCGTACCCGAGTCGCTCGCGCAACTCGTGCGGGTCTACGTGCGCGCCGCACCGCTCGTTCCCGTGGCACGCCTCACCACCACCCGCGTCGTGCATGCCCTGATCGGTGCGGGTGGTGAAACCCTCGCCGTGCTCTGCGACGATCGGGTGCAGGCCGAGCGGCTCGTTCACCAACCGGCCTCAGCAGCCTGGCGCGAATGGGAGTTCGAGCTCGTCGACGCACCGGAAGACCTGCTGGACGCGGGGCAGGCTGTGCTCGCGGTCGCCGGCATCCTCGTGTCACGGCACGCGTCGAAACTGGCGCGTGCCCTCGGCGACCGGTTGCCTGCGGAATCGCCCCGCAATCGGCAGCGCCCGACGCCCACCGGACCGGCCGGGAACGTATTACTGGCCAGCCTGGGCGAGCAGATCGGCGTCATTCGCGCGCAGGACCCGCAGATTCGCCAGCACACGCTCGGCTCCGTGCACGCGATGCGCGTCGCCTTACGCCGGCTGCGCTCGGTGCTGGCCACCTATCGATCCCTCGTCGACCCGACCGTCGTGCAACACCTCCGCACCGAACTCGGCTGGCTCGCCGCCGTGCTCGGCGGCTCCCGCGACGAGGAGGTGCTGCAACGCCGCCTCGCCGGCCTGCTCGACCGCGAGGACCCCGCAGTGCTGCTCGGCTCCATCCGCGACCGCCTGACGACCCGCTCCGCAGCGGATGCCGCCACCGCCCGACACACGCTCGTCGTCGCCCTCGACAGCCACCGCTACTTTCGGCTGCTCAACGCCCTCGACGCCCTCGCCGCCTCGCCGCCGTTCACGGCCACGGCCGGCCAGGACGCCCGCGTGGTCGTGCCCGCCCTGGTCACGAAGGAATGGAAGAAACTGCGCCGCGCCGTGCGCCGCGCCACCGGGACCGTACCGGGGCCGGAACGTGACCTCGCCCTGCACGAGGTGCGCAAGCGCGCCAAGAGGCTGCGCTACGCGGCCGAGACGGCGCATCCGCTCAACCCGAAGCGTGCCGCGCGGGTGAGCGGATTCGCCCAGAAACTGCAGACCATTCTCGGCGACCAGCACGACAGTGTCATCGCCCGCGAGCGCCTACTGCGCCGCGGCGGGGTCGACGCCTACCTTCGCGGCGAGAACACCTTCAGTTACGGCCGCCTGCACGCTCTGGAACAGCAGAAAGCAGCGGATGCCGAGGCTCTCTTCTGGAAGGCCTGGTCGCACCGCCCCTGACAGATCAGCTCCAGAGCGCCACGTGCACCTTGGAGCCGCGCCGGGCGACGCCGCGTGATCCACCGGGGGCGAGCATCGCCGCGGTCGCCTCGGCGGTCGTGACGAAACGTTGCAGGGTGCGCGCGGCGGTCGACGCCCGTCCGTGATCGAGGGTGCTCGCGCACCACAGCCCCGCGATCGGCGTATTCGGCACCGGCAGCACCACGAGCGACCCGGCCGTGACCTCGGCCCGCACGATGTGCATGAACGCGAGCATGATCCCTTCGCCGGCGCGAACCGCAGCGAGGGCATCTGTTTCGCTGCTGAGCGGCACGATCTCCGGAACGCCGAGCGCAGAGGCAAGGAATGCTGCTGCCAGCCAGCTGCTCTCGGCCGTGAACTCTTCAACCCCGGCCGGGCCGGTGAACCACGGCTCCCCCAGCAGGGCGGCGAGCGGCAACGACTGCTGCCGCTGGCCAAGCGGATGCCCCGGCGCGGCCACCAGCACCCGCTGGTAGCGCAAGAATGGCACCACTTCGAGCTGCGTTCCCTGCGGCGGCCGGGAGCCGAGCGCCACGTCGTAGGCATGGTCCTGCAACAGCGACCCGATGTCATCGGCGGACTCGACGACCACGTCAATCCCGCGGGAGTGGACAGGAACCCGGCGGGTGAACGCGTCGAGCAGCCGGCCGGCCGCGTGTTCGGCGAAGCCCGCAGTGGCAACGACGCGCAGGCACGCCGCGGACTCCGCGGCATGCGAGACCTCCCAGCGCACCTGGTCGGCCAGGCCGACGATCTCCTGGGCGTGATCGGCGAGCGCCCGACCGCCGGCCGTCAGGGCGATCCCCGACCCCGACCGCCTGACCAGGGCGTCCCCGAGGTCCAGGCGAAGCGCGGCGAGCGACGACGATACCGCCGGTTCGCTGATTCCGAGCACGGCCGCAGCGGCACGCAGCGACCCGAGTCGAGCCACGAGGGCGAAGGCCCTCAGCTGGTTCAGCGTCATTGTCACAGCTCATAACCTTTCGCTTAGGTCGATAGTGACAGCCACGGGAGTGAGGAGCAAGCTGCGGCCCACACCAGTGTCGCGCACCGATGCGCGGCGCCGGTCACTCCGGCCTCGTCAGGCGTCCGTGTCCCACTGGGTCCCGTCGAGGTCGCCGCGCAGCGTTCCGGTGGCCTCATCGACAGCCTCTCCGACAGTGCCCGCGAACCGCTCGGGAGGAAACCGCCCGCTCAATCCGTAGTCACGCAGGTGATCTTTCACCGGGCCTTTCATCTCGGCAAAGACGAGCGTGATGCCGCGGGAAACCAGGAAATCGTCGAGTTCGAGCAGTTCCTCCACGGCGGTCGTGTCGATGTCGGTGATGGGCTCCGCCGCGAGGATGACCGTGTGTACCCCGCTACCGGCTGCCGCGACCGTGGCCCGCACATAGTCGTCGAAGATCCCCCCGTTGGCGAAGAAGAGCGGCGCGTCGAAACGAACGATGACGATGCCGGGTAGGCGTTCGCCCTCGGGATGCCGCGACAGGTCGTGGTAGCCGCGAAGACCGCGGATCCGGCCGAGTTCGGCCCGATATGGTTGCCAGGCCTGGCTGACGAATGCGCCGAGCGAGAGAATGATTGCCACGACGATACCCTCGATCACGCCGACCACCAGCACCCCGAGAAAGGCCGCGAGCGAGAGCGTGGCATCGACTTTGTTCATGCGCACGAGCGCGATGAACCCTTTCACATCGACGAGCCCGGCAGCGGCGACGATGACGACCGCGGCGATCGCCGCCGAGGGCAGGAAATCCGTGAGGCCGGGCGCGAATAGCATGAAGGCCAGAACGAGGGCGGCGCCGACGACTCCGGTGAGCTGGGAGCGAGCCCCCGCCTTCTCGGCGACGGGGGTGCGCGAGGACGACGCCGAGACGGGGAATCCACCAAGCAGTCCGCTCGCGATGTTCGACGCGCCGATCGCCCTCATCTCCTGGCTGCCGTTGACATTCTCTCCGCCGCGGGCAGCAAACGATCGCGAAAGCACGGCGGTGTCGGCGAAGGCGATGAGCGCGATGCCCAGTGCCGGAGCCACCAAAGCCGCCGCATCCGCCCACTGCACACCAATGAGCGCGGGTGCGGGGAGGCCCCGGGGCAGCGCACCGACGACGGGCAGGGCATCCCGCAGCCCGAAGACCGCGGTCACCGCCGTCGCAAGTACGACCGCCGCGAGCACGCCCGGAATCCGGGTTCTGCACCACGACAGGACGACAATGACGGCCAGCGAACCGAGGCCGAAAAGCGTCGCGGTCAGGTTGACCTGACCCCCGGCGATTCCGACGAATATCCCGATCGCGTCGCGCAGCGCCGAGTCCGCTGTGATGGAGAAGCCGAAAAGGGTGGGCAACTGCGAAACGATGACCAGCACGGCGAGAGCGTTGAGGTAGCCAACGCGGATAGGTTTGGAGAGCAGGTCGGTCACGAACCCGAGGCGCAGAATGCCACCAAGCGCGAGAATCACTCCGACCATGATGGCCAGGAGCCCGGCGAGGCCGACCGTGCGTGCATCATCGCCGAGAGCGAGAGGCACGATCGCGGCCGCGATGATCGGCGCCAGTGCCGAATCGGGGCCGAGCACGAGGATGCGCGACGGTCCGAAGACGGCATAGGCGGCCAGGGGGATGATCGTGGCGTACAGGCCCGATGCCGGCGGAAGCCCCGCCACCTCGGCATAGCCGATGCCGACCGGTATAAGTAGAGCGGTCAGGACGACGCCCGCACGCAGGTCTGGCAGTAGCCAGGCGCGCCGGTAGCCGAGCGCCCTATCGATTCCCGGCACCCACCTCCGCAGCCACGCCGCAGCCATGTCGTTCCTCTCCCGGACCCCTCTCGGTGCCTGGCTGGTGCGTGCGCCGCGCGAAATAAACAGCGAGGGCACACGCACATAACCTTTCGCTTAGGACGATGTTGACAGCCAACGGAGCGGGGAGCAAGCTGTGGCACGACAGTGTCGCGCAACGATGCGCGGCGCCGTGGAACCTTCTTTCGTGAGGAGAAGCCCGTGCAGATTCCGGCTCCGTTCGATTACGTTCGCGCCAGTTCGGTTGACAATGCCCTCGCCCTGCTTGATCGCCACGGGGCCGAATCCCGGGTGGTCGCCGGCGGACACAGCCTGCTTCCCATGATGAAGCTGCGCCTCGCCCGCCCGGACTGGCTCATCGATATCAACGACCTGTACGAGCTGGATTACTTGCTTGTCGATGGCCCCGTGTTACGCATCGGCGCGATGACCCGGCACACGACCCTGCTCGAATCCGACGACGTGTGGCGTCTGTTCCCCATCATCATCGACGCCGAACACGTCATCGCCGATCCGATCGTGCGCAACCGCGGCACCATCGGCGGCTCCCTCTGCCAGGCCGACCCGGCCGAAGACCTCTCCACGGTGTGCCACGTTCTTGACGCGGTGGCCGTCGTGCGCGGACCGGCCGGCGAACGGATGCTGTCGATGGCCGAATTCCACCGCGGCCCCTACGAGACGGCCGTTGCCCAGAACGAACTACTCATCGAGGTGCGCGTTCCCATTCGGGCCGGTTCCGGCAGCGCCTACGAGAAGGTGGAACGGCGCGTCGGAGACTGGGCTGTCGCCGCGGCCGGTGCGAGCGTGACGCTCGACGCCGACGGCACGATCAGCAAGGCGACCGTCGGCCTCACCGCGGTCGGACTCGACCGCAACGTGACCGAGGTCGAAGCCGTGCTCGTCGGTCAGGTACCCACTGAACAACTCTTCGCCGAAGCCGGGCAGCTGGCTGCAGATGCCTGCGATCCCCTCGCCGATCAGCGCGGACCGATCGACTACAAGCGGCACCTCGCCGACGAGCTGACCCGCCGCGTGCTGCGGGTCGCGTGCAGCCGCGCCGCGGCATCCGTTCCAGACGTGACAATCCAGGAAGGCTGAGCCCGATGCAGATCAGCATGACCATAAACGGCACCGACGTCACCCGCGAGATCGAACCGCGCGTGTTGCTCGTGCACTTCATTCGCGACGACCTGCGTCTCACCGGGACGCACTGGGGCTGCGACACCACCAATTGCGGCACCTGCGTGGTACTGATGGACGGCCAACCGGTGAAATCGTGTACCGTGCTCGCCGCCATGGCCGACGGACACACGATCACGACCGTGGAGGGACTCGCCCATGGCGCCACCCTCGACCCGGTGCAGCAGGGCTTCATGGAGGAGCACGGCCTGCAGTGCGGTTTCTGCACCCCCGGCATGATGCTCACCGCCCGCGCCCTGCTCGACCACAACCCGCACCCGGAACCGCTGGAGATTCGCGAGGCCATCTCAGGCCAGATCTGCCGCTGCACCGGCTACGCCACCATTGTGCGGTCGATCCAGTGGGCCGCCGAGCATCCCGCCGGTGCGGCTCCAGAAACGACCACGTCCGAATCAACCGAGCACGAGGTGCACGCATGACCATCCTCGAGGACCGCCCGTCAAACCCGGCCGCCGGCGACCACGATCGGCCCATCGGCCATGGCCGCATGCAGCGCAAGGAAGACCCGCGTTTCGTGCGCGGTAAGGGCCGCTATGTCGACGACATCGTGCTGCCCGGCATGCTGCACGGCGCCATTCTGCGCGCTCCCGTCGCCCACGCCCGGCTGGTCTCGATCGATACGTCTGAGGCGCTCGCGCACCCAAAGGTACTCGCCGTGATCACCGGCACCGACCTGCAGGCCCTCGGCCTCGCCTGGGCTCCGACCCTCTCGATGGACGTGCAGGCCGTGCTGGTCACCGACAAGGTGCGCTTCCAGGGCCAGGAGGTCGCTTTCGTCGTCGCCGAAGACCGCTACGCCGCCCGAGATGCCCTCGAACTGATCCAGGTCGAGTACGACGTATTACCGCCCGTCGTCGACGCCCGCAAGGCGATGGACCCGGACGCTCCCGTCATTCGCGACGACCTCGAGGGCCGCACCGACAACCACATCTTCGACTGGGAAGCCGGCGACAAAGCCGAAACGGATGCCGTCTTCGCGAGCGCCGACGTCGTGGTGAAGCAGGAGATCGTCTACCCGCGCGTGCACCCGGCGCCGATGGAAACCTGCGGCGCCGTCGCCGACTTCGACCCCATCGACGGCCGTCTCACCTTGTACGAGACGACGCAGGCGCCGCACGCCCACCGCACCCTGTTCGCGATGGTCTCCGGCATTCCCGAGCACAAGATTCGGGTGGTCTCCCCCGACATCGGCGGCGGATTCGGTAACAAGGTCGGAATCTACCCGGGCTATATCCTCGCCGTCGTCGGCTCCATCGTCACCGGCAAACCGGTGAAATGGGTCGAGGACCGCTCCGAGAACCTCATGTCCACCTCCTTCGCCCGGGACTACATCATGCAGGGCGAGATCGCGGCGACCAAGGACGGCAAGATCCTGGCCCTGCGCACCAATGTACTCGCCGACCACGGCGCGTTCAACGCCACCGCCCAGCCCACCAAATATCCGGCCGGGTTCTTCCACATCTTCACCGGCAGCTACGACCTCGCGGCAGCGTATTGCACCGTCACCGGCGTGTACACCAACAAGGCCCCGGGCGGGGTGGCCTATGCCTGTTCCTTCCGGGTCACCGAGGCGGTCTATCTGGTGGAGCGGATGGTCGACATCCTGGCCCGCAAGCTCGACATGGACCCAGCCGAGTTGCGCCTGAAGAATTTCATCAAGAAGGAACAGTTTCCCTACGCCAACAAGACCGGCTGGGAGTACGACTCGGGCGATTACGAACCCACCATGCGGCTGTCGATGAAGATGGCCGGCTACGACGAACTGCGCCGCGAACAGAAAGAGAAACGCGAACGCGGTGAGCTCATGGGCATCGGCATCTCGTTCTTCACCGAAACGGTAGGTGCCGGCCCGCGCAAAGACATGGACATTCTCGGCCTCGGAATGGCGGACGGCGCCGAACTGCGCATCCACCCCACCGGCAAGGCCGTCGTGCGCATCTCGGTGCAAAGCCAAGGTCAGGGCCACGAAACGACGTTCGCGCAGATCGTGGCGGAGGAGATCGGCATCCCGCCGGAAGACATCGATGTGGTGCACGGAGACACCGACCAGACGCCGTTCGGCCTCGGCACCTATGGCAGCCGGTCCACTCCGGTCAGCGGCGCCGCCGTGGCACTCGTCGCCCGCAAGGTGCGGGAGAAGGCCCGGTTCATCGCCGCGGCCATGCTCGAGACCCGGCCGGAAGACCTCGAGTGGGAGAAGGGCCGCTGGTTCGTCAAAGGCGATCCGAGCGTGGGCAAGACCATGGCCGAGATCGCGATGGGCGCCCACGGCACGGTCGCGCTGCCCGAGGGTATCGACGGCAATCTCGACGCCGAGGTCACCTACGATCCGCCCAACCTCACTTTTCCGTTCGGCGCCTATATCTGCGTCGTCGACGTCGACCCGGGTACCGGCCATGTCAAGGTGCGCTGCTTCATCGCCGTCGACGACTGCGGCACCCGCATCAACCCGATGATCATCGAGGGCCAGATTCATGGTGGCCTCACCGACGGTGTCGGCATGGCACTCATGGAGATCATCGAGTTCGACGACGAGGGCAACTGCCTCGGCGGCTCGTTCATGGACTACCTCATCCCCACCGCCATGGAGGTGCCCGACTGGGAGACCGGCTTCACCGTGACCCCGTCGCCGCACCACCCGATCGGAGCAAAGGGCGTTGGTGAGTCTGCCACGGTCGGGTCACCGCCGGCCGTCGTCAACGCCGTCGTCGATGCCCTCGCCCCGTTCGGGGTCGTGCACATGGATATGCCCTGCACCCCCGCCCGGGTGTGGGAAGCCATGCAGGGCCGCACGAGACCGCCGGTGTAGCATGCCCGTTGCCCACCCGACCCGCGCACAAGAGCTCATCGATCGCCGCGAAGCGTTCGTGCACGCGACCGTCGTGCGCGCCCAGCGCCCGACGAGCGCGCACGCCGGCGACACGGCGCTCGTTCGCGCGACCGGCGAGATCGAGGGATTCGTCGGAGGAACGTGCGTGGAGGCATCCGTTCGCCTGTACAGCCTGCAGGTACTCGCGAGCCGGCAGCCGCTGCTGCTCAAGGTCGTCGCCGGCGTGCCGTCTAGCACCGTGCGAGACGGCGCGGTCGAGGTCTCCAACCCGTGTGTGAGCGGCGGGGCGATCGAGATTTTTCTTGAGCCGCGCCTTCCGCTGCCACGAATGATCATCGTCGGCTCGACGCCCGATGCCGAGGCGCTTGCTGCCCTGGCACCGCTCGTCGGCTTCGACCTCATCCAAACGGATGGCGCCTCCGCCGCCCCGCAGGTCGGCGACGCCGCCCTGATCGTCGCCTCGCACGGCCGGGATGAGGAGCCAGCCCTGCTCGCCGCCCTCGCCGCCGGGGTGCCCTATGTGGCGCTCGTGGCGAGCCCGAGGCGCGGCGCTGCCGTGCTCGCCTCGCTCGACGTGTCGCCCGAGCAGCGCGCGCGTGTGTTCAGCCCGGCGGGCCTCGACCTCGGGGCGCGCACCCCCGGAGAGATCGCGGTGTCGATTTTCGCGCAGCTGGTGCAGGACCGGGCCGGACACGGGCAACCGCAAGCCGCGGAGGTGGTTGAGACGGCGACGGCAGTGGAAGCGATCGCGATCGACCCTGTCTGCGGCATGACGGTGGCCGCGCTGCCCTCGTCGCTGCAGGTGCAGCACGACGGCACGACCGTGTACTTCTGCGCGGCGGGCTGCCGCACGGTGTTTCTCGGACATCCGGAGCAGTATGCGACCGCGCGCTAGGGGCCCGATTGCCCGGTGCCGGTGCCGGTGCCGGTGCCGGTGCCGGTGATGGTGACCGTGCCCGAGTTGGTGCCGTCCGTCGGCGCGCTGCAGCGTGCCCTCGATGCCGAGGACTACCTCGCCGATGAGGGCCTCGCGACCGCCGTATTCCTGGCCGTGCGCATGCGGCAGCCGCTCCTGCTCGAGGGCGAACCCGGGGTGGGCAAGACCGAGATCGCCAAGGCGCTCGCTCGGCTGCTCGATACCGAACTGTTTCGATTGCAGTGCTACGAGGGAATCAGCGCTGGCGAGGCACTCTACGAGTGGAACTACCCCCGGCAGCTGCTCGGCATTCGCCTGGCCGAAGCGCGCGGGGTGGAACTGGCTGAAACGGAGCTGTTCGGACCCGACTATCTGCTGCGTCGCCCGCTGCTGAGGGCGATCGAACACGCCGGTCCGCGTCCGGCCGTGCTGCTGCTCGACGAGATCGACCGGGCCGACGCCGAATTCGAAGCCTTCACCTTTGAGCTGCTGGCCGAGGCGGCCGTCACCATTCCCGAGCTCGGAACCGTCACGGCGGAGCATCCGCCGATCGTGATTCTGACGAGCAATCGCACCCGCGACCTGCACGACGCCCTCACCCGGCGCTGCCTGTATCACTGGATCGACTACCCGGGGCCGGAGCGGATCGCGCAGATTGTGCGCCGCCGGGTGCCGAGCAGCTCGCAGGCACTCGCGACCGAGGCCGCGGCGGCGATCACCCGGTTGCGATCGCTCGACCTCGTGAAGCCGCCGGGTATCGCCGAGGCCATCGACTGGGTCAGCGCCCTCGGAGTGCTCGGCATCGAGCAGATCAGCGGCCGCGCGGTCGAGCAGACCTGGGGCTCCGTGCTCAAGAACCGGGACGACCTGGATCTCGCTGCAGCCCGCGGCGGCGCCTGGGTGGCGGAGGCCGCGCATGGATGACCGCGGCCCTTATCGACCGATCGAAGCGGCCGCCCTTGCCGCCGGCTTCAGCACGGCCCTGCACCGGGCCGGTCTGCCGGTGTCGCCGGACCGCGCGGCCCGACTGGCCGAGGCGCTGCGGCTGGTCCCGCCGACCGACCGGGCCGCCCTGTACTGGGCGTGCCGGATCGTGTTCGTCTCCCGGCAACAGCACCTTGCCCGCTTCGACGCGGTGTTCAGCGCCGTGTTCGACGGCCGGCTCGACCCGGCCGAAGGACGCGGTGACCCGAACGCTCCCCCGGCGATCGGCTCCGAGATGCGCACGAAAGCTGCCCCGCCAACCAACCGCCCGGTCTCTGCCCCCCAGTTGCAGCCAGAAGCTCGCCCGCCGGCTCCGTTGCCCGGTTTCGACGACTCGGGCGACGGCGACGGTCCCGAGCGCGACGCGATCCTTGCCATGGCCTCGAGCGACGAGCACTTGCACGAGATCGCGTTCGCCGACCTCGACCCCGAGGAACTGGCCCGCCTGCGCCGGCTCGTCGCCCGCATCGTCCTGTCGACGCCGACACGGCTGAGCCGCCGGACCTATCCGTCGCCGCACAGCCGCGACCGGCTCGATGTGGCCCGCACCGTGCGGGCCGCGCAGGGCACCGGCGGCGACCCGATCACCCTGCACTACGCCCGCCGCCGCCCGAAGCCGCGCCGGCTGGTGCTACTCTGCGACGTGTCGGGCTCGATGGAACCGTACACGAGGGTATTCCTGTCGCTGTTGCAGGGTGCGGCGTCCGGCGCCCGGGCCGAAGCGTTCGTGTTCTCGACGCGCCTCACCCGGCTGACCCGCCAGCTGGCCATACGCGACCCGGACCAGGCGCTCGCGCAGGCATCCGCCACCGTGACCGACTGGGCCGGCGGCACCCGGCTGGCGACCAGCATCCGCCGGTTCATCGACGACTTCGGGCGGCGCGGCCTGGCTCGCGGCGCGGTGATCGTGCTGTTCTCCGACGGATGGGCACAGGACGACCCGGCCGACGTCGACGCCCAGATGGCACGACTGCGCCGGCTCGCGCATCGCATTGTCTGGGTGAATCCGCGCAAAGCCGCCGCCGGCTACCGGCCGCTCGTCGGCGGCATGGCCGCCGCCCTGCCCTACTGCGACGCGTTTGTCAGCGGGCACAGCTACACGGCCCTCCTCGAGGTGGCGACCGCCATTCGCGGCGACCCGTCGGCATCCGCTCGACCATCCGTAACCATCCAGCAGAGGACACCCTGATGCAACTCGACAGTACCTTCACCGTCATCGCCCCCGTCGACACGGTGTGGAACACCCTGATGGACTTCGAACGCGTCGCCGGCTGTGTACCGGGCGCGCAGATTCTGAACAAGCTCTCCGACGACAACTACCAGGTCGGCATGAAGGTCAAGCTCGGCCCGGTGACCATGCAGTACCGCGGCCAGATGAACGTCGACGAACGCGACGTCGAGGGCCTCCGCGCTGTCTTCTCCGGCAAGGCGCAGGAGACCCGCGGGCAGGGCACTGCCCAGGCCACGGTCACGCTCGTACTGGTCGAAACCGACGGCGTCACCCGGGGCACGGTCAGCGCCGACCTGTCGCTGTCGGGTAAGGCGGCTGCCATGGGCAAGGGCGTCATCAGCAGCGTCACCGAACAGATGATGGCCCTGTTCGCCGGCAACCTGCAAGATTTGATCACAGGCGATGACGGCTCTGGTGCTGTGGCCGGCGTCGGCGAGCACGTCGACGACCCGACTGCCATCGCCCAGGCCTCCCCGCGGGCGGTCGCTGATCTGACCGACGTTCCGCCCGGGGACGCCCCGGCCGCCGGCAGGCTCCCCCACGTTACGGCGGATGCCCCGGCGCGGGCGACCCTGCCGCCGCACCGGTCTGTACCTAGCGCCGCGCCGAGCCTCGATGCGATGACCCTGGTCAGGGGCGTCATCACCGACCAGCTCAGTGACCCGGTGAAACTCCTGGGTCTGCTGGCCACGGTAGCGTTTATCGCATACCGAATTGGTCGGCGCGCGTCCGGCCGCTGACCCACCGACCGAAGGGATACCGACATGCGTGAAGTTCTGGATACCCTCTTCACGGGCTGGCAGAATGGCGCCACGGCGGGCCTCGCCACGGTCGTGCGAACCTTTCAGTCCGCGCCGCGCCCGCCCGGCGCCTCCATGCTGGTCAGTGCCGATGGCACCGTGGCCGGCTCGGTCTCGGGCGGTTGCGTCGAGGGCGCCGTCTACGAGCTCGCCACGCAGGTGGCCGAGGACGGCGTGCCCGTGCTCGTGCGATACGGCATCAGCGACGACGATGCGTTCGCCGTCGGGCTCACCTGCGGCGGCATCCTCGACGTTTTCGTCGAGCCCGTCTCCCGCAACACCTTTGCCCTGCTCGAGGGGGTGCATGATGACGTCGATGCCGGCCTGCCGGTGGGCGTCGCCACGGTGATCGAGCATCCGGATGCCGGCTGGATCGGCCGCCACCTCGTAGTGCGGCCGCACGGATTCGAAGGCGACCTGGGCTCGAACCGCGCCAACCACGCCATCGGCGACGATACCCAGGGTTTGCTCGCTGCCGGCCGCAACGCCACCCTCACCTACGGCCCAGACGGCGAGCGTCGGGGCGAGGGCATGCGGGTGTTCTTCGCGAGCTACGCACCGCGGCCCCGTCTGCTGGTCTTCGGGGCGATCGATTTCGCCACCGCCCTCGCCCGGCTCGGCATCTTTCTCGGCTACCGGGTCACGGTCTGCGATGCGCGCAGCGTCTTCGCGACCGCCGCCCGGTTTCCCGGCGTCGACGAGGTCGTGGTGAGCTGGCCCGACCGCTACCTGCGCGAGCAGATCGCCGGCGGGCTCATCGACCCCCGCACGGTCATCTGCGTGCTCACCCATGACCCCAAATTCGACGTTCCCCTGCTCGCAGCGGCCCTGCACGGCCCGCCCGTGGCGTATATCGGCGCTATGGGGTCACGCCGCACCCATCTCGACCGCCTCGAGCGCCTGCGCGCGGCAGGGGTGACCGATGCCGAGCTGGCGCGGCTACGCAGCCCGATCGGGCTCGACCTCGGCTCCCGCACACCCGAGGAGACCGCGGTCTCGATCGCCGCCGAGATCATCTCGCTGCAGTGGGGCGGCAGCGGGAAGCCGTTGCACACTCTAATCGATTCCATCCACCACGACGACCTCGTCGACCCCGACCCGCCGGCCGATCAATCAGCCCCTGGCGGCCAGAAGTTGATCGAGGCATGAGTCTGCTGGACTCCGTCACCTCCGTGCTGTTCGTGCACGCGCACCCCGACGACGAGACCATCAGCACTGGCGGCCTCATCGCGTATCTCGCAAGCCGCGGCATCCGGGTCAGCCTGGTCACGGCGACGCGCGGTGAGCGCGGAGAGGTCGTCGCCGGGCCGCTCTCAGTGCTCGCCGGAACCCCCGCCCTGGCCGAGGAGCGCGAGCGGGAACTCGAGCGCGCCGCCCGCGCCCTCGGCGTCGACGAGGGCTTCTGGCTCGGTGAAATACCAGCCCGCGCGCCCGGGCTGCCCGCGCGCCGCTACCGGGACTCCGGCATGGAGTGGATCCGCCCCGGCCTGGCCGGTCCGGCCGCAGATTCCGAAGCGGATGCGCTCGCTCGCGCGCCGCTCGCCGAGGTCATCAACGACCTCGTGGCCGTGCTGCGGTACGTGCGACCGAGCCTCGTCATCAGCTACGACGCCATTGGCGGTTACGGGCATCCCGACCACGTGCGCGTGCACGACGCCGCGCTCGGCGCCAGCCGAGCGCTCACGATCCCCTACGCGGAAATTCTCGGTGCTTGTGCCGCGGATGCGGAGTGGTTCGACCTCGACGCCGAGCGCGAGACCGTCGTGGCGGCCCTGCGCTTTCATGCCAGTCAGCTCAGTGTCGACGGAGACGATGTCGTGCACTCCGGCGGCCAGCGCGACCCCATCCGCACCGCGATCGGCCTGCGCCTGCTCTGACCGGCGAATCGCGCTTAAATCAAATCAGGCCGCCCAGCGGGCGGCCTGATTTGGTCAAAACAGCGTGTGACAGAACCGATGGTGGAGATGCGGGGAATTGAACCCCGGTCCACTGCTGTGGTCATATGCCTTCTACGGGTGTATCCAGTGAAGTCGCTTTCTCGGCCCCGGAATTTGCCGCTGGCATCTACTCCGACAGGCCCAGCCTTCGTTTAAGTCCCTCTATGCCCCGTGGCTCAGCGTAGAAGCAAGCTCTCTAAATGGCGTCAGGATCCGGGTAGAGAGCATTCCCGGTCTGGCGGACTTCGTTAGTGCTTTCGCTTAGGCAGCGAGAGCGAAGTCAGTGCGGTTTGATTTGGCACTTATTGTTTTGCAGAGATCGTTTACGAGATAACCCTGCATCCTCGACCCGCTTCTCACAATTGCGCAAACAGTGTCGAAACCGATCATCCCCATACACATAGCGAACCGACGGGCTCGCGATGGGTTCGTGTCACACGCTGTTGAGTTACCAAACGGCACCTTTCGGTGCAGCCCTCCATACTACACCAGAAGCGCCCCCAACAGAAGCGCACAGCTGGCTAGTCGCCGAGGTGTCGCTGCGCCGACATGGCACGGTCGGACTCCCGCTTGTCGGTGCGTTCCCGCAACGTCTGGCGTTTGTCGTATTCTTTCTTGCCCTTGGCCACGGCGATCTCCACTTTGGCTCGGCCGTCCGCAAAATAGATGCGCAGCGGAATGAGCGTGAAGCCGCCCTCTTTGGTTTTATGGCTGATCTTCACGATCTCTTTCTTGTGTAGAAGGAGTTTGCGCTTGCGGCGCGGCGGGTGATTGGTCCACGACCCACCGGAATACTCCGGAATGTGCACCGCATCCAGCCAGGCTTCGCCGCCTTCGATGAAGGCATAACCGTCGACCAGGGTAGCCCGGCCGGCGCGCAGAGATTTGACCTCGGTGCCGCTCAAGACTATCCCGGCCTCGTAAGTGTCACTGATGAGGTAGTCATGTCGGGCCTTGCGATTGGTCGCTACGACCTTTTCGCCACGTTCCCTGGGCATGTTGCCTCACCTCCCTTCGTTTCTTCCAGCGGATGCCGCCGGTCGAGCGGGCACACGGCCTGCTCAGCAGCCCACCAGTCTAGCGGAACCGAGGGCCGGCTGGCCCCCCGGCATCCGCTTGAGGGTTAGACCTTGAGGTAGCGGGTGATCGCGAAGTTCGCCGAGAACGCCGCCAGCACCGCACCGACGACGAGCAGGATGGGCACCACCACGAGCGCATCATCCATGCCGACCAGGGCGAAGCCGGTCAGCCGCGCGCCGAGATAGCCCTGCACGAAGAAGTACACGAGCGCCAGGATCGCGCCGCCAGCCAGCAGCGAACCGAGCAACGCCGCGAAGACACCCTCCAAAATGAACGGCGTCTGAATAAACCGGTTGCTCGCGCCGACCAACCGCATGATGCCCAGTTCCCGGCGTCTCGAGAACGCCGACAAACGGATGGTCGTGGCAATCAGCAGGGCCGCCGCTATCAGCATCAACCCGGCGATGCCGATGGCGGTGTAGCTTGCGACGTTGAGCACGGAGAAGATCTGGTCGAGATATTTACGCTGGTCAGCGACATTTTCAACGCCGGCGACTCCCGACAGGCTCTCCACCAGTACCGCGGATTGGGACGGATCCTTCAGGTTCACCCAGAACGTCTGGTTGAGCTGCTCGGCCGTGACATAGTCGGCGACCGGGTTGCCCGCAAACTGCTTCTTGAAGTTCTCAAAGGCCTGCTCGTGCGTCTCGAAGTAGTAGTTGTCAACGAACGGCGCGAGGGTGGGCGATTTGAGTTGCGCCTCCACCGCGGCGATCTGCTCCGGTGAGGCGTCGCCGCCGGTGCAGGTTTCGCCCGGGGATATATCGGAGCACATGTAGATGCCGACCTGCGCCTTGTCGTACCAGAAGTTCTTCATCTGGCCGATCTGCATCTGCATCAGAATGGCCGCGCCGACAAAGGTCAGCGAGATGAACGTCACGAGCACGACGGAGACGACCATCGAGGCGTTGCGCCGCAGACCGTTGGCGGCCTCAGAGAACACCAGACCGAGCCTCATCGGGTCGGCCCCACGTTCTGCTCGCCGGTTTGGTCGGGTTTCTCCCCCGGCGCGCGCAGGCCGAGCTTCTCGGCGAGAGTGAGCTGCTCGGGTTCATCGTCCTGGGCAACCGGCAGAACCGGCCGTGTCATCGGCGGTACCGGCGTGTGCGGGGCGTCCTCGGTCGGCGGCACGACGACCGGGGCCGGGGCAGCGGGCTCCGGCCTGGAAACCGGCGAGGAAACCGGCGAGGCGGCAGCGGCCACCGCGGCAGCCGCCGCCTGATGCAAGGATAGGGAGGTCTCGGGAACCGGGGCCGACGGGTGCGTCAGCGCCGGTTTGAGTGCAGCTGCGGGCCGGGCGTAGACCGCTGCGACGGGCGCCGGCTCGCTGGCGGGGGCATCCGTTGTGGGCGCCGGCAGAATGGTCGGGATGGATGCCGTGGCGTAGCCGCCCTGGCGCTCGTCTCGCACGATCTCGCCGTGAACGAGCTCGATCACGCGGCGCTGCATCTGGTCGACGATGCCAGCTTCATGGGTGGCCATGATGACGGTGGTGCCACTGGCATTGATGCTCGCGAGCAGCGACATGATCTCGGCGCTCGTGGTGGGGTCGAGGTTTCCGGTTGGCTCGTCGGCCAGCAGAATCTGTGGCTTGTTCACGATGGCGCGGGCAATAGCCACCCGCTGCTGCTCTCCACCGGAGAGTTCGTGCGGGAGGCGCTGGGATTTTTCGGCCAAGCCGACCATCTTGAGCGTGTCCGGCACGGCTTCCTGGATGAAACCGCGGCTCTTGCCGATGACCTGCAGGCTGAAGGCGACGTTGTCGAAGACGGTCTTGTTCGGCAGCAGACGAAAGTCTTGAAAGACGACGCCCATGTTGCGACGAAAGTAAGGAACCTTGCGGTTCGAGATCGACCTCAGGTCCTGGCCGAGCACGTGAATGCTGCCACTGGTCGGCTTCTCCTCCTTGAGCACGAGCCGTAGGCAGCTCGATTTTCCCGATCCGGAGGCGCCGACCAGAAAGACGAATTCGCCTCGCAAAATCTCGACGTCGATCGAGTTCAGTGCCGGCCGAGTGGTGCCGGGGTACTTCTTGGTTATGTGATCAAAACGGATCATAGCTCTTAGAGCCTAGGCAACCAGGGGCGTTTTCCCAACAGCGACATACCCGTTGGGCCAAGCCTCAGCATGCCTCTAGTCTTCGGGTGCCTTTTTGCGCCAGCGGATGCCGGCCGAGATGAATCCGTCCAGGTCACCGTCGAAGACGTTGCTGGGGTTGTTCACCTCATACTCGGTGCGCAGGTCCTTGACCATTTGGTACGGCGCGAGCACGTAGCTGCGCATCTGATCACCCCAGCTTGCGGTGATGTTGCCGGCGAGTTCTTTCTTGGTGGCCGCTTCTTTCTCGCGCTCCAGCACCAACAGTCGCGACTGCAATACGCGCATGGCGGCCGCGCGGTTCTGAATCTGGCTCTTCTCGTTCTGGCAGCTCACGACGGTGCCGGTGGGCAAGTGGGTGATGCGCACGGCCGAGTCGGTCGTGTTGACGGACTGGCCGCCGGGACCGCTCGACCGGAACACGTCGACGCGAATATCGCCGTCGGGCACCTCGATCGATTCGGTCTGCTCGATCAGCGGAACCACCTCGACCGCGGCGAACGAGGTCTGGCGTTTGCCGGCCGAGTTGAACGGGCTCATGCGCACCAGGCGGTGCGTACCGGCCTCGACGCTGAGCGTGCCGAAGGCGTAGGAAGCGTCGACTTCGAAGGTTGCGCTCTTGATGCCGGCTTCTTCGGCGTAGCTGATGTCGAGCACGCTCGTGCGCCAGTTGTGCTGCTCCGCATACCGCAGATACATGCGCAGGAGCATTTCGGCGAAGTCGGCCGCATCCACTCCCCCGGCGCCGGCGCGAATGGTGATGACGGCGTTGCGTTCGTCGAATTCGCCGTTGAGCAACGTTTGCACCTCGAGTTCGCCGAGGAGCTTCTGCAGGCTCGCTAGCTCGAGCGCTGCCTCATCGGCCAGTTCCTGATCGCCCTGGCCGTCGTTGGCCATGTCGACGAGCATCTCGAGGTCGTCGAGGCGCGTCGTGATGCTCTCAATACGCGCCAGTTGCGACTGCCGATGGCTGAGGTCGCTCGTCACCTTCTGCGCGTGCTCGGTGTTGTCCCACAAATCGGGCATACCGGCCTCGCCACTCAGGTCGTCGATGTCCGCGCGCAGTCGATCAATGTCGATCACCGAACGGATGTCGCCAAACGTGGTCCGCAGCGCGGCGATCTGTACTGAGAAATCCAAGTCAATCATGTTCTGTTCAGCCTACCGGGCTGGCGTAGCATCGTCTCTGATGAGCAATGCCCAGCGCCCCCTCAACCTGCGTGCGATCGCCCTGACGGCTTTTCTGCCCACCTTGTTGTTTTCCGTCGGTGAGGGCGCGATAATTCCGCTCATTCCACTGGTCGCCAATGACCTGGGCGCCACGCTCGCCATCGCCGGGGTGATCGCCGCCATGATCATGCTCGGCGAACTCGTCGGCGACATTCCCAGCGGCTGGGTCGTCTCCCGCATCGGCGAACGCAACTCGATGATCTGGGCATCCGTCATCACCGTCGGTGCCGTGATCATCTGCCTCGCGGCACCCAACCCGCTCATACTCGGCCTGGGAATCTTTCTGATCGGCATTGCGACGGCCGTGTTCGCCCTGGCCCGGCACGCCTTCATGACCAGTTATGTGCCCCTCGTCTACCGGGCCCGCGCACTGTCGACACTCGGCGGCGTGTTTCGGGCCGGCTGGTGTGTGGGGCCGTTCCTGTCCGCCGCGCTCATCCACCTCACCGGCAGCACCCAGGCGGCGTTCTGGGTATTCATCGTGTGCTGCGTATTCGCGATCACGCTGCTGTTGATCCTCCCGGACCCCGCCCGTGGCCTCGACGCGCCGGAAAGCGCTGTGCCGGAGCGGGCAGCACCCGCTAGACCTGCCGACGTTGCACCTGCCGGCGTTGCACCTGCCGACGTTGCACCCGCCGGCGTTGCACCGACCAGGGCTGCCGAAGCGGATGCCGCAGCACTCGCCGCACAGGGCCTCTTTCAGACCATCCGCAGCCACCGCGGTGTACTCGTGCGACTCGGCTCCGGTGCCGCCCTCGTGGGCGCGATGCGCGCCAGCCGAACCGTCATGCTGCCCCTCTGGGCGGTCAGCATCGGCATCAGTGCGCCCGAAACGGCCCTCATCATCGGTATCGCCGGCGGCATTGACTTCCTGTTGTTCTACGCCAGCGGTCAGATCATGGATCGCTTCGGTCGTATCTGGAGCGCGGTACCCTCGATGATCGGCCTCGGCCTCGGCCACGTCGCGCTCGCGTTCACGCACGATCTGCCGAGCAACGTCGGCTGGTTCATCGGCGTCGCGATGTTTCTGTCCCTCGCCAACGGCATCGGCAGCGGCCTGCTCATGACGCTGGGCGCAGACCTCGCGCCGCAGCGGTATCCGGCGCCGTTTCTCGGCGCCTGGCGATTCACCGCCGACTTCGGCAGCGCCGCCGCGCCGCTCGCCCTGGCCGGCATCACCGCCCTCGCCTCACTCTCGATCGCAAGCGGCATCATGGGGGTGTTCGGCTTGGTCGGAGCCGTGCTGTTGCGCCGCTACATTCCCCGGTTCGCCCCCCATCGGCCACGCCACCTGCTCTAGAGCGCAACCGTGCGGCCGACGGGCGCGGAATGATCCCGCATCCATCGTGGTTGATGTGGGTATGCCTCTCATCGGAGAATACGAGCCAAGCACCGCCCAGTGGGTGCGCGACCAGGTCGACCAGTACGAGAAGTCCGGTGGCACCGAGGGCACAACCCTGCGCGGAATGCCCGTCATCGTACTGACGACGCTCGGCGTGAAGTCCGGCAAGCTGCGCAAGGCGCCGCTCATGCGGGTCGAGCATGCCGGTCAGTACGCGGCTGTGGCCTCGCTCGGCGGCAGCCCCAAGAATCCGGTCTGGTACGCGAATGTCGTGGCGCATCCCGAGGTTGAGTTGCAGGACGGCACGCAGAAGTGGGATATGCGCGCCCGCGAGGTCACCGGCGACGAAAAGGCCACCTGGTGGAAGCGCGCCGTGGCGGCGTTCCCCGACTACGCCGAGTACCAGACCAAGACGGACCGCGAGATACCCGTCTTCGTGCTCGAACCGCTCGCCTGAGGGTGGCGTAAAACACGCACCCGCCCAGCGTCGAGCGGCACCAGGTTCAACCTATTCGCCCCGCTGCTCGCCGCCCACCTCACCCTGCGCGTCGAGTGACCCTCTCTCTCCCGGAGCGGATGCCCGGGGCTGGCTGCGAGATTCGCCCGGCTTCAGGGAATGGCGGTCGCGGTCAGCTCGAGGTCGGAGGTAGGCCGGTCACGCTGGGTCGCGATCGCCGCCCCTGCCGCCACGCACACGACGACGATGGCAATCTGCTGCAGCGCGGTAAAGGACTCGCCGAGCACGAGCGCACCGAAACCGGCCGCGATCACCGGGCCGAAACTCGTGATGATCGCGTACAAACGCGGGCTGATCCGACGCAGAATAAAGGTGTCGAGCGTGTAGGGAAAGGCGGAGGAGACGACGCCGACGAGCAGGAGCAATCCGACGATGCCCCAGGTGAACGCCGACAGATCGAGCGTGAATACGGCAATCGGAACCACGATCACGAGGCTCACCAGACTCGCGATCGAAATGCCTTCGAGGCCGGGGAATTGGGTCGCCACCCGGCGAGTCAGCAGAATGTAGCAAAACCAGGAGGCGGCCGCGGTGAGCGCGAGCACAATGCCGAGCACATCGAGGGTGCCGTCCGACCAGGTCAGCAGAAACACTCCCCCGGCGGCGGCCGCGGCGCACACAAAGTCGAGAAGGCGGCGGCTGGTCACGAGGGCGAGGACGAACGGTCCGAGAAATTCGATCGTCGCCGCCACGCCGAGTCCGATCATGCTGACGGCTTGATAAAAGTTGAGGTTCATGACGGCGAGTACGACCCCGAGGGCCAACGGAGGCCAGATTCGGCCCCAGGTCATCTTTTTCAGCTGAGGACGGGCCAGCGGCAGCACGACGAGAACCATGACAATCTGGCGGGCCGCGACGACGACGGGCGCACCGATCACCGGGATGAGCAGGCCAGCCACTGACGACCCGAAGTTGATGCTGACTTCGGTGGCGAGCTGGGCTCCCATCCCGCTCAATTGGTCCCGGTTGATACGCACGGTGCTCCTGTCGGCGCCGTCCGGGCACCTACCGACAGTACCGCTTCGGGCATCCGCTCTCAGACTGCCTGCGCGCACGCGCGAACGTCTACTGCAGCGGCACGAACTGGTAATCGCCGGTCAGAGTATCGACTGCCGAAAAAAACGTGAAGTCCCCACGAGGCAGGAGGCTTCCATCTCGACTACGTGCTCGCAGACCGTACGCTCCCCAATTTTGAAATTGTCAGTGCGACGATGTGCGGTTCAAGCGGGCTGCCGCCAGTTTGGAAGATATTTCTGAATTTTTATCAGCATAGTGCTGAGATTAGCTCGCTTTCAGGTGTGGTTTGGGCTATAATTGTGGGTGAAGGAGGCACCGTCGCCATGACCCTCACCGCCCCGCCCGCCGCAGCCGGCTCTGTGCCGGAACCCGAGGTTTCCCGGGTGGCGGCGATTGCGCAGGCTGGTGCGATTCTGGCTGGGGCGTTGGATGGGGTGCGGTTTGGTCACCTCGGCGACACCGAGGCCATCGCGGTGCTGGTCGCCCTGGAATCTCTTGGCCGCAAGGTTGATGGGGCCAGACTTCGAGCCACCACCGACATTGGTGCGCGTGCCGAAACCGATCTCGGTACCGGGTCGCTCGCCTACAAGAACGGATGCCGCAACCGGGTCGATTTCATCAGCCACCTCGCCGGCATCTCCGCCCGCGAAGCCAAACGCCGCCTCAAGCTGGGTGAGACCGCCGTGGAACGCACCCCGCTCGGGCTGCCCGTGCCGGCCCGCTACCCGGTCATCGCCGCCGGCCTCAAAAGCGGCGACCTCGGCATCGAGTCGGCCGAGATCATCGCCACCACCCTGACCGCGTTGCACGGCCGGGTCGGGCAAGACGACCTCGACCGGGTCGAACGCGCCCTCGTCGCCTCGGCGACCGGCGCCATCACCCCAGAGACCGCCGGGCTACCCGGCGCGGGGATCCGCTTCGCGCCCGACCTGCTACAGGCCCAAGCCCTGGAATGGCAGGGCCGCCTCGACCCCGACGGCACCGCCCCCAACGACGACGCCGTCGAAGCGACAAGCACCCTCACGTTCGGGCTGCTCCGCAATGGGCTCTACCCGCTGCGCGCCGACGTCACCCCCGAACTCCGCGGCATCATGGACACCCTGTTCGATACGTATCTGTCGGCGCGGTCGACGACACCCAGGTTTCTGCCAACCGAACTGCTCGACGGCACGGCTGGCACCGGCACCGGCACCGGCGCGGAGCCGTTCAGCGACGAACCGTTCAGCGGCGACACCCGCTTCGGTGTTGATCAGACCAGTGGCGACCGTCGCACCGGTGGGGAGAAACGCGCCGACATCCTCCGCTCCATCTTCGAATCCGCCGCCCGCGCCCCACACACCCCGACCATGGGCGGCGCCGCCCCGACCGTGATGGTGCACATCAATGCCGTCGACCTTGAACAGGGCCGCGGTGTCGGCTGGATCGACGGCGTCGACGCCCCCACCAGCTTCCGCCGCGTGAGTGAACTCATCTGCGCCGGCGGCTACCAACAGGTACTGCTCGGCCAGAACGGCAACGTCCTCAACCTCGGCGACAAACTTCGCTGCTTCACCCGCAGGCAACGCGCGGCGATCGCCGCCCGCGACGAAGGCTGTGTCATCCCCGGCTGCACTATTCCGGCCCGCTGGTGCGAAGTGCACCACGTTATCCCGTGGCAGCAGAACGGACCCACCAACATTGGTAACGGCACCCTTTTGTGCTGGTACCACCACCACACCATCGACACCGCCGGATGGAAGATCCGCATGGTCCGAGGAAGACCCCAGATCCGCGGGCCACTCATCTGGGACCCGACCCAAACCTGGCGACCCGCCCGCACCCACCGCGCCAACACCAGCACCAGCACCAGCACCAGCACCAGCCGGCCTGAACCACCCTGGCGCACCTGACAGGCGTGTGCCGGATCGTGCGGAGTTGCTGCCGGCTATTTTGCGCCGACGGACACCGTCGGGCTGCCGAGCGCTGCGGCGGGCATCTCGGCGGCGAGACGGTTAGCCTCTTCGATGAGTGTCGCTACGATCTCGGACTCGGGCACGGTCTTGATGACCTCGCCGCGCACGAAGATCTGGCCCCTGCCGTTTCCGCTCGCGACGCCAAGGTCGGCCTCGCGAGCCTCGCCCGGTCCGTTGACGACGCAACCCATGACGGCGACGCGCAGCGGCACGGTCATGCCCTCGAGTCCGTCGGTGACATCGTTGGCGAGCTTGTAGACATCTACTTGGGCCCGGCCGCAGCTCGGGCAAGAGACGATCTCGAGCTTGCGTTCGCGCAGGTTCAGCGACTGCAGAATCTGCAGACCCACCTTGATCTCCTCGACCGGCGGGGCACTCAGGGACACGCGAATGGTGTCTCCGATTCCCTCGCCGAGCAGAAGACCAAACGCCGTGGCGCTCTTAATCGTGCCCTGAAAGCTCGGGCCCGCCTCTGTGACACCGAGGTGCAACGGCCAGTCGCCGCGTTCGGCGAGCAGCCGGTATGCCTTGACCATGATCACCGGGTCGTTGTGCTTGACCGAGATCTTGAAGTCGTGAAAGTCGTGCTCTTCGAACAGGCTCGCCTCCCAGACGGCGCTCTCCACCAGCGCCTCGGGGGTGGCCTTGCCGTACTTCTGCATGAGGCTCGGCTCGAGCGAGCCGGCGTTGACGCCGATGCGCAGGCTCACGCCAGCGGCCTTCGCCGCGGCAGCAATCTTGCCGACCTGGTCGTCGAACTTGCGGATGTTGCCGGGGTTCACTCGCACGGCGGCGCAGCCCGCGTCGATCGCGGCGAAGACATAGTTCGGCTGAAAGTGAATGTCCGCGATGACCGGAATCTGACTCTTCTTCGCGATGATCGGCAGGGCTTCGGCGTCATCGCGCGTGGGTACCGCGACGCGCACGATGTCGCAGCCGGTCGCCGTGAGCTCTGCGATCTGCTGGAGCGTCGCATTGATGTTCGTCGTCGGAGTCGTCGTCATTGATTGCACGCTCACCTGAGCATTGCCACCGACCAAGACCTTTCCGACCTTGATCTGACGGGATTTACGTCTGGGAGCGAGTACCTCAGGTACTTTGGGCATCCCCAAGTTGATTGCAGCCACTTACCTAGCTTAGTTGTCGTAGCGTGCACCAAGCTGAATGTCGCCCCGATTCAGCGCCGCAGCAAGACGAGCGGCATCACGCTCTCGAGGCGTGCGAATCTATCCACGCCACGCCCGAATATGCTGGGAAGGTGGCAGAGCCGCGGCATTCAAGCACATCATTGACAAAGGAGTCCCGATGACCGAAACAGACGTCGTAATCCTGGCCGGATCCCGCACCCCACAGGGTCGCGTGAACGGGCAGCTCTCGTCCCTCACCGCCGTTGATCTCGGCGCCGCCGCCATCGTTGGCGCCCTCGCCCGCGCCGGAGTGGCTCCGGAGCAGGTTGATTTCGTGCTCATGGGGCAGGTGTTGCAAGCCGGCTGCGGGCAGAACCCGGCTCGGCAGTCCAGCGTGGCCGCGGGCATCCCGTGGAACGTGCCGGCTATGACACTCAATAAGGTGTGTCTTTCGGGCCTGGCCGCGGTCGTCGATGCCGCCCGCCTGGTACGGCTCGGCGAAGCGGATGTCGTCGTGGCCGGCGGGCAGGAGTCCATGTCGCGTGCTCCCCACCTGCTGCCGGGCGCACGCCAGGGCTGGGCCTACGGAACGGTGTCCGCTCTCGACCACGCCGCCTACGACGGCCTCACCGACGCGTTCGACGGTCTCTCGATGGGGCTTTCGACCGAGCGCGCCAACATTGAGCTCGGTCAGACCCGGATCGAGCAGGATGAAATCGCTGCCGCATCACACCAGCGCGCCGCAGCTGCCGCCGCGAGCGACGTGTTCAGTGACGAGATCACGCCGATCAGCGTGCCGCAACGCAAGGGCGAGCCGCGCGTCATCAGCACCGATGAGGGTGTGCGTGCGGAGAGCACGACCGAGACGCTCGGCCGGTTGCGCCCCGCCTTCGACCCGGCGGGAAGCATCACCGCCGGCAATGCCGCCCCGTTGAGCGACGGGGCGAGCGCGGTCGTCGTGACCAGCCGCGCCTGGGCCGAGAAGCACGGCCTGCCCTGGCTGGCCGTGATTGAGGCCAGCGGCCAGGTCGCCGGCCCCGACAACTCCCTGCACTCCCAACCGGCCAACGCGATAGCGCACGCACTCTCCCGCCAGGGCTGGACCGTGGCGGACCTCGACGTGATCGAGATCAACGAGGCCTTCGCCTCGGTCGTGGCGCAGTCGTCGAAGGTGCTCGGGGTGAGCCCCGACGTGGTGAACATTCACGGCGGTGGCATCGCGATCGGACACCCCATCGGGTCGAGCGGCGGGCGTATCGCCCTGCATGCCGCGCTCGAACTGGCGCGTCGCGGCACCGGCAAGGCCGCCGTGGCCCTGTGCGGCGGCGGCGGCCAGGGCGAAGCGCTGCTGCTGTCGCGGTAGCTTCTGGCTAGATGCTGCCAGGCAGGCGGGGCCTGGCTGCCCGGACGATTGGCCCGCACTACTTCGAGCCCGGCGCGGTTCTCCACCTCGTCGATGTCGCTCTGTGCCAGAACTCGATTCTTTGTCTCAGGGTGGGGCGCCGTATCCGCCCCGGGGAGCAGTGCCCTATCCGAAGAAGTTGATCGGCTTGACGATATCGGCGTAGATGAGCAACAGGCTCATCCCACCGAGCAGAACCACCACAGCCAGGGTGAGCGGCATGAGCTTGGCCATATCGACCGGCCCCGGATCGGGTCGTTTGAGCAGCTTCGCGAAGAAGCGACGGATTCCCTCCCACAGCGCTCCGGCAACATGGCCGCCGTCGAGGGGCAGCAGGGGCACCAGGTTGAAGACGAACAGGGCGATATTCAGTGACCCGAGCAAGCCGAGCATGCTCGCAACCTTGGACGCGACCGGGATCGTATCGATGCTCGCGAGCTCGCCGGCAACTCGGCCCACACCGACCACACTGATCGGACCGTTCACATCGCGCTCCCCCGGCCCGAACGCAGCATTGGCCACGGCCACGAGCCGGTCGGGCAGGTTGAGAATGAGGTGCGCGACATTGGCGATGTTGGCGCCGACCATGGGCAGCACAGCGGTCGCCGGCTGCGGCACCAGCTCGGTGGCCGCCCCGATGCCGACGAAGCCGACCTCCTCGGTGACCGCAGCGCCGGAGGCATCCGTTTTGATCGTGGCGCCGTCGGTGTACACGTAGCGTTCGGTGAGTTTGGGGGCGAGCGTGAGATTCACGTTGGCGCCGTCACGTTCGACGACCACCGCGAGGGTCTGCCCTGGAGACGAGCGGATGATCTCGGTCGACTGTGCCCAGCTCGTGATGGCGGTTCCGGCGATGCTGACCAGGCTGTCGCCCGGTTGTAATCCGGCAGCAGCCCCGGGTGAGGCTTCATCGGTGGCCGCGCAGGTCTGTCGGTCGCTCGATGCGGGCAGCACGCACTCGCTCACGCTGCCAACGGTGGTACTGATCTGCGCGGTACCGAATCCCATGAGCAAAATGGCGAACATTACGATCGCGATGAGCAGGTTCATGGCCGGCCCGCCCAGCATGATGATCACACGTTTGTAGACGGGCAACTGATAGAACGCGCGGTGGTCTTCGCCCTCGCCGATGGTCTCCGCACTGGCCTGGCGGGCGTCATCGGCCAGGGTCGACAGGGCGCTCGTCTTTTTCTCCGCCGCGCCCTCCTGCACCATCTGGTCGAAGAATCCGGTGGTGGTGCTCCGGGGAGCTCCGCCCTTCTTGGCGGGAGGGAACATGCCGATCATGGCGATATATCCACCCATAGGGATGGCTTTGACGCCGTACTCCGTCTCGCCCTTGGTGCGTGACCAGATGGTCGGGCCGAAGCCGATCATGTACTGGGTCACCTTGACGCCGAACAGCTTGGCGGGCACCAGGTGGCCGATTTCGTGCAGGCCGATCGAGAGCGCAAGGCCGACGACGACAATAGCGACACCGAGTATGAACAGCAGTACGGTTTCCACTGTTGTAGAGTAACCGCATCAAGCTGCAAAGGGGCTGGCCGTGCGGCCCGACCTCCCGATACGGGAGTGCATGTGCTTTGCTAGAGGATGGACGCACGAGGAGGTCCCTTGTCTGACGAATCTATTCCCACGCAGCAGTTGCCCGCTACGGCTAGACCCGGCCTGGTCGGCAGCCTGCTAGCGGACCGTTTTATGATCGAGAGCCTCATAGGTACCGGGGGGATGGCATCCGTCTATCGAGCGACGGACACGGCGCTGGGCCGCACGGTGGCCGTCAAACTGTTTCGAGCCGACGGCTCTGCCGCCGAACCTGAGCGCCAGAGCGGCGAGATCGCCCTGCTCGCGAGCCTGAACCATTTCGCCCTGGTCACCCTGTTCGATGCCGGCACCGCGATGGTCGACGGCGTGCCGCGCGCGTTCATCGTGATGGAACTCGTCGACGGCCCCGACCTCCGTGCACGCATCGAGGGTGGACCACTACCGAGCCTCGATGTGGCCGTGATGGGTGCCGACCTCGCCGAAGCGCTGCACTACGTGCACGAGCAGGGCATCATTCACCGTGACGTGAAGCCGGCCAACGTTCTGCTGGCGACCTCTGGCTTTCCCGGCCGCAGCATGCACGCCAAGCTCGCCGACTTCGGCATCGCTCGGCTGCTCGATGAGACCCGGCTCACCGCGACGGGGTCACTGCTCGGCACAGCCAGCTATCTCAGCCCCGAGCAGGCCCTCGGTGGCGCGATCGGGGCACCAACGGATGTCTACTCGCTCGGCCTGGTTCTGCTCGAGTGCCTCACCGGCCTGCGCGCCTATCCCGGAACGGCTGTGGAATCGGCAATGGCCCGGCTGCAACGCCAGCCCGAGATTCCGAACGCGCTCGGCCGAGACTGGATCGAGGTACTGGCGGCCATGACCGCCCGCGACACCGCCGACCGGTCCACCGCCGCCGAGGCCTCCCTGCTGCTGCGCGCCCTCGCCACTGAAACCGAGGATCAGGCCGTGGCCACGCTGGTGCTGCCGGCCAGTACGGGCAGTGACGCCGCGCCGACCGAGGTCCTGACGGCGGATCCTGCGCCGAAGCCCAAGCCGGCGACCGCGGCTATTTCCTGGAAGCAGACCGGGACCAAGCCGGCCCCGGCTACGCGCAGCCGCCGGACCATCCTTTGGACTACCGCGGCCACCCTGGTTGTCGCCGTGATCGCCCTTGGTGCGCTGTTCCTGCGCGGCGGCGACGAGCCGGCCGTGGTTCCGCCGAACTATCCAGCGGTCGACGGCACCCTCGGCACGCACCTCGAACAGCTACAGAAAAGCGTGAACCCGTGAATCGACGTATCCGCAATCGTCTGACCGTGGCCGTGGCCGCCGGACTTCTCCTTCTGGTGCCGCTGGCCGGCTGCGCTGGTGAACCGGTCCAGCTTGAGGCTTCGACCGCCGGGAATCTGCAGGCTGCGATGCTCGACATCACCGAGGCGGCCGCGGCCGGCGACTTCAGCGCGGCCCAATCACTCCTGACCGATATGCAGGCGAACCTGCACGCTGCCGCCGTAGCCGGGCAGGTGAGCGCCGAACGATCCTCGTCGATTCAAACCGCGATCAACCTGGTCAGCGCCGATTTGACGGCGGAGATCGAGGCTAGAGCGGTGGCGGCCGAAGCGGCTGCTGCGGCCGCAGCGAAGGCCGCAGCCCTCACCGAACAGCAGAACGCCGATAACGCCGAAAAGGCGGCCGAGGACTCCAGGGAGGCGGCCGACAACGCTCGCGAGGCGGAGAGGAAGGCCGCTGAAGACGCGAGGAAGGCGTGGGAAGAGTGTCTCAAGGACGGAGACCAGGACTCGTCCGCACAGTGTGACTAGCCCCAGGCGCCTGGCAGCTAGCGCGCGGCGATCAGCCGATCGGCGGCGGCCCGCGCCCAGCGCTCAGCGTCGGCGAGCGAGTCGAGGGTGAGGGCACCGTCGGGTTCGTGTGACTCGACCACGCGTAGTACCGTGTCGACGATGTCTAGAAAACCGATGCGTCCGGCGTGAAAAGCAGCGACGGCCTGCTCGTTGGCTGCGTTGAACACGGCGG
The DNA here is from genome assembly GCF_004402825.1 of Cryobacterium sp. Hz9. NCBI lineage: Bacteria > Bacillati > Actinomycetota > Actinomycetes > Micrococcales > Microbacteriaceae > Cryobacterium > Cryobacterium sp. Hz9. Next base: position 88,138 of record NZ_SOFC01000011.1, read on the forward strand.
GATAGGTACCGCCCTTGCGGCCGACCGTCTTGGCCAGTTCAACCGCCGGGAAGGCGTTCGTGTCGAGCGGTTCGAAGGTCCAGCTGTGCGGCACCGTCCAGTCGATCGGGGTGCCGACTGCGGCGACCCGGTTTGGCCAGTCCAGTCCGAGCGAGATCGGCAGCCGCATGTCGGGCGGGGACGCTTGCGCGATGGTCGACCCGTCGATGAATTCAACCATCGAGTGCACCACAGATTGCGGGTGCACGACGGCGTCGATGCGGTCATATTCCACGTCGAACAGCAGGTGCGCCTCGATGATTTCCAGCCCCTTGTTCACGAGGGTGGCCGAATTGGTGGTCACGACGAGGCCCATGTTCCAGGTCGGGTGCGCGAGGGCCTGCGCGGGAGTGACCCGGGCAAGCTGCTCACGGGTGAAACCGCGAAACGGCCCACCGGATGCCGTCAGCACGAGTCGTCGCACCTCAGGCTGGGTTCCTGCGAGCAGGGCCTGCGCGATGGCGGAGTGTTCAGAATCGACGGGCACGATCTGTCCGGGCGCAGCGAGCGATTTCACCAAGTCGCCACCGACGATGAGCGATTCCTTGTTGGCCAGGGCCAGGGTACGACCGGCCTTCAGCGCGGCGAGTGTCGGTCCGAGGCCGACTGAACCGGTGATGCCGTTGAGCACGACGTCGGCGTCGACGTCGCGCACGAGCTGCTCGGCAGCATCCGCTCCTAAAGCGGTGTGCTCGACCCGAAAGTCGAGGGCCTGCCCATCGAGCATCTCGCGGTTGCTGCCGGCAGCGAGACCGACCACCTCAAACCGCTCGGGATTGGCACGGATGACGTCGAGGGCCTGGGTACCGATGGAGCCCGTAGACCCGAGGACAATTACTCTCTGCACCCCTCCATGCTAGGTGCACGCCGCCGGAGATGTAGTGTCAACGGGTGACTGGTGCCAAAGCAGAACCCAAAGACAAAGACGAAGCCGGTCCCCAAGATAGCGACGCCTCAGCCGTCATCGCCGACGTGCCCGACGAACCAGAACGCGTGAAGCGTCCAGGATTCGTCTACTTTCTCGGCTACGGCATCATGGCCCCGGTCGCCCGCATCGTGTTTCGCCCGCACATCGTTGGCCGCGAGAACATCCCGGCGACCGGCAAAGTCATCCTCGCGAGCAACCATCTCTCCTTCATCGACAGCATCGTCATTCCACTCGTCGCGACCCGGCGCGTGCAGTTTCTCGCGAAATCGACCTACTTCACCGGAACCGGGTTTCAGGGCTGGGTGTCCCGCACGTTCTTCACCGCGATCGGTGCGATCGGTGTCGAACGCGGCGCCGGACAGGCCGCACAAGTCGCGCTCGACGCCGGTCGCGCCGTGCTCGAAGCCGAGGGCGCCTTCGCGATCTATCCGGAAGGCACACGTTCCCTCGACGGGCGTCTCTATAAAGGCCGCACCGGCGTCGCCTGGCTTGCTCTGAGCACGGGCGCCGTCGTGGTGCCGGTCGGACTGATCGGCACCCAGGAAATTCAGCCGGTCGGCACCAAGGTTCCGCGAATCCGCCGGGTCACGGTCAGCTTCGGTCAACCGCTCGACCTCGGCCATCACGGCCATGCCAACTCCGGGAAGGCCCGCCGCCAGGCCACGGATGAGGTCATGGCGGCCATTCACGGCCTGTCCGGCCAAGAATTGGCACACGCCTACAACGAATCCCCACCGGTCGGAACGCTGAATCGCCTCGCCCATCGGGTCTTTCCGCGCGAACGCCTGTAACAACAGGCTTCGGCTTGTCGGCGGCACGGAGGGCGGACACAGCCGACAGTCATAGGCTGGAGGAATGACTGCAACGTATTCGGTGCCCCAGCAACGCAAGCTCGTGACGGCTCTTCCCGGCCCCAAGTCGGTTGAATTACAGGCCAGGCGGGAGAAGACGGTCGCCCGCGGAGCCGGAACCCTCGCCAACATCTACATGGACCACGGCGCGGGAGCCATCCTGGTCGACGTCGACGGTAACCAGATCATCGACCTCGGGTGCGGCATCGGGGTGACCACGATTGGTCACGCCCATCCGGAGGTCGCAGCTGCGGCATCCGCTCAAGCGGCGAAACTGACCCACACCCTGTTCACCGTCACGCCATACGAGAACTACGTGGCCGTCGCCGAGAAACTCGCCGAGATCACCCCCGGCGACTTCGAGAAGCACTCGGTGCTCGTCAACACCGGTGCGGAAGCGGTGGAGAACGCGGTGAAGATCGCCCGCAAGTTCACCGGTCGCCGCGCGATCGTCGCCCTCGACCATGCCTTTCACGGTCGCACCAACCTCACCATGACGATGACATACCGGCCTTGGCCGGAACGGGCCGGCATGGGTCCGTTCCCCGGCGAAATCTACAGCGTGCCGACCAGCTACCCGTTCCGGGACGGCCTGAGCGGTCTGGAAGCGGCAGAAAAGACCATCGACTACATCAACACCCACATCGGAGCGAGTGAAGTCGCTGCGTTCTTCGTCGAGCCCATCCAGGGCGACGGCGGCGTCGTCATTCCCGCGCCCGGCTATTTCAAGCGCATTCGCGAATTCTGCACCGAGAATGGCATCGTCTTCGTCGCCGATGAGATTCAGGCTGGCATTGCCCGCACCGGAGTCTGGTACTCGATCGAACACCACGGTGTCGTGCCCGACCTGATCACCACGGCCAAGGGCATCGCCGGCGGTCTTCCGCTCGCCGCCGTCACCGGTCGCGCCGACATCATGGATTCCGTGCAGCCCGGCGGTATCGGCGGCACCTTCGGTGGCAACCCGGTCTCGACCGCAGCCGCCCTCGCGGTGTTCAACCTGATCGAGCGGGACAACCTGCTCGGGGAGGCGCAGCGGGTCGAAGCGGCACTCTGGGCGCGCATCGGCGACTGGGCCGAGAAGTTCTCCATCGTCGGCGAAGTGCGCGGCAAGGGCGCCATGTTCGGCGTCGAGCTCGTGCACCCGGGCACCAAGAAGCCCTACCCCGAAGCGCTGACCGCGCTGATCAAGCACGCGACCACGAACGGTGTCATTGCCCTGGATGCCGGCAGCTGGGATTCCGTGCTGCGCATCATGCCGTCCGTCGTGATCTCCGACGAACTCATCGACGACGCGGCGACCGTGCTCGAAGAAGCCTTGACCGCCCTCGTCGCCGCCTACCCCGCGTAAGTTCTGGATTGCGCGGGCAGGCGACGCTCGCGCGGCCGCCAGCCTCGGAATTCAGCGGAGTGATGCAGGTGGCCGGGAACCACTCCGCATCGCGCACCCGCGACACCGGCGAGTCCAGGTCGCCGGTAAGTTCCGCAGCGATGTGGTCGACGGTGTCGGCAGCCACGGTCTCGCCGGTCGCGCAGCCCGTGAGAACAAGAAGTGCGACGGCTATCTCGGTACCCGCGTTGAGCCATCGCGTGGCGCGTCATTGTTCGGCCACTGGTGCAGCAGATGGTGTCGTCGCCGGCGATAGCGTGGGCGCGGGTGTCGTCGCCGCGAAGGTGTGGGCGATGGCTCTCCCGCAGCGGGCACGTCGACGAGCGGCTGCACCTGGGTGAACGGGAGCGGCGCTGCTGCGGCATCCGCTTGGTGAGCCTGCCCGAGATAGTCGTAGGAGTAGTCGATATCTCCTGAGGTCACCAGCCGCAGCGGGTACACATTCCAGCCGCTGCCGCCCGCGCCAAGCCGTGGGTATCAGCTCGTTTCAGCACCGAAAAGCTCTAAAATTCGCGGCTCGGCGACGCGCAGCGCGCTTCAACGGTAGTGACCGGCTCCGGGCCGGCTCCTGACCGACCGGACTACGCTTGCGCTTAAAAGCACATTTCATGCAGTGAACGAGCGGGGACTCAATGGATTTCAGTTCTGCCGGTGGCGATATTTCACGCAGCGGTCTGCCCCCACGCGCAATGGAGTCATCGAGGCGCCGGCAGGCTACGGTGATCGCCCGTGCAGCGATAGTCATGCTGTCGGCACTAGTGCTTTCTGGGTGCGCTTCGCCAGCGCCAGCTGCCCCGGAAGCGAGCGTGACACCAAGGCAAGCCGACACAACTCCAACGCCAGTGGCACCAGCGACGGCCGCGACCGTTTCGACCATTACGATGAGCGGTTCGCAGTTGATGAGTGAGACGGCTACCGAGCAGCCGCTGTCCAGCGTTGACTTTGCGGAGGGGACGGACGCCGCCGTGGTCTTCCTCACCGACGCACTGGCGACTGCGCCAGAGCAATCCACGGGCGAGATCGAGGCGTGCGGCAACGTGACGGCCCGCTATTCCTGGGGCGGCACCGCGCTCGTGCTCGATGTCTGGGAACCAGCTGGTTTTGTTGTCACCTTCAACGAGCCCAGCGTCAACGGTATCACCCTGGAAAGCAGCGGCCACTTCGCGGTCGGCGACAATGCCCAAGCCTTCTTCGATGCACTTCCCCCCGAGCTGGCTTTCGATGAGTACAACGACGGCTCTGGGCCCTTCGTCTACGACAAAGTAGCGGACGCGTCCCCGTGGGGCGAGAGCAACGCCTACGGAGGCGTCTCCCGCTTGGCGACCGGCGGAGAAGTGGTCAGCATCGTGGCGCCCGATACGACGCGCGCCTTCTACTGCTAGACCTGCTCGCCCAGCCGTGAGTTTCGACTCGTTTCAGCGCGCCGAAAAGCGCTCGAACTTCCGGCTCGGCGACGCGTGGCGCGCTCAGGCGGTGGTGACAGGCTCGTGACCGATCGGAAAGTTGACCGAGGCCGCGATGAAGCATTCGCGGGCAGCCTCGGCATGCAACGACTGCGCGAACTCGATCTGCTCGGGGTCGGTGATCGTCACGCGCGGCCGCAGGGTGACCGCGGTGAAGTGGCCGCCGCCCGCTGATAGCTGTTCCATGGTGCCGATCGGGGCATCCGCGTACGCCGTCACGGTGACCCCGTTGCGGGCAGCGAAGTGCAGATACGACAAGAGATGGCACTGGGAAAGCGCCGCGAGCAGCAGCTCTTCGGGGTTCCACCGATCGTTGTCTCCGTGGAACGTCGGGTCGGACGAGCCTTGGATCGTCGCCTTGTCAGCGGATGCCCGACCGGCCGGCGAGATCAGATGGTCGCGCCCGTACGCCTTGTAGTGGTTCGTTCCGGTACCGCGATTCCCGGTCCACTCAACCCGCACCGCATATTCGTGCACTCCGTTCATGCTTCTCCCTTGGCTCTACAAGATTCTTGCAGGACATCTCAGGTTTACCCCGCCAACGGTCGGTAAAGTGGAGGCATCATGACTGACACCCTCACAGACTCCGCCCCCATTGCCGCCGCTGACATTGCGCCCACCCAGTACGTCGTGACGCAAGAACGAAAGATCCGCACCGCGATCCCCGGTCCGATCTCGGCAGCGTTGCATGAGCGGCGCCGGGCGGTCGTCTCCGATGGTGTGAGCTCCATGCTCCCCGTCTACATTGCCAAGGCCAATGGCGCGATCGTCGTCGACGTTGACGGCAACCAGTTCATCGACCTCGGCGCCGGAATCGGAGTGACCACGATCGGCCACACCGAGGCAAGCGTTGTCGCGGCGGCTGTCGAACAGTCTCAGGACTTTATTCACACACTCTTCACCGTCACGCCCTACGAAGAGTATGTGCGCGTCGCCGAGCTGCTCGCCGAGCACACCCCGGGGGATTTTGCGAAGAAGAGTGTGCTCATCAACTCCGGAGCCGAAGCCGTCGAGAACGGCGTGAAGATCGCCCGCAAGTACACCGGCCGTCGCGCCGTCGCCGTGCTCGACCACGCCTACCACGGTCGCACCGTGCTGACCATGGCCATGAACTATAAGGCCATGCCCTATGCCACCGGCTACGGCCCGCTCGCCAGCGACGTCTACCACGCACCGAGTTCCTACCCCTACCACGACGGTCTGACCGGTGCCGAGGCGGCCGTCCGCACCATCACGTACCTCGACAAGGTGATCGGGGCATCCGATCTGGCCTGCCTCGTCGTCGAACCCATCCAGGGTGAGGGCGGATTCATGGTTCCAGCGGATGGCTATCTCCCGGCCCTGCAGAAATGGTGCACCGCAAATGGTGTCGTCATGATCGCCGATGAGATCCAGAGTGGCATGGCCCGCTCGGGCAAGTACTTCGCGAGCGAGCACTTCGGCTGGATCCCCGACCTCGTCCTCACCGCCAAGGGCATTGCCGGCGGTTTCCCGCTCGCCGCTGTCACCGGCCGCGCCGAAATCATGGATGCCTCGCAGCCCGGCGGCCTCGGCGGCACCTTCGGTGGCAACCCGGTCTCCTGCGCCGCCGCCATTGCCGTGTTCGACGCGATCGAGGCCAACAATCTGCTCGGCGAGGCAGTGCGCATCGGGAAGTCCCTCACCACGGGGCTGACCGCGCTGAAGAACAAGTACGACATCATCGGCGAGATTCGCGGCCACGGCGCCATGATGGCGATCGAGCTCGTGCAGCCAGGCACCGGAGACACCACGAAAGCGCCGAACGCCGCCGCGGTGAGCGCCATCTCCACCTACGCCGGCCAGCACGGGGTTCTGCTGCTCACCGCAGGAACTTACGGCAACGTGCTGCGCTTCCTGCCGAGCCTCGCCCTGTCCGATTCCCTGATCATCGACGCCCTCTCGGTGATCGACGACGCCATCGCCGCGCACGCTGCAGCGCTTACCGCAGCGCTTACCGCGTCGTCACACTAACGCCGTGACGGAAACTTTCACGGTCGACGACTCCGTCGAGCTCGCCGTCGTCGAGCGCAGCGGCTTCGTCGAATCCCGGCACGCCGGTGCGGCGATCGTGCTCGGCACCAACGGTGAGGTGTTGCGGGCGCTCGGCGACGTGACCAGCCCGGTCTTTCCACGTTCGGCGATGAAACCGTTCCAGGCCGTTGCGGTCATGGCGAGCGGCGCCGCCCTGCGGGGAGCGGATGCTGCGATCGCCACCGCCAGTCACAGCGGCACCGCCGCCCACGTCGATCTCGTTCGCGGGCTCCTCTCCCGGGCCGGAGTGCCCGAGACAGCTCTCGCCTGCCCGGCTGCCTGGCCGATCGACTCCGTCGCCCGCGACGCCCTCGTACGCCTCGGCGCCAGCAAAGCACCGGTGTACATGGAGTGCTCGGGCAAACATGCGGCGATGCTCGTGGCGTGCCAGCAGAACGGCTGGGCTGTGGAGGGCTATCTGAACCCTGCGCATCCGCTGCAAAAACGCATTCTCGACGTGCTCGAACGCTTCACCGGCGAACGACCGTTGGCATCGGGCGTCGACGGCTGTGGCGCCCCCGTGCACGCGATCTCCCTCACCGGGCTGGCCCGAGGCATCGCGCGCATTGCCACGAGCAAGTCCAACTCACCGTTTGCGATTTATCGCGAGGCGGGTTTTCTTGCCGAAGCGGTGCGCGCCAATGGCTGGGTCGTGGCCGGACCCGGCCACTCCGACAGCATCGTGATCGACCGGCTCGGCCTGTTCATGAAGGGCGGCGCCGAGGGCATCATGGTTGCCGCCGCCGAGAACGGCACCACCGTGGCCCTGAAAATCCTCGACGGCAACCTTCGCGCCGCCGCGGCGGTCGCGCTGAGCCTGCTGGCCGATGCCGGCGCAATCGCTCGAACGGATGTCGCCGAGCTGCTGCCCGAGCTCGGTCTCACCGTGACCGGCGGCGGACGGCCGGTGGGAGAGATTCGTGCCTGTTACGTCTAGCCGGTTCGGCCGGGCGGGGCGATGCGGTCGAAGCCGGCCGTCGATGACCAGCGGTACGTGGTCGAACGGTACGTGGCGATCGCCAACCCACCTCGACCACGTCGACAGAACGTATCGATCCGGTCAGCGGCAGGTCGGTACCGGCGCCGGGTTGACCAGCGGGTCGAGGGTTCTCACGGTGCCGGGTGGGTCAGCTGAGCTTGGCCAGCCGCCGCGCCTTCGCCGCCCCCGACACCTGCACCGTAACGACGACGACGAGCGCGAGAATGAACACGGCCGAGGCGAGCACGTTAGCTTCGGCCGGAATGCCGCGCGCCGCCGATATGTAGATGTACTTGGGGAAGGTCGTCACCGCTCCGGAGTTGAAATTCGTGATGATGAAGTCGTCGAACGATAACGCGAACGACAACAGCGCGGCCGCCAGAATGCCGGGCAGGAGCAGCGGAAAAGTGATGCGCGCGAACACCTGCCAGGCGGAGCCGTACAGGTCGCGGCCGGCCTCCTCCAACGCGGGGTCGAGGCTCGCGACACGCGCCTTGACGGTGACCACCACGAAGCTGATGCAGAACATGGTATGCGCGAGAATGATCGTCAGCATGTCTTTCGGCACACCGAGCGACAGAAACTGTGCGGCCAGGCCGGCGCCGAGGACGACCTCCGGGGTGGCCATCGGCAGAAACAGGAGCAGGCTGGTCTGCGACCGAAACTTGAACCGGTAGCGCACGATGGCGATCGCGATCATGGTGCCCAGGGTGGTGGCTGCGACCGTGGCCACGGCTCCGATGAACAGGCTGTTGCCGAAGGCCTGGCAGACGGCGCCGTTTTGTACGTTGCAGACATTGAGCCACTTGTCGAAGGTGAAACCGCGCCAGGTGATGTTCGACTTGAGCGAGTCGTTGAACGAGTAGACGAAGGTGTAACCGATCGGAATCATCAGAAACAACAGCGCCAGACCGCTGTACACGGGCAGCAGCCACTTGCCGAGGGAGAGCTTCACAGCAGTTCCTCCGTTCCGGATCGTTTGACGTAGATGCTGACGATCACAAGGATGACCGTCATCAGAATGATCGACAGGGCCGCCGCTGAGGGGTAGTTCTGCAGCACGAGAAAGTTGGCCTCGATCACGTTGCCCATCATCTGGGTGCCGGTACCACCGAGAAAGTCGCGGCTGGCGTTGATATAGTCACCGGCCGCTGGAATGAAGGTGAGGAGGGTGCCAGCCACGATGCCGGGCATGGACAGCGGAATGGTGATCTTGCGAAACACCTGGAACGGGCTCGCGTAGAGGTCATTGCCAGCTTCAAGGTAGCGCACGTCGAGTCGTTCGAGCGTCGTATACAGCGGCAGGGTCATGAAAGGAATGAAGTTGTAGGTCAGGCCGAAGATCACCGAGAAAGCGGTACCGGTCACGTGCGCTTCCGGCCCCAGCAGGGATAACGCCTTCAACGACTGCACGACGAAAGACTCATCGGAGAACAGCTGCTTCCAGGCCAGGGTGCGCAGCAGAAAGCTGATGAAGAAGGGCGCGATCACGAGCACGAGCATGAGACTTTGCAACAGCGGCCACTTGCGGGCCTTCACACCGATGAAATAGGCGAGCGGGTAGCTGATCAGCAACGCGAAGAACGTGGCGGCCAACGCGTAGCTGAATGATCGCACGATGTGCGGCCAGTAGGTCGTGACGACCTCGACATAGTTCTGCCAGCGGAAGGCGTAGTCGAATTGGCCCATATCGCCGAACTCCCGCGGCGACTGGAACGACGTCAGCAGCAACGACACCAGCGGCGTGAGAAAGAACAGCACCAGATAGAGGATGCCCGGCAACAGCAGGAACAGCGCCACCGGGCTGCGACGCCGAGCGACCGGTTCGGTCGACGGCGCGGTCGTGGCGGACGGGGCTGTCGAAGAAAATGCGGCGAAGGCCATCGCTACGCCTCCTCAAACTCCGTGATCAGCGAGGACCGACGCTGCTGCGCGATGGTCTTCGTGTCGAGGTCCGCCTCAAACCGCGGCGCATCGGTGGGATCGTCGTCGAGTCCGAAGCCGTGGTCGACGTTCCAGCTGAGCCAGACCTCAGCGCCGACGTGCGCGGCCGGTCCGAAGGCCATGTTCTGGGCGAACACGACCAGGGTGCCGATTCCGGGCACGGCCACGAGGTACTGCGTACTGACCCCGCTGAACGACACGTCGATGACCCTGCCCGGCCCGAGCACGTTGCGGCCATCGGAGTACGTCGGCGCGACGTCGTGCAGGGTGAGTTTTTCGGGGCGCACACCGATCGTGACCGCGCCCGACACCCGGTGTGCACGCTCAAGCGGCACAACGATCTTCTGCCCAGAAACGTCCACCGCGATGGCGGTACCCGTGGTGGAGACGACCGGGCCGGTGAACAGGTTGGACTGGCCGAGAAAATTCGCGACGAACGCGGTTTTGGGCAATTCGTAGAGCTGCTGCGGTTCGCCCATTTGTTCGATGCGGCCCTTGTTCATGACCGCGATGGTGTCGGCCATGGTCATGGCCTCCTCCTGATCGTGCGTCACGTGCAGGAAGGTGAGGCCGACCTCTTCCTGGATGGTCTTCAACTCAAGCTGCATTTGACGTCGCAGCTTGAGGTCGAGAGCCCCGAGCGGCTCGTCGAGCAGAAGCAGCGCCGGTCGGTTGACGATGGCGCGGGCCAGGGCCACCCGCTGCTGCTGGCCGCCGGAGAGTTGCTGTGGCCTGCGGTGGGCAAGGTGATCAAGCTCCACCAGGAGCAGTGCCTCGTGTGCCTTGGCGACCGGATCGCCGATCTTGCGTCGGCGTAGCCCGAATGCGACGTTCTCCAGCACGGTCATGTGCGGAAAAAGAGCATAGCTCTGGAACACGGTATTGACCGGGCGTTGGAAGGATTTCTGATTCGTCACATCCGCGCCGCCGATGAGGATTCGGCCACCGGTGGGTTCTTCCAGTCCGGCGACCAGCCGCAGGGTCGTCGTCTTGCCGCAGCCGGAGGGGCCGAGCAGCGCAAAGAACGACCCGGCCGGAATGGTGAGGTTGAGATTTTCAATGGCGGTGAACCCGGGGAAACGTTTCTCGATACCGACCAGTTGCAGGTCGGCGCCACGATCAGCGAACGCACCGATGGTCATCAGGCTGCACCCAGCAGAATCGACTGGAACTGTCCGTTGAAGGTTTGTTCCTCCGCGCCGTCGAGACCGCGGAAGACGTAAGCGTTGGCGAGGGTCGCGTCATCGGGAAAGATCAGCGAATCTTCGGCCAGTACCGGGTCGATGGCCATCATGGCTTGCTTGGCGCCAGCGACGGGGGTGATGTAGTTGACGTATGCGGCGACCTCGGCGGCGACGGCCGGGTCGTAGTAGTAGTTGATGAGTTCTTCGACGTTCTTCTTGCCGGGCGAGCCGATCGGCACCACAAAGTTGTCGTTCCAGAGCGTGCCGCCTTTTTCGGGAACGATGAAGCCCCACTTGTCGCCATTTTCAGCGTTGAGCTGCACGATATCTCCCGACCAGACGATGGCGGCGAGAGTATCTTCGTTCGCGAGGTCCTCCTTATAGGAGTTGCCCTTGATGTTGCGAATCTGGCCGTCGGAGACCCGCTTCTTGAACTCGTCAATGGCGGCGGTGAATTCCTCCTCGCCCCATTTGCCGGAAATGTCGATGCCCTGATCGAGCATGATCAGGCCCATGGTGTCGCGCATTTCGGAGAGTACACCGACGCGGCCCTTCAGCTCAGGGGCCCACAGGTCTTCGACCGACTTGAGTCCCTGCGGATACTTCTCCTTGTTCCAGGCCAGGCCGGCGAAACCGCCCTGCCACGGCACGCTCATGGCCCGGCCCGGATCGAAGTCGACGTTCTGCAGGGACGGCAGCAGGTTGGCAAGGTTGGGAATGTTGGCGTGGTCCAGTTCCTGGGTGTACCCAAACCGAATCATGCGGCTGACCATCCAGTCGGTCAGGCAGGCGACATCGGCGCCGATGTCCTGTCCGAGGGCGAGCTGGTCCTTCACCTTGCCGTAGTAGGAGTTGTTATCATCGACGGCCTCGGTGTACTTGACCGAAATGCCGGTCTGCGCCTTGAACGCGTCGAGGGTCGGATAGCTGCCGGCATCATCCACGTCGATGTACAGCGCCCAATTGTCCCAGCGGAGGGTCTTGTTGGTGGCCGAGGTATCGGCCGCAGCGGTAGGTTTGGCCGCGGCTCCGGACGAGCACGCGGCCAGCGTGATAGCGGTCGCACCGGCACCGGCACCGGCCAGCAACGTGCGACGGCCCATTTGGGTGTTCTGCGCCTGACGAATGAGCTGGCGGATCATGGGATCGGCGGGCAGCGGCTTGGACTTCATCATGGTTCTCCTAGCATTCTGGGCACGCACACGGTCGGCACTCGCTGCGTTGCGAGTTGGTCGATAATTGCACATTTCGGTGGTGGACACACCGAAAAGAGTTCTAAACAGTGATTTTGAAACCGATTTGTCACGAAATCAGCACAAACTCCCAACATCCGCCCTCGAAATCACCCGTTCTTCGCGACTAGGGTGGTGGCGAGAAGTGGCGCTGAACGCTTCGACTGAGGAGCACGCTTCACGAGAGGAACACCATGAGAATCGCCATTCCGACCGAGATTAAAAACAATGAGTTTCGGGTCGCGATCACCCCGGCGGGGGTGCATGACCTCGTGCTGCACGGTCAGGATGTGCTCGTACAGGCCGGTGCCGGCAAGGGTTCCTCGATCAGTGATGAGCAGTACACGGCGGCCGGTGCGACGATTCTGCCGGACGCCGCGAGCATCTGGGCGGCCGCCGATCTGCTGCTCAAGGTCAAGGAACCCGTCGCGAGCGAGTACGGCTATTTTCGCGCCGACCTGGTGCTGTTCACCTACCTGCATCTCGCCGCCGAACCGGATCTGACCCGGGCATTGCTCGCCAGCGGTGTCACCGCGATCGCTTATGAAACCGTGCAGTTGCCCTCGCGGGCCTTGCCGTTGTTGGCGCCGATGAGCGAAGTCGCCGGCCGCCTGGCGCCGATCGTCGGAGCCAATGCCATGCTCAAGCCGAACGGCGGTCCTGGCCTGTTGGTGCCCGGCGTTCCGGGCACCCATCCGGCGAAGATCGTTGTGCTCGGCGGCGGTGTCGCCGGCACCGCCGCGATGCAGATGTCGCTTGGTCTCGGCGCTGAGGTCAGCGTGCTGGACACCAACCTGTTTCGACTGCGTGAGATCGACGCCCTGCACTTCGGCCGGGTGAAGACCATCGCCTCGAACAGCTTCGAGATCGACAGGGCCGCATCGGAGGCCGATATGGTTATCGGCTCGGTGTTGATTCCGGGCGCCAAGGCCCCCAAGCTGGTCAGTAACGAGCTCGTGGCTCGAATGAAGCCGGGCAGCGTACTCGTGGACATCGCCGTCGACCAGGGTGGCTGCTTTGCCGACAGCCACCCGACCACGCACGCCGACCCCACCTTCACCGTGCACCGGTCGTTGTTCTACTGCGTGGCGAACATGCCCGGCGCCGTGCCGCATACCTCGACCTATGCCCTGACGAATGCGACGCTGCCCTATGTGCGTGCTCTTGCCACTCTCGGTTGGGTCAACGCCCTGCGGGCGGACTCCGCGCTGGCCCGAGGGCTCAATACCTTCGATGGGCGGCTGACCAGCGCTCCCGTCGCGCTCGCCCACGGATTACCGCACCAGGCCGTGGCCGAGGCTCTTCGCTAGCATCACCGGTCGGGCCTGTCACCGGTCGGGCCTGTCACCGGTCGGGCCTGTCACCGGTCGGGCCTGTCACCGGTCGGGGCTGTCACCGGTCGGGGCTGTCACCGGTCGGGGCTGTCACCGGTCGGGGCTGTCACCGCAGTCCGGCTCCGGCAAGGTCGCCCGGGTCACCGCGCCGTCGGGGTGCAATACCCAGACTCGTCCGCGCCCGGGTGCCAGCGGCGGCGGAAGCTCCCGGCGGTGACTGAGCAGCCGAAAGTCCGACAGGCTGCACCGGTCGAACACCAGGCTGGCCGGGCCGCTCGCCGTTTGCCCACTCGCAGCCTGACCGCTCGAAATGAAGCCGCGCAATCGCGCCAGCAGAGTCCAGTGCGCCTGCCAGGCTTCGGGGTCACCGACGACGATCAGTTGGCCAGGGGCATCCGGCTGACTCTCCTCCCCCGACACCAGCAGGGCGGATGCCGCCGGCCCGCTCGTTCCCGCCAGTTCGATCACCGGCACGCCCAAGGCACCGCGCAGGCGGGTTGCGGTGCCGACCGGTGACGTCGACACGATCAGGAGCGGGCCGTGCGTGGGTAGGGCTGGAATGGGCAAAGCTGGAATGGGCAGGGCCGGGATGGACGCACCGGGCGGCACGGGCGGCGCCAGCACGGGAGCCACCAGCTGCACGCGCAGGCTGCGCCAGACTCCCCCGCCGGGCGGCAGCGACGCGTGGTAACTGGCTGATTGTCCGCCGGCTGCAAGGTGATCCTGCACGGAGGGCAGTTTCAACAGCAGGGTGCTCTGGCAGAGGGCAGCCAGACCGGGAACCATGCTGGTCTGCCGCTGCACGGCGACGACGACGTGCACACCGGCGGCCGGTCCGTCGCGCAGCAGCCCGGTGAGCAGGTCGACGGCCGCTAGCCGATGGTCTGGCTGCCAGCGGGCGCACACGGAGTCAAAGTCGTCGAAGAGCATCAACCGAGGCGACTCCCACGTCTGCTGCCCCGTTTCCACCTGGGCACTGATCTGCGCCAGGGCATCCCAGGCTGATTCGATGTCGGCGGTGACCAGCTGGGCCTCGGTCCGGTGCTCGACCACCCGGGAGAGCGTGCGCAGCAGCGTGGATTTACCCGAACCCGCCCCTCCCACGACGAGCAGGTTCCCGTCGTGGGAGGGACTATAGGCACACACGCGGTACCGCTGACGGTTGGGTTCATCGAGCAACCCGAGGCGGTAGCCCGTCGTCACGGCCTCGCCGGCGGCGGCAGCCTGCAGGTCGGCCACATGCAGGTCGGCATCGGTCACCCGCGGCGGGAGCGCATCGAGCCACGGACGACGCGGGGCGCCTGTGCGGGGCATCGACAGCGGGGCCGCGGCGATGCTCGCAATGTCGAGATCCCCGGTTGTGGCCACCTGGCAGAGCACCGGCGCGCTCGACTCGGTGGCGATCATGCACCGGCCGGGCTGATTCGGCGCCAACGCGGCCGCGGCATCCGTGCCGATCACAGCCTGGCTGTCGGCGCGGTTATTCACGCGCAGCGACAATCGCAGGCTGCAGTTCGCCAGCAGCGCGTCACGCACCACGCCGGCCGGCCGTTGCGTGCACAAAATCAGGTGGACGCCGAGCGACCGTCCCCGGGCGGCGATGTCGACAAAGAGAGCGTGCAGCTCAGGAAACACTCCAAGCATGGTCGCGAACTCATCGACGACGATGACAAGCCGGGGAAGCGGGTGCTCCAACCGCACGTCGGTCACGTCCCGCGCTCCGGCCTCGCTCAGCATGCGCTCACGGTAGCGAAGTTCGGCCCCCAGACTGGCCAGGGCTCGCGCGGCCGTGTTCGAGTCGAGGTCGGTGATGAGGCCGACGCAGTGCGGCAGCCGACCGAGTGGTTGAAAGGCAGCGCCGCCTTTGAAATCGATGAGCAGAAAGTTCACCTGGCCGGGTGAGTAGGTCGCGGCGAGCGCCACGACCCAGGTGGTGAGGAGCTCGCTCTTGCCACTGCCGGTGGTTCCTCCAACCACGGCGTGCGGCCCGGACTGCACCAGGTCGATGCGCACCGGCCCGTCGCGGCCCACGCCGATCAGGCAGTCGAGGCTTGGCGGTGCCGTATCCCGATCGATCGCCCGGTCGATCGCCCCGTCGATCGCGGCAGCCTTGTCGACCTGCTCGACCTGCTCGACCTGCTCGACCTGCTCGAGCAGTTCCAGAATGGGGACCGTGTCCGGGAGTTGCCCGGCCGCTGTCAGGAGTCCGGCGGCCCGGGCCTGCCCGGCAATCGTCACCGCGAAGGTGACCGCTTCGGCCCTTGCGAGCAGTTCCGGGCAAAAATCGAGGGGCGGCGCGCGATTTGGCGAACGGATAATCTGCGCCCGTGCCGGCCCACCGACGCGCACGACCGTTCCACAGCCCGGGGGCAGATCTTCGAGCCGCGTGGCCACGGCAAGGAGCAGCCGCCCCCGGGCTGGCTCGACGCCGCGGGGTTCCGGGGTACTAACGACCGGCTTCGACATTCCGGCCGCCGCCGCACGCAGCACAAGCGTGTACCTGCTCGGCGTCGACGCGACGTGTGGAAGCTGAGCCACCCAGTTCCAGTTTGTGGAACCGGTGAGACCATCTGGAGAAACGCCGAGGTCGGTCGGCGGCAGGGCAAAGCAGAGCTGCACGAACACGGCGCGGGCAAGGGCGGTCGCCAACGGCGGCGGCCCGACGATGCCGAGCCCGTGGGTCAGGTCGACGACGATGGGGGCACCGGTGACGGTCGCGGCCCACTCCGAAAGTTCCCGGTGCTCGTTCGTGGCGCTCGCCCCGCCGAGTCTGATGCCGCTCGCAACCGGGCCCGTCCCGAGCGCGACGAGCGTGGCATCCGTTTGTCGCCAACGTGCGGCCGCCGCACGGCCGAGCACAATATTTCGGGCCGATGGTGTGTGTTGTCAGGCTTCGTCGCGCCGGCGGGACTGACGCTCGGCGATGACCGTACGCAACAGCGCCACTGCCGCGGCGCGCGAAGCCGTCTCGGCACGGTGGCGGTTGCGACCCGAGCGTTTCGAATCGAACATGCTGGCCACCGGGATGATCGGGCTGAGAACGGCGAAGATCAGCGCAAAGGCCGAGCCGGTGATCATCCAGATCACTCCAGCGGCGACCAGGGGCGCCACCGTGGCCAGTAGCGGAAACCCAACGTGCGGCAGCGCAGCCGGCGCGGGCGGCAGGGACAGGGTTTCATCGACGGCGGACACGGGTCCAGCAGACCAGATCGGCGACCACGGAGGGACCACGATCGGGCTATCAGTGCACAACCGGCGTTGTGCTCGCCGGTGCAGGAGCCATCCTGGGTCGAGCGCCTCAGGCGACGCTGAAGGAGTGGTCTGCGATCTCGACCCGGGTACCGCGCGGCAGGACGTACCGTCGTCCTGGTTCGAGCGACTCGGCCGTTTCGCCGGGTCGGCGAATCACCGTACCGTTGCCCGAGACGCGGTCGCTGACCCAGAACTCGCCATCGTGCTGGCCGAATTCGAGGTGGGTCTTCGAGACGGATCGGTCGGCATCCGTCACCCAAATCAGATCGTCGAAAATCTCGTCGGGCTGGGGCAAGGGTTTTCGTCCAATCAGACCGGAGCCCTGCACCGACACCCGCTGGCCGGTGCTGAAGCTCATGACGAAGGTCACGCTGCTCGGCAGCGCGGCGGTCGGTGCGGTGGTCGGTGCGGTAGTCGGTGCGGCGGTCGGCGCGGTAGTCGCAACGCCTGCGGGAATCGGCACAGAAATGACGCCGGTCGGGCGCGGCAGGCGCGCAATGATCGTCGTGTCGTTCGGGCGGGGGTCCGGGCGCTTGCGCGACTCCGCGGTGGCGGTGCGGGAGCTGCCGCATCCACCGCAGAACATAGCCCCAACCGGCAACGAGGCACCGCATATCTGACAGGTCACGATCGGCTCGACCTAGACCTTCTTGACCACGCTGGACTTGAGCTGCATGAAGCCGAAACCATCGACCTTGCAGTCGATGTCGTGGCCGTCGACCGGATCGGAGAGGCGAATGTTGCGCACCTTGGTGCCGACCTTGATCGACAACGACTGGCCCTTGACCTTGAGGTCCTTGATGATCGAAATGGTGTCCCCGTCGTTCAGGACGGTTCCAAAGGCGTCCTTGACCACGGTTTCCTGATCCTGCTCGTCGTCCGCCGGCTCGTTCGACCATTCGTGAGCGCAGAGCGGGCAAGCCAGCAACGCGCCCATCTCGTAGGTCAGGTCGCTGGAGCATTCAGGGCACGGGGGCAGGGTCTCATCCACTCGTTTTATGATACGCGACTGCCCGGGGACGGGGACGGCAGGCGGCTGACGCGGTCAGGCTTCGGGCGTCTCGTACGGTTCGACCGCGAGCACGTCGACCACGATCGCCGTGACGTTGTCGCGACCACCATTTTCCAAGGCCGCCTCGACCATCGCCGCGACGGCATCCTGTGCGAGCTTCTTTTCGAGCAGAAAATGCCGGATGCCGTAGGAGGTGAGTTCCTTGGTGAGACCGTCGGAACAGATCAGAATGCGCATGCCGGCCTGAAGCGGCACGATACGGTAGTCGGGAATCGGCGGTTCGTGGAAGCCGACGGCGCGAGTGATGATATTGCCGTGGGGGTGTACGTCGGCCTCTTCGCGGGTGATGCGCCCGGCGTCGACCAGTTCCTGCACGACCGAGTGATCGTTGGTGATTTGCTCGAGAATACCGCCGGTCAGCTGGTACACCCGTGAGTCACCGATGTTGTACACAATCCAGCTGACGTTATCCGACACCAGGGCCAATGCGACGCCGGTCACCGTGGTGCCGGTACCCTGATCGGTGACTCCGACACCCTGCGCCATGTCTTCAACCGCGAGAGCGAGTGCCCGATCGATCGATTCGGCCTCGGCGACGAGCGTTCCGGAGAGCTCCGCGAGCCTGGTTACGACGGCACCGCTGGCGACATCGCCGGCCGAGTGACCGCCCATTCCGTCGGCGACGGCGAACAGCGGCGGTGCGGCAAGCAAGCTGTCTTCGTTGACCTCGCGGCGATGACCGACATCGGTCAGGGCTGCCCAAGCCAGTGTTACCGTCGTTGCGACGCTGGACAGTTCGACGCGAAATTCGGTCGAACCTTGACCAATCTGGGTCACGGGTGGTGCCTTCCGAGTGTGGGGCACGAAACCGTCCCCGCCGTTCCAACGTTCACCGAAGGACTTGGACCATAATAACGTCACCACTCGGGCCCACCGGACCGACTAGTGCCCGATGTACGACATCACATGCTTGAGGCGCGTGTAGTCCTCGAACCCGTACATCGAGAGGTCTTTACCGTAGCCGGAGTGTTTGAAACCGCCGTGCGGCATCTCGGCAACGATCGGAATGTGCGTGTTGATCCACACGCAGCCGAAGTCGAGGTGTTTGGCCAAGCGCATCGCGCGACCGTGATCGCGGGTCCATACCGACGATGCCAGACCGTACTGCACGTCGTTCGCCCACCGCAGCGCCTCGGCCTTGTCGGTGAAACGCTGCACGGTCATCATCGGGCCGAAGATCTCCTGCTGTACCGCCTCGTCGGACTGCAGCAGATTACTGACGATGGTCGCTTCGTGAAAATACCCGGTGGTACCCAACCGATGACCGCCGAGTTCGAGCACGGCGTGGTCGGGCAGCCGGTCGACAAAGCCAGAGACCTGGGCAAGCTGGTTGGCGTTGTTGACCGGTCCGAACAAGATCCCCTGCTCGGTGGGAGTTCCCGTGCGGGCATTGTCCCGAGCGTAGGCGGCGAGCGCGGCGACGAATTCGTCGTGAATGCCGCCCTGCACGAGCAGCCGGGTAGCCGCGGTGCAGTCCTGGCCGGCGTTGAAGAAGCCGGCGGCGACGATCCCGGCAACGGCGAGTTCAATATCGGCGTCGTCGAACACGATCACCGGTGCCTTTCCTCCCAATTCCAGGTGCACCCGCTTGAGGTCGTGTGACGCAGCCTCGGCCACGGCCATTCCGGCCCGAACCGAACCGGTGATTGAGACGAGCTGCGGGGTCTTGTGGTCAATCATGGCCGCGCCGGTCGTGCGGTCTCCGGTGATCACGTTGAGCACGCCATCTGGCAAGAATTCCGCAGCGATTTCGGCGAGCAGCAGGGTCGCGCTCGGGGTCGTATCAGACGGTTTGAGCACCGTGGTATTACCGGCGGCGAGGGCGGGCGCAAACTTCCAGACCGCCATATTCAAGGGGTAGTTCCAGGGTGTGACCTGGCCAACGACGCCGATCGGCTCCCGCCGGATGAAAGAAGTGTGGTCGGTCATATACTCGCCGGCCGCACGGCCTTCGAGAGTGCGGGCGGCGCCGGCAAAAAAGCGAATCTGGTCGACCGAGAGCATAATCTCATCGTCGACCAGGGTGGAGCGTGGTTTCCCGGTGTCGAGCGACTCGACGTCGGCGAATTCCTCCGCGCGCGCCTCCACCGCATCCGCTATGCGAAAGAGCGCGAGCTGCCGCACTGCCGGTGTCGTCTCTCCCCAGATCTGGAAAGCGGATGCCGCAGCCCGGTAGGCCGTGTCCACGTCGGACGCATTCGACACCGGGCTACTGCCGTAGACCGTTTCGGTCGCGGGATTGACGAGGTCGAACCGATCCAACGATGTGGAGTCGACGTACTGGCCATTGATGAAGTTGCGTAGTTCGGGGGCACTCATGCGGATCAGTGTACCTATTCCATTTTGATTTGCACCCAGATCCACAAATGAAATCAACGGTGATCTGCATAATGTGCGACTGATTCGCTTGCCGAAGTGTATTTGGACTGACAGAATCGATGAATGAATGGACAAAGGCGCGGTCACCCGCCCAAGCCGGCTCAGCTCGACGATGTGTCGAAAAAGATCATCGAACAGCTTCAAGCCGACGGGCGTCGGTCATACGCGGAGATCGGCAAAGCCGTCGGTCTCAGCGAGGCGGCCGTGCGCCAACGAGTGCAGAAGCTCACCGACTCAGGCGTCATGCAAGTCGTCGCCGTGACAGACCCGATGCAGCTGGGTTTTTTTCGCCAGGCCATGATCGGCATCCGCGCTTCGGCCGACACCCGCGTGCTCGCCGAGCAACTGGCCGCAATCGATGCCGTGGATTACGTCGTGCTCACGGCCGGCACCTTTGACATCCTTGCCGAGGTTGTCTGCGAAGACGACGACGAACTGCTCGAACTACTCAACTCCAAGATTCGCAATCTCGAGGGAGTCCTCTCCACCGAGACGTTCGTTTATCTCAAACTCCGCAAACAGTTCTACAACTGGGGAACACGGTAAAAAAAATGACTCTCACCACACCCGTCGATGCACCGACCGCTTACAGCGATGCCCACAACGCCGAGTTGCAGCAGAAGGCCAAAGATCACCTCTGGATGCATTTTTCGCGTCAGTCGGTGATGGAATCCGGCGCCGGAGTGCCCATCATCGTCAAGGGCAAGGGCCACCACATCTGGGATTCCAAGGGCAAGCGGTATATTGACGGCCTGAGCGGCCTGTTCACGGTCAACGCCGGGCATGGACGCAAACGTCTCGCCCAGGTCGCCGCGAAGCAGGCCGAGGAACTCGCGTTCTTCCCGATCTGGTCCTACGCGCACCCGAACGCGATCGAACTCGCAGACCGGCTCGCCTCCTATGCTCCCGGCGACCTCAACCGGGTGTTCTACTCGACCGGCGGCGGTGAAGCCGTCGAGACCGCGTTCAAGCTCGCCAAGTACTACTGGAAGCTGATGGGGCGCCCGACCAAGCACAAGGTCATCTCCCGCAATGTCGCCTATCACGGTACACCGCAGGGCGCACTGGCCATCACCGGTATCCCAGCGATGAAGGAAATGTTCGAGCCGGTCACCCCCGGTGGGTTCCGCGTACCCAACACGAACTTCTATCGGGCCGACGAGATGAGCCCGGGCCTCGGGCTCGGGGACAATCTCGAAATGTTCGGCCAGTGGGCCGCGAACCGCATCGAAGAGATGATCGAGTTCGAAGGACCCGAAACTGTCGCCGCCGTGTTCTTGGAGCCCGTTCAGAACTCCGGCGGCTGCTTTCCACCGCCGCCCGGCTATTTCAAGCGCGTGCGCGAAATCTGCGACAAGTACGACGTACTCTTGGTCGCCGACGAGGTCATCACGGCGTTCGGGCGCATCGGCAACATGTTCGCCTCGACGACCTACAATATCCAGCCCGACATGATCACCTGTGCCAAGGGCATGACGAGCGGATACTCACCGATCGGCGCGACCATTGTCAGCGACCGCATCTACGAACCGTTCAGACACGGCGATACGACCTTCTACCACGGCTACACCTTCGGTGGCCACCCGGTCTCCTCGGCCGTGGCCCTGGCCAACCTCGACATTTTCGAAGAGGAGAAAATCAACGAGAACGTTCGAAAGAACTCGCCCCTGTTCCGCCAGGAGCTGGAGAAACTGCTCGATCTGCCAATCGTCGGCGACGTGCGCGGCGCCGGTTACTTCTTCGGCATCGAACTGGTCAAGGACAAGGGCACGAAGGAAACCTTCAACGACGAGGAGTCGGAGCGTCTGCTGCGCGGCTACCTGTCGAAGGCGCTCTACGACGCTGGCTTGTACTGCCGCGCCGATGACCGTGGCGACCCGGTCATCCAGCTCGCTCCCCCGCTGACGATCGGCCCGAATGAATTCGCTGAGATCGGCGAGATTCTGCACGGGGTGCTCTCGGAGGCACCACAGCACATGTAGTTGATGGAGGCCGGGTTCAGCGGCCGGCTGCGCGCTCGTCGAGGTCTTCATCAAAGTCTTGATCAAAGTCTTCGTCGCGTGCGTAGCCGTCGTTTTCCTCCTCGCCAGTGCGCGGCACCGCGAACGCCCACTCCGGCAGGTGCCCCGACGTGAGCAGCAGGTCCAGCAGGGTCGCCATGCTGTACTGCGAGTCGATGACGAGCGCCCGGTCCACGAAGATTCCGGCCACGGAACCGCTGCCGAGAGCCCACGACAGCCATGCCAGCATGCAGAGCGGCGCGGGCCGGGCCGCGCGCGGCGCCATCGCGACGACGGTACGCAGCAGGGTGATCGCGATGCGGATCCGGTCAACGTCGGGTCGTTCACGCTGCAGGCCAAGCATGATGTCGCCGGTGTGCTTGGCGTTCGGGTCGCCGGCGTGCATCTCCTCGGTGACCAGGTCGTCGAGACTGCGCCCGGTTTCGGACTGGAGTCGTGCGTATCGCCGATTGAGTTCGTGGGCGCGCATTCCCTCTGCACGCCCGAACGCGAACTGCACCATGATCTGGTCGCGATTGGGCGGCGACTGCACGAGCACGAGCAGTGCCGCGGCGTTCTCCTCCGAGGGGGGATTCTGCCAGGTCAGCGCCTCCTCGGCGATCATGACCGGGTCGAGCATAAAACCAAGGGTGGGAAATAATGCCGGAGCGTTCTCAGCCCGCATGAGCAGGCGGTGGTACCGCCGGTAGACCCTGGCCAGGCGTTCCTTGGTGGCCGAATCAACACCGATCGGCTCGACGCCGTTCTGCAAGGTGCCAAGCGGATGCTCTGCGGCGGTCGTCGCCGCCTCGAACACCGGCGACTCTGCGATGTCACTGAGCGGATGCCCGCCCGCCGGGCACTGCGGGTCACGATAGCTGCCCCAGGCATCCGCTGCTACACACAGAGAATCTCGCAGCAGAAAACCGCTCAGCTCGAGTCGCCGATTCAAGATCTCGGCAAACCGTTCACCCGGGATGCCGGTGGTGCTCGCGAAGGACGCCCCGGTGTACAGGACCGGAACGACAGCGTCGACTCCCGGAATCTTGCACAGCATGCCGGCGAGAGTCGTCGCAATGCGCTTGTACACCTTCTGGGGTGCGCCTGGTTCTGGCAGGTTGAAACGCAGCGCACCGCAGGTGCGGTTGCCGCGAAAAGCAACCAGAACCGCGCTGGTCTCGGGCAGAAAACCGAGCAACTGGGGAACGAGTGCCAGAAAGTCTTGTGCCTTCTGAGCTTTGACAATGGTGGGTTGCATGCAGCCACTGTGCCGGGGAGCGTACCCGCAATGGCCGCCCCGCCCGCATCTGAGGATGAACCGGGCGGGTCTATTGCTGGGGAGGAAGCGCGGCGAGCAGCAGCATTTCGTCGGCGCGCACAGCGTTGCCCTGGTCGTCGAGCACGTCATAGTCGTCGAGCACGGTGTCATAGCCGTCGAGCACAATGCGCGCGGAGTCGATCCTGAGGTCAGGCGAAGAGGTTCGAAATGTATGCGACTTCGTCGGCGGACGGGTTCCATGAGGTGGCCGCCGTCGCGTTTTGAATGATCTGCTCTGGCTTGGTGGCACCGGCGATGACGCTGGTCAGGCCGGGCTGCGCCAGGAGCCAGGCGAATGTCGCCGCGAGCATGCTCACTCCGCGCGCGTCGCACCATTCCTGATATCGCTCGATCACATCCCACGGGGCGTCGTCGGCGAGGTGGCGTCGGATCATCATGATCCGGCTGTCGGCCGGGCCACCGGTACGGGAGAATTTGCCGGTGAACAAGCCGTTATACAACGGAAAGAACGGCAAGAAGCCCAGACCGAATGCATTCACCGCTGGCAACACCTCGTCCTCGACGTCCCGGACGAGCAGGCTGTATTCGTTCTGGCTGGAGATGAACGCGGGGTGTCCGTTCATGCGCGCGGTGAACTCGGCTTCGGCGATCTGCCAGCCGGCCAGGTTGGAATGACCGATATACCGAATCTTGCCCTCGGTGATGAGGTCGTCAAGCGTGGCGAGGGTCTCCTCGATCGGTGTCGAAGGGTCCGGCACGTGCAGCTGGTACAGATCGATCCAGTCGGTCTGCAAGCGTCTGAGGGAGGCCTCGACAGCCAGGCGGATGTAGCGGCGCGAGCCGCGTGCGCCCCAGTCCGCCCCGTTCAACCCGCCCATGTCCATGCCGAATTTGGAGGCAAGCACGATCTGATCGCGTTTACCGCGGAGGGAATGCCCCATGAGCGTTTCGCTCAGGCCGCGCTCGGCACCGTAGATATCGGCCGTGTCGAACAACGTCACCCCCGCCTCGAGTGCCGCGTCGATCACCGCCGTCGTGCCGTCCTGATTCTCCGACGCTGTTCCCGTGCGGCCGAAATTGTTGCAGCCGAGCCCGACTGTCGATACGGTCAGTCCGGAAGAGCCAAGTCTGCGATATTCAATCTGAGCCATCCCTACAGACTAGGGGCGCAGCATCCGTTTCTGGCGAACCAATCTGCACCTCCTGCACAGGCGGGGTGCGGGGCCGTTGTGTACCGATGTCCGAAACCCGCGAAGTGATAACAGGGTCGGCGGCTACAGTCGAATCATGGACAGCATCCCGACGCCGCGAACAAATCACGCGCTCCTTCGTCTTCCCAGCCCCATCGGCCGACTCGAACTCACCGCAGACGCGGGGGGCATCCTCACTCTTTCCATTGAAACCAACGGCCAGCTGCCCCTCGACGCGACCGCGGAGACGCCCTCCCCGGTGTTGCAGCGTGCGGCCGAACAACTCGATGAGTACTTCGCCGGAACCCGCCAGACCTTCGACCTTCCCGTGCATCTGACGCGGGGCACCGAGTTTCAACGCAGCGTCTGGGCGCGGCTGGCGACCCTGAAATTCGGCGACGTCATCTCGTACGGTGCGCTCGGCAGCGAGATCGGACGGGTCGGATCGGGCCGCGCCATCGGCGGGGCCGTCGGCGCGAATCCCGTGCCGATCATCATCGGCTGTCACCGCGTGCTCGCGACGAGCGGCCAGATCACCGGCTACAGCGCCGGTCAAGGCATCACGACCAAGGCCTGGCTGCTCGACCACGAGAAAATCGCACACCGATAACCGCGCCGAACTCCCCGTCGGTTCAGCGCCGAGCGAGCGGGAGCAGGCCAAGCGCCCGCACTGCGTCGCGCTCCTCCACCAACTCCGCGACAGAGGCTGCTATGCGGCTGCGCGAGAATTCGTTCAGCTGCAGCGCGGGCACGATGCGCCACTGCCCATCAACGGATCGCACCGGGAAGGAACAGACCAATCCAGCCGGAACGTCATACGAGCCATCAGAGACCACTCCGGCGCTGGTCCAGTCCACACCGCGGCCGGTAACCCAGTCACGCACGTGGTCGATGGCGGCGTTGGCGGCGGAGGCGACGGACGAACCGCCACGCACGGCGATGATCTCGGAGCCACGCTGGGCGACTCGCGGAATGAAGGTCTCTGCCAGCCACCGCTCATCGACGAGCTCGCGAACCGCACGGCCGCCTGCCGTCGCGTGAAAGACATCCGGATATTGACTGGCCGAATGGTTTCCCCACACGGTCAGCCCGTGAATCGCCCCCACGCTGACGTCGAGGTGATTCGCCAATTGCCCGACGGCCCGGTTGTGATCGAGCCGCGTCATTGCGCAAAAGCGGTCCGACGGCACGTCGGGCGCGTGTGCGGCCGCAATGAGCGCGTTCGTGTTGGCCGGGTTACCCACCACGAGCACGCGCACATCATCGGCGCCGCCCGCGTTGATGGCGGCACCCTGCGGCCCAAAGATGCGCCCGTTGGCTTCGAGCAGATCGGCGCGTTCCATGCCCGGACCGCGCGGGCGAGAGCCGACCAACACTGCGATGTTCACGCCATCGAATGCGACAGCGGGATCATCGGTGACCGTCACCCCCCGCAGCAGATCGAAGGCACAGTCTTCGAGTTCCAGGGCGGTGCCCTCGGCCGCCTTCACACCTTCCGGTATTTCCAACAGAGTCAGGTGAATCGGCGTCGTCGTGCCGAGTAACGCTCCGGCGGCGATGCGAAACACGAGCGCATAACCGATCTGACCGCCCGCACCGGTGACGGTCACACGAACCGGTTGCCGGGCAACGGGAACGTTTACGGTTGCCGCTTCGGGTACGGTGCTGGCGTCTGTAGTCACGCGCCTAGCTTAACCCCGTTATAGATCGTGGATGATGCCGCGCGGCCCGCTGACGCGAGATGTTGCTCCACGACCAGTTCGAGCTCGCCGGGCGCACCGTGCTCCAGGCGAATTCCAACAGATCCGGCCCAATCGATGAGTTCAGCCGCACTCGCAAAATCGTGTTCGTGTTCGAGCAGGGCCCGGGTGAATTCGCCCTTGGACTTCTTATTGAAGTGGTTCAGGGCACGCTTCTGACCGTCCCCGCCGTCGGCGACGACCCGCAGATAGAACGACTCCGGTCGGACGGGTCGGGCGCCGAGAGCCACATAGGCCTCCGACCGCAGGTCCAGCAGCAACCCCCCGGTCTGGCCGAGGAGTTTCTGAATGTCAGCGCTCCAGTGCTGTTTCAACGTGTGATTGGCCACGGTCACATTCGGCACGCGCGAATCATGCGAGAGCCGGTACGCCGGTATCGGGTCAAGCGCAGCGAGGGGCCCAAGGAGTGCGGAGTGCACGACGAGGTGGGCGTGCGCGAAGTCACGCTGAGCCACCGAGAGGGTTCCAGCATCCAGTCCGTCGAACAGGACGCCGGTATACCGGTCAATGACCGCGAGCGTCGGAGAGGACAATAATTCGCGATTACGGTCGATCTCGAACAGCTGCGTGCGGCCCAGTTTGAGGGCGGCACGAGCAGCTTCCGGATGCCGCGCCAGGGCGACGAGCGCCCGCGCAAGTACCCGGCGTTTCACATTCAGGCCCGGGTGCGCCAACAGCGACCAGTTCAGGGGTACAGCTTCGCCGCCGGAGCGTTTCGTCTCCGACGGCGGAAGCAGTATCAGCACTGGTGTGACAGACGCAGGTGTTATGAACCCACGAGTTCGGCCGTGCGGGCCACGATGGTGACCGTGTCGTTATCGACCGACAAGAACCCATCCTCTGCCTTGGCCAGAACCTTCGAGCCGTCAGGCAGGGTCAGGCGCACGTCACCCAGCGCCAGAATCGCCAGCATGGGCTCGTGACCGGCGAGGATGCCGATCTCGCCCTCGACGGTCTTGGCTACAACCATCGACGCTTCGCCGGTCCAGACCTGGTGGTCGGCCGACACGATGCTGACGGACAGCGACTTTGCCATGCTTAGCCGTTCTCCTTCTGAATCTGAGCCCACTTCTCTTCAACGTCGTTGATGCCACCGACGTTGAAGAAGGCCTGCTCGGCCACGTGGTCGAACTCACCGTTGGCGATTGCGGTGAACGACTCGATGGTGTCCTTGAGCGGAACCGTCGAACCCTCGACACCGGTGAACTTCTTCGCCATGTAGGTGTTCTGCGACAGGAACTGCTCGATGCGGCGGGCACGGGAAACCGTGACCTTGTCTTCCTCGGAGAGCTCGTCAACGCCGAGGATCGCGATGATCTCCTGGAGTTCCTTGTTCTTCTGCAGGATCGCCTTGACGCGCACGGCCGTGTTGTAGTGATCGGCACCCAGGTAACGGGGGTCGAGGATACGACTGGTCGAGGTCAGCGGGTCGACGGCCGGATACAGGCCCTTCGACGCGATCGCTCGGGACAGCTCGGTCGTGGCATCCAGGTGGGCGAAGGTGGTCGCCGGTGCCGGGTCGGTGTAGTCATCGGCAGGGACATAGATCGCCTGGAGGGAGGTGATCGAGTGGCCACGGGTCGACGTGATGCGCTCCTGCAGGATACCCATCTCATCAGCCAGGTTGGGCTGGTAGCCCACGGCGGACGGCATACGGCCCAGCAGGGTCGACACCTCGGAACCGGCCTGGGTGAAGCGAAAGATGTTGTCGATGAAGAGCAAGACGTCTTGCTTTTCCACGTCGCGGAAGTACTCAGCCATCGTGAGGGCGGAGAGCGCGACGCGCAGGCGCGTTCCCGGCGGCTCGTCCATCTGGCCGAAGACGAGCGCGGTCTTGTCGAAGACGCCGGCTTCTTCCATCTCGGCAATGAGGTCGTTGCCCTCACGGGTACGCTCACCGACTCCGGCGAACACCGATACTCCACCGTGATCCTGCGCGACGCGCTGGATCATTTCCTGGATCAGCACGGTCTTGCCGACTCCGGCACCACCGAACAGGCCGATCTTTCCACCGAGAACATACGGCGTGAGAAGGTCGATGACCTTGATTCCGGTTTCGAACAGCTGAGTCTTGGACTCGAGCTGGTCGAAGGCCGGGGGCTTGCGATGGATGGGCCAGCGCTCGGTGATCTCGATCTTTTCGCCGGGCTGGGCGTTGAGCACCTCACCGATGACGTTGAAGACCTTGCCCTTGGTGACGTTTCCAACCGGAACCGTGATGGGGCTGCCGGTGTCGCGAACTTCCTGGCCGCGGACGAGTCCGTCGGTCGGGTTCAGCGCGATGGCGCGAACGAGGTCGTCACCGAGGTGCAGTGCAACCTCGAGAGTGATCTCGTTCGACTGGTCACCGATGGTGATCGTGGTCTTCAGGGCGTTGTAGATGCCGGGGATCGAGTCATGCGGAAACTCGATGTCGACAACGGGGCCCGTGACGCGCGCGATGCGGCCAACAGAGCCGGCCGTGTCCTCCGCCCGGACTGGCGCGATTGCGGTGTCAGTCATTGCTCTCTCTTCTCTGCCCATGGGACATGTGAACTACTTCTTAGCGGATGAGAGCGCGTCGGCTCCACCCACGATCTCGGAAATCTGCTGGGTAATCTCAGACTGACGCGCGTTGTTCGACAGGCGTGTGTAGTCCGTGATCAACTTGTCGGCGTTGTCGCTTGCCGACTTCATGGCCTTCTGGCGACTCGCGTGCTCGGAGGCCGCCGACTGCAGCATGGCGTTGAACAGACGACTCTCGATGTACACCGGAAGAAGGCTGTCCAAAACCGTTTCGACGTCGGGTTCGAACTCGTAGAGCGGAAGAACCTTGTTGTCGCCGGGTTCTTCCACCCCCTCAACGACCTCGAGGGGAAGCAGCCGAACAACTTCGGGAACCTGCGTGACCATGCTCACGAAACGGTTGTAGACGATGTGTATCTCGTCGACGCCGCCGTCGGAGTAGTCCGTGAGGAATGACTCCAGCAGTGCTTCGCCGATTTCCTTGGCCGTTTCAAACTGCGGCTGATCGGTTCCACCGGTCCAGACTCGCTCCGACGTGCGGTTGCGAAAGCTGAAGTAGGCGATGGCCTTCCGGCCGATCAGGAAATAGGAGATTTCCTTGCCCTGGCCACGGAGCAGCTCGCTGAGCGACTCCGCCTCCCGCAAAACCTGCGAGCTGAACGCGCCGGCCAAGCCTCGGTCGGAGGCGAAGATGACGACCGCTGCGCGCTCGATCTTCTCCGGCTCGGTGGTTAGCACGTGCTCGACGTTCGAGTACGTGGCCACCGCTGAAACGGCACGCGTCACCGCTCGCGAATACGGGGTCGACGCAGCGACCCGCGCCTGCGCTTTCTGGATGCGCGAGGCGGAGATCAGCTCCATGGCCCGAGTGATCTTCTTGGTCGTCTGGGCAGACTTGATCTTCTGCCGGTAGACCCGAAGTTGCGCTCCCATGTGTCTGCTTCCTTGTCTTTCAGTTCGTTGTCATCAGTGTTACTGCGTCGTCAGAGTCCGCGCGGACTACCGACGGTGCTTGACGATTTTTTCCTGGTTGACGTCTTCGACGGCGATAGCCTCGAATTTCTCCGTGCCCACCGAGGCAAGCGGCTTGCCTTCGCCGGTCTGGAATTCGAGCTTGAACTTGTCCACGCCTGCGGTGAGAGCTTGCACGGTCTCGTCAGAGAGAACGTTGGTCTCGCGCAGGTTCTTCAGGATCTCGGTGTTGCGGCCGAGGAAGTCGAGCAGCTCGCGTTCGAAGCGCAGCACGTCCGCAACGGGAACCTCGTCGAGCTTGCCGTTGATACCGGCCCAGATCGAGACGACCTGGTCCTCGACGGGATACGGCGAGTACTGCGGCTGACGCAGCAGTTCGGTGAGGCGGGCACCGCGGGCGAGCTGACGACGGCTGGCCGCGTCCAGGTCGGAGGCGAACATCGCGAAAGCTTCGAGTGAACGATACTGGGCCAACTCAAGCTTGAGCGTGCCGGAAACCTTCTTGATCGACTTGACCTGCGCGTCGCCACCGACACGAGAGACCGAGATGCCGACGTCGACAGCGGGACGCTGGTTGGCGTTGAACAGGTCGGACTGCAGGAAGATCTGGCCGTCGGTGATCGAAATCACGTTGGTCGGAATGTAGGCGGCAACGTCGTTGGCCTTGGTTTCGATGATCGGAAGACCGGTCATCGATCCCGCACCGAGCTCGTCGGAGAGCTTGGCACAACGCTCGAGCAGACGAGAGTGCAGGTAGAAGACGTCTCCGGGGTACGCTTCGCGTCCCGGCGGACGACGCAGAAGCAGTGATACGGCGCGGTAGGCCTCGGCCTGCTTGGAGAGGTCATCGAAGACGATGAGAACGTGCTTACCGGCGTACATCCAGTGCTGGCCGATGGCGGAACCGGTGTACGGGGCGAGGTACTTGAAGCCGGCCGGATCAGAGGCGGGAGCAGCGACGATGGTGGTGTACTCCATCGCTCCGGCATCCTCGAGTGCACCCTTCACCGAAGCGATGGTGGAACCCTTCTGGCCGATGGCGACGTAGATGCAACGAACCTGCTTGTTGCTGTCGCCCGACTCCCAGTTGGCCTTCTGGTTGATGATGGTGTCGATCGCGATCGCGGTCTTGCCGGTCTGGCGGTCGCCGATGATCAGCTGACGCTGGCCGCGGCCGATCGGGATCATGGCGTCGATGGCCTTGATACCGGTCTGCATCGGTTCGTGGACCGACTTGCGGCTCATTACGCCGGGAGCCTGCAGTTCGAGGGCACGACGGCCTTCGGTCGCGATGTCTCCGAGTCCGTCAATGGGGGCGCCGAGCGGGTCGACGACACGGCCGAGGTAACCGTCGCCGACGGGAACGGAGAGAACCTCGCCGGTGCGGTGCACCTCCATGCCCTCAACGATGCCGCCGAACTCGCCGAGCACGACGACGCCGATCTCATCTTCGTCGAGGTTCTGGGCCAGGCCCAGGGTGCCGTCGGCGAATTTGATGAGCTCGTTGGCCATCACACCGGGCAAGCCCTCAACGTGGGCGATACCGTCGCCGGCCGTGGTGACGTAGCCGACCTCGGTCGTTGATGTCTTGTTCGGCTCGTAGGACTTCACGAAGTCCTGGAGAGCGCCACGGATCTCATCGGGGCTGATCGTTAGTTCTGCCATCATCTTCCCTTTTCTGTACGGGGGTACAGGTTCTGTCTGTTCGAGGACGCTGCCGCCCTGGGTCATCTGGTGCTGCTGGGTTTATGGTGCTGCTGGTACCGATCCTGCTGGTACTCAGCGAGCGAGCTGAAGTCTCAGATCTGCAAGGCGGGTTGCGATGCTGCCGTCGATCACCAGATCGCCGATTTGCACGCGTACTCCACCCACCAGGGCCGGGTCGACGACCTGGTTGATGGTGAGTGCGCGTCCGTGGCGTTCCTGGAGGTTCTTCTGCAAGCGGTCGAGCTGGGCGGGCGCCAGAACGCTCGCCGACGTCACGGTCGCGATCGACGTGCCGGACTGGTCGGCCACGATAGCTGCTGCGTGTCGCAGCAGTTCACCGATGCGGCGGCCGCGAGGCTGCTGAACCAGATGCCGCACAATGGCGAGCGTCTGACCGGAGACTTTACCGGCCAAGAGCTTCTCAACCAGGGCGGCTTTAGCGTCGACTTTTCCGAGCTTGCTGGCCAGGGCCAGCTCCAGCCCAGCGTCCGACGACACCGTCTTGCCGAAGGCGAACAGTTCGCCCTCGATTGACGTTCCGGCCGCAGCAGACAATGCGGATGCCCGCAGGCCCAGTTCTTCGATCCCGGCCAGCAGGTCGTCGTGGCTGGACCAGCGTTCGGCAACGGCGGCGGCAAGCAGGTCGAGCGCCCGAGGCGTCACGTCGCGTCCGAAGACGGCACGAACGAGAGTGACCTTGGCGGACGGCTCCGCTGACGCATCGCCCAGGGCCGACACAAGCTGGGACGACGACCCGATCACACGACCGGCCCCGAAGAGGCTTTCGCCCGTCGCCAGATCAGTCGTGCCGTCGGGAACGGACAGTGCCGCCCTCGATGTGGCGAGTGCTTCTCTGGTGGCGCTTCCCATTTGCTAGATCTTTCCTGCTGCTGGAGCTGCTGCGTGAGCTGGTACTTCGCTGGCTTCGAGTTCGGCCAGGAAACGATCGACGATGGCACTGGCCTTCGCGTCGTTGGACAGGCTTTCACCGATCACACCCGAGGCGAGGTCGATGGCAAGGGTGCCAACCTCGCTGCGAAGCGATACGACGGCTGCCTGACGTTCGGCTTCAATCTGCGTCTTGGCGCTGGCCGCGATGCGACCGGCTTCGGCCGCAGCCTGCTCCTTGTGCTCAGCGACGATGCGCTGGCCGTCGGTGCGGGCCTGGTCGCGAATCGCGCCGGCTTCGGCGCGGGCGTCAGCAAGCTGGGCCGTGTACTGCACGAGTGCAGCTTCGGCCTTGCGCTGGGCGTCGTCGGCCTTGGCGATGTTGCCCTCGATGGCTTCTGCACGGTCGTCAAGAAGCTTCTGCATTCTGGGCAGCACAAGCTTCCAGAAGAAGAACAAAATCACGACAAAGCAGACCGCCGACCAGATGATGTCGTACCACTCCGGAATGAGCGGGTTTTTAGCCGCTTCTTCAGTTGCGGCTGCAATTACTGCGTGAAGCATCATGCCTCCTAACTAAGTAGTGAAGAGGACTAGTTCGTGAAGATGAAGTAGGTGGCGATGCCGATGAAGGCGAGCGCCTCGGTGAAGGCGATACCGATGTACATCAGCACCTGCAGGCGACCGGCCAGCTCAGGCTGGCGTGCGACACCTTCGATGGTCTTGCCAACGACGATACCTACACCGATTGCCGGGCCGATGGCTGCGAGGCCATAACCGACGGTCGCGATGTTTCCGTTGATTTCCGCGAGAACGGTTGTTGCGTCCACGTATGTTTCCTTCCGTGATGGTGAATTCGGCGAGTGCCGGATTCCTAAAGTGTCTAGTGTTCCTCAGCCAGCGCGAGCTGGATGTAGACGGCGGTGAGTAGGGCAAAAATGTAAGCCTGGAGGACGGCAATCAGCACTTCGAAGAGCGTGAAGGCGAAGCCGAAGACGAGGGTGCCAGCGCCGAAGAGCTTGAACCCGCCATCCGCAGTGAAGAAGAAGAACTGGGTGGCGCTGAAGAACAGCACGAGCAGGAGGTGCCCGACGATCATGTTCATCATCAGTCGGAGCGTCAGCGTGACCGGTCGCACCAGGAACGTCGAGATGAATTCGATCGGCGTCACGATGATGTACAGGGCTGGCGGCACTCCGGGCGGGAAGAGCGAGTTGCGGAAGAACTTCGCCGGACTCTTCTTGACACCGGCGTAAATGAACGTGCCGTAGGAGATGACACCGAGAAGCAGCGGAACCCCGATCACCGACGTGCCGGCAATGTTGAGGAACGGAATGATTCCGGTGATGTTCATGAACAACACCATGAAGAAGATGGTCGTCAGCAGCGGCAGGAAACGCTTGCCGTCTTTCTTGCCGAGCAGGTCTTCGGCGATGTTGACGCGCACGAAATCGAGTCCCATTTCGGCCAGGCTCTGGCCGCGGGTGGGAATGATCTTCATGCGGCGAGTGCCGAGCCAGAAGACCAGCATCAGAACGGCGATCGCGAGGAAGCGAATCAGAATGATGCGGTTGATCTCGAACGGAGTATCAGCAAAAAATATTACGTCGGGGAAGAACTCATTGATGGAGGGACCGTGAAATTCACCGTCGCCGGTGGCAGACGGGACCATCAGGTTTACGGCGATTTCTAGCAGCGCTTTCTCCTGTTTCGGGGCGGTGAGCTCTGCTCGCGCAACGACGAATGGGGCAGGTTTACGACGCTGAATAGCAGGTGCAAACCGGGGTGGGATCGGTGTTTACTCTAGCAAAGATCACGCGCGGAGCCGAATCGAGAGCAGGATCCGTGGGCGAACGGGTCGAAGGGTTACTCGTCGACCGGGGCGGGGGGCAGTCTGACGTCGCTGACGTACGGCATCCGGCTCGTCATAACCACCACAGCGTCCACGACGAGGGAACCCACGACGCCGGCGACGATGCAGAAGAAGAGCACCATCGGTTGAATCCACTCCCGATCCTGCAGCACCACGAGCAGCACCAGGAACACGACGAATTTGAGCAACCAACCGCCCATGATGATGCCGAAGAAGCCGCCGATGGCGGATTCGTTTCCGGCCACCCGATTGGCCAGCAGAATACTGCCGGCCGTGATGCCCATGAAGGCCACCGACATGACCGTTCCGATCAGGGCGCTGAGCACACCGGTGCCGCCGTCGATGAGGTAGCCGATGACGGAACCGACCACGGCGATGGCGATGGCGACCCAGGCCCCGTAGATCAGGATGCGACGCAGCACGGGGATCGAGGTGGGCTGAGTGGAGGCGGGTGGGGTGGCGCTGGTCATACGTTCTCCTCGGCAGGCGCCGCCGCGGAGGCGGTCGCTCGTGTCGTGTGTGGTTCTGCTGTTGCAGTTGCGGGGATGGTCTGGTCGTGAGCCTGGGCGGCTTCGTCGAGTGGGTCGAGCTGATCGAGCAGGGCTCCCTGCACCGGAGCCGACTGGCTGATC
This sequence comes from Cryobacterium sp. Hz9, assembly GCF_004402825.1. Lineage (NCBI taxonomy): Bacteria > Bacillati > Actinomycetota > Actinomycetes > Micrococcales > Microbacteriaceae > Cryobacterium > Cryobacterium sp. Hz9. The sequence continues at coordinate 123,043 of NZ_SOFC01000011.1, forward strand.
CACTCACCGGTCTTGCGGCGGCCGAGCGGTGCGAGCGTGACGACGGTGCAGATGAGCAGCGAGGTCACCAGGAAGATGGTCGCATACCAGGTCGGCAGGGCGAAATAGACCGGCAGGATGTAGTAGAGCAGGCATCCAATGGATGCTGCGGCTGTCCACCCGTAGAAGATCAATACGGCGTGCAGGTGGGAGTGTCCCATATCGAGCAGCCGGTGGTGCAGGTGTTTTCGGTCGGCGCTGAAAGGCGATTTGCCGGCCCTCACCCGCCGGAACACAGCCAGCCCGAAGTCGAGCAGCGGAATGATCATGATCGCCACCGGCAGCAGGATGGGGATGAACGCCGGGAAGAGCTGCGAGCGGTTGATGGCGGTCGGGTCGATCTGGCCGGTGATGGCGATGGCGCTTGTGGCCATGAGCAGGCCGACGAGGAGCGCGCCGGCATCGCCCATGAACATCTTGGCCGGGTGCCAGTTCAACGGGAGGAACCCCACACAGGCACCGACCAGGATGGCGGCGATGAGGGAGGCGAGGTTGAAGTAGTTGGTCGGCGAGGTGTCACGCACGAGCAAATAGCTGTAGAGAAAGAACACACCGTTGGCAATCAGGGCCACGCCGGTGACGAGGCCGTCGAGGCCGTCGATGAAGTTGATCATGTTCATGACCACCACGATGGCGACGACCGTGAACACTATCGACATCCAGCCACTGCCGACCGTCAGTCCGCCGATCGGCAGGGAGTAGATCTGTACGCCCTGCCAGGCGACAAGCCCGGCGGCGATGAACTGGCCGGCTAGTTTGGTCATCCAGTCGAGGTCCCAGATGTCGTCGGCGACGCCGACGAGCACGATGAGCAGGGCCGCGCCGAGAATGGCGAGAATCTGGTGCGGATCGGCGAACACCAGCCGGAGCGGTGCGAAGGCGCCCGCCACAATGTAGGCGATACCGAAGGCAACCAGGATGCCGAGGAACATGGCGATGCCGCCGAGGCGCGGCGTGGGCCGGGTGTGCACGTCACGTTCGCGAATTTTCGGGTACAGCCGGTACTTGTGGCTGAGTTTGTAGACCACGATCGAGAGCACGAACGTGACGATCGCGGAAACGAGCGCGAGCAGGAAAAAAAGAGTCATGTGCTACCGGCTGGCATCCGATTCGTCCTGAGCTGCGTCCTGGGAGGGGGCAAGGACCGTAGGTGCCGCATCCGCTGGAACCGGTTCTGCTGGTGTTCCGGGCACAGCGGGCTCGGCGGCGAGCAGGTCGCCCACGACAGCCTCGATCGCGTCGCGGGAGATGACGCCGCTACGCACGATGTAGAGGAAACCGCCGTTCGTCTCGAAGCCGCTCGCGTCCACGATCGTCGAGGAACCGTCGCCGGTCTGGCCGAACACGCTGTCATACGTTGTGCCGGCGGTGCCGCCGTCGAGGTAGACGTCGACGTTCTCGCCGAATGCCGCTTCGGCGGCCTGGGCGTCACGGGTTGCGGGCATCCCGCTGAGGTTGGCGCTCGAGACGGCGAGCGGGCCGGTTTCGGCGAGCAGATCGAGCGTGATCTGGTTGCTCGGCATGCGCAGCGCAACGGTGCCGCGGGTTTCACCGAGATCCCAGACCAGCGAGGGCTGGGCGTTCACGATGACCGTCAATCCGCCGGGCCAGAACGCCGCGACCAGGTCGCGCACCGGCTGGGGCACGTCAACGGCCAGGGCGTCGAGGGTGGGGATGCCGGGAATGAGGACGGGCGGAGGCGATTGGCGTCCGCGGCCCTTCGCGTCGAGAAGCAGCTGTACTGCCTCGGCGTTGAATGCGTCAGCGGCCACACCGTAGACCGTGTCGGTGGGGACGACGACGAGCGCGCCGCGGCCGATCGCTGTGCGCGCCAGTGCGATGTGCGCGCGGTAGTTCGAGGGGCTCGTGTCTGACTCGCTCGTGTCTGAGTCGCTCGTGCAATCGTAGATACGTGTCATTTCCGGCAATTCTAGCCCAGCGCGGCTGTAAAGAGCGGATGCGCGCCCAGTTCAGGGCACGGTGCGGTCTAGGGGTGCACCGCCGTGGTGGCTCGGTCACGGCTGGTGTAATCGCGGTGCGTCGCCGGTACGCGCCAACCGTCGGCGCTGAGCAGCGCGCGGATGTCCGCTCCCTGCAGTTCGCCGTGCTCGATGACGAGTACACCGCCGGCCCGCAGCAATCGCAGGCCGGTTGTCGACACGCTGCGCACCACGTCGAGGCCATCGGCGCCGCCGAACAGTGCGTGGGCGGGATCGAACAGGCGTACTTCGGGATCGCGGGGAATCGCATCCGCAGGAATATAGGGCGGATTCGAGATGACGACGGCGACCGTGCCGTCGAGCAGAGCGAACGCGTCGGCGAGGTCACCGAATGCGAGAGTGGCGTTGCCGGCGGCGACCTCGTCGAAGTTGCGGGTGGTCCAGGGGAAGGCTTCCGGCGAGTTTTCGATCGCGAAAATGCGGGAGTGCGGCACCTCGGTGGCCAGGGCCAGGGCGATCGCGCCGCTTCCAGTGCCGAGGTCGACGCCGATCGGCTCCGGATCAGGCATGGAACGCAGCGCGTCGATGGCGAATTGGGCGACCTGCTCCGTTTCGGGGCGCGGCACGAACACCCCCGGCCCCACGTTCAAGGACAGGGACCGGAACGGGGCCCGGCCGGTGATGTGCTGCAGTGGTTCGCGCGTGCTGCGGCGGGCCAGCAGGGTGTCGATGACGGCGGCATCCTCTTGACTGATCGGTCGATCCAAAATGCTGCCGGCCTGCACCTCACCGCGGCTTTGGCCGAGCACGTGGCCGATCAGCAGGTCGGCGTCGACCTCGGGATCGGTGATGCCGGCCGCGGTGAGCAGGCCGATCGCTCGGTTTCGCACGGAAGTCAGGGTCGGGGGCAGGGCAGAATCTGAAGATGGCACGTAGTGAAATGTAACGCACCAATTCGTTGCGGGCCCGAAGACCTAGGCTGGAGACGGCCTTTTCCACCGAACGAAAGTTGCCCTCGTGTCCCAGAAGATCTATGCCGACATCACCAAAGCTGTTGGTGGAACCCCGCTCGTCAAACTCAATCGTTTGACCGCCGGCCTCGGCGCGACTGTGCTAGCGAAGCTTGAATTTTACAACCCTTCCAGCAGTGTGAAGGACCGCATTGGCGTGGCGATCATCAACGCGGCTGAGCAGGACGGTTCACTCCAGCCCGGCGGAACCATCGTCGAAGCGACCAGTGGCAACACGGGCATCGCCCTCGCCATGGTCGGCGCCGCCCGCGGTTATGCGGTCATTCTGGCCATGCCCGAAACAATGAGCAAGGAACGCCGCGTCATGATGCGGGCGTACGGCGCCGAGATCGTACTGACCTCCGGTGCCGATGGCATGCGCGGAGCGGTCGAGAAGGCCGCCGAGATCGTCGCCAACACGCCGGGTGCCGTACTGGCCAGCCAGTTCACGAACCCGGCCAACCCGGCCATTCACCGAGCGACCACCGGGGTCGAGATCTGGGACGACACCGAGGGCACGGTCGACATTCTCGTCGCGGGCATCGGTACCGGCGGGACCCTCTCGGGCACTGGCGGCTACCTCAAGGAGCGGAAGCCGGGTCTCAAGGTCGTCGGTGTCGAGCCGATCGACTCTCCCATTCTCACGGGCGGCAAGCCTGGCCCGCATAAGATTCAGGGCCTCGGCGCCAACTTCGTGCCGGAAACCCTCAACCGCGGTATCTACGATTCGATCACCGACGTGACCCTGGCCGACTCGCTCTCCACGGCCCGCGCACTTGGCACGGACGAGGGCATCCTCGGCGGAATCTCCGGCGGCGCCGCCGTCTGGGCAGCGCTCGAGCAGGCCAAGCTGCCCGAGAACGAGGGCAAGACGATCGTCGTCATCATTCCCGGGTTCGGTGAGCGCTACATCTCGACCGTGCTCTACGAAGACCTGCTGGACTAAGCGAAATTCGACTGCCCGCTATGAATCCTTTTGCCCGTATCCGGGAAGATGTCGCGGCGGCGCGCACCCACGATCCCGCCGCGCGCAGCAACACCGAGGTGTTTCTTGCCTACAGTGGGCTGCACGCGGTGTGGTCGTACCGGATCGCTAACCGCCTCTGGCGGGCCGGGCTGCAGCTGCCGGCCCGCCTGGTGTCGCAACTGGCGCGATTCCTGACCGGGATTGAGATTCATCCGGGGGCAACCATCGGACGGCGCTTGTTCATCGATCACGGCATGGGCGTCGTGATCGGTGAAACGGCAGTGCTCGGTGACGATGTCATGCTGTACCACGCCGTAACGCTGGGCGGCAAGAGCCGACACGGGCATGCTCGTGGGGTGCGACGGCATCCGCATCTGGAAGACGGCGTCACCGTCGGCTCCGGCGCCAAGGTGCTCGGTCCGATCACCATCGGCGCCTGGAGCACCGTCGGCTCGAACGCCGTCGTGACCAAGACCGCCCCGCCGCGGTCGCTGCTCGTGGGCGTGCCCGCAACGATACGGCCACAAACCCCGGAAACGGCCGAGTCTGCCCGCGGAGGCACCCTCGAACCGGAATACTACCTCTAACCCGTCGCGAACGGGTCTGCCGCTGCCGCCCCACCGGCGCGAGGCTACTCGGGGTCGCCGAGCTCGGCCAGGCGGGTTTCCTCGTCGGCATGGATGCAGGAGTCGATGACGGGGCCGAGGGCACCATTCATGACGGCATCCAGGTTGTAGGCCTTGTAACCGGTGCGGTGATCGGCGATGCGGTTCTCCGGAAAGTTGTACGTGCGAATGCGCTCTGAGCGATCCATCGTACGAATCTGACCCTTGCGCACGAGACTCGCTGCCGCATCGATCTCTTCCTGCTGCCGGGCCAGGACGCGGGCCCGCAATACGCGCATGCCGGCTTCCTTGTTCTGCAGCTGCGACTTCTCGTTCTGCATCGCGACCACGATCCCGGTGGGAAGGTGGGTGATGCGTACGGCGGAGTCGGTGGTATTGACCGACTGGCCGCCCGGGCCGCTCGAGCGGTATACGTCGATCTTGAGGTCGTTCGGGTGCAGTTCGACCTCTTCGGGCTCATCAACCTCGGGGAAGACCAGAACGCCGGCGGCCGAGGTGTGAATGCGTCCCTGCGACTCGGTGGCCGGCACGCGCTGGACGCGATGCACGCCGCCCTCATACTTCAGGTGCGCCCACACGCCCTCGGCCGGATCGCTCGAATTGCCCTTGATCGCGAGCTGAATATCTTTGATGCCGCCGAGATCACTCGAGGTCTGCTCGATGATCTCGGTTTTCCAGCGCTTCGACTCGGCGTAGTGCAGGTACATGCGCAGCAGATCGGCGGCGAACAGCGCCGATTCGGCACCGCCCTCCCCCATCTTGATCTCCATGATCACGTCGCGGGCGTCGAGTTCGTCACGCGGAATCAGCAGTCGTCGCAGCTTTTCAGCCGACACCTCAAGCTGTTCCACGAGGCCTGGAATCTCCTCGGCGAAGGCAGCATCCTCGTCGGCGAGCTCACGAGCGGCCTCGAGGTTGTCGTCAACCTCTTTCCACTCGTGGTACGCCGCGATGATGCGGCTCAGCTCGGCGTAGCGCCGGTTGACCTTCTTCGAACGGACCGGATTGGCGTGCAGCTCCGGATCCGCCAACTGCGACTGCAGGTCGTCGTGCTCGGCCAGCAGCGTGAGGACGGATTCGAACATTACTTGTCCTTGTCTGACCCGTTCAGGGTCGGCATCGACTTCTGAACCTGCATGAGGAATTCAACGTTCGACGAGGTCTCCTTGAGACGGCCGAGGATGAGTTCGAGTGCCTGCTGCTGTTCGAGCCCGGCGAGGGCGCGGCGCAGCTTCCAGGTGACCTTGACTTCATCGGCGCTCATCAGCATTTCTTCGCGGCGGGTGCCCGATGCGTTCACGTCGACGGCGGGGAAGATTCGCTTGTCAGCCAGCTGGCGCGACAGGCGAAGTTCCATGTTGCCGGTGCCCTTGAACTCCTCGAAGATGACTTCGTCCATTTTTGAACCGGTCTCGACGAGCGCGGAGGCGAGGATGGTGAGTGAGCCACCGTTCTCGATGTTGCGCGCCGCGCCGAAGAAGCGCTTCGGCGGATACAGAGCGGATGCGTCGACGCCGCCGGAGAGGATACGACCGGAGGCTGGCGCCACCAGGTTGTAGGCGCGGCCGAGGCGGGTGATCGAGTCGAGCAGCACGACGACATCGTGACCCAGTTCGACCAGACGCTTGGCGCGCTCGATGGCGAGTTCGGCGACCGTGGTGTGGTCTTCGGCGGGGCGATCGAAGGTGGAGGCGATGACCTCACCCTTCACCGTGCGCTGCATGTCGGTGACCTCTTCGGGGCGCTCATCGACCAGAACGACCATGAGGTGCACCTCGGGGTTGTTGGTGGCGATGGCGTTGGCGATCTGCTGCATGACGATGGTCTTGCCGGCCTTGGGCGGCGCGACGATCAGGCCGCGCTGGCCCTTGCCGATCGGGGCGACGAGGTCGATGATGCGCTGGGTGAGTTTGCCCGGCTCGGTCTCGAGGCGCAGGCGTTCCGTCGGGTATAGCGGGGTGAGCTTGTGGAAGTCGACGCGGGCCTGGGCCGCCTCAACGGTCTGGCCGTTGATCGAGTCGACCTTGACGATGGCGTTGTACTTCTGGCGGCCGGACTGGTCGCCCTCGTGCGGCTGGCGGATGGATCCGACGACGGCGTCACCCTTGCGCAGGTTGTACTTCTTGACTTGGCCGAGTGACACGTAGACGTCGCTCGCGCCGGGCAGGTAGCCGGAGGTGCGCACGAACGCGTAGTTGTCGAGCACGTCGAGGATGCCGGCAACGGGAATGAGAACGTCGTCGTCGTTGACCTCGGGTTCGAAGTCGTCACCCTGGTTCGGGCCGCGACGCTTGCGGTCACGATACCGGTTGCGGTTGCCGCGGCCGTTCAGATCGTCGTCGAGCTGGTTGCGGTCGGGACCCTGGTTGCGGTCGGGACCCTGGTTGCGGTCCTGGCCCTGATTGCGATCCTGGCCGCGATCGTTCTGGCCCTGATTGCGATCCTGGTTGCGGTCGCCCTGGCCCTGGTTGCGCTCGGCCTGCGCCTGTGCACGCTCCTGGTTGCGTTCCTGGTTTCGCTCGTTGCGAGCCTGACGCTGGCTTTGCGCCCGCGTCATTCCCTCATCGTTGGTGCCGTTCTGGTTGCGGTCGTTCTGGTTGTTCTGACTGTTCTGGTTGTTCTGGTTGTTCTGGCGATCGGTGGCCGGAGCCTGATCGCCCTGGCTGCGGTCAGCGCCCTGCGCCCGCTCAGCACCACGGCTGCGGCTACGGCTGCGGCCCTGGCGGGGTACGCCGGAGTCGGTCGAGTCCTCCGTCGATTCGGCGGGTGCGTCAGTCAGGGTCTCCGAAGCGTCAACGACTTCAAGATCGGCGGCCACGTCATCATCAGACACGGCGGGCGACTCGGCGGGCGTTTCAGCGGAAGGGCGCTGCGATGAGGCACGACGGGACGGGCGGCGGGCGGCCGGTGCGTTCTCGGCGGGTGCCTCAGCAGGTGCCTCGACGGGTGTTTCGACGGGCGCATCAGCGGAGTCGGAGACCACGGCGGCAACGTCGTCAATGTGCGTGGTCGCCACTTGCACGCGCTTACGCGTTTGGCGAACCGGCTTGTCGATAATTGGTGCGACGTCGGTGGAGGCGTTTTCTGAAGCGGATGCCGCAGCATCCGCCGTTGCAGGATCAGTGCTGGAAGTCACCGCATTGGAAACCGCCGCGCCACGGGCGTTGCGGGCGATGCGGGACCCGGCGGCGGGAGCGTCAGGCAGAATGATGCCAAATCCGGTACTGGCGTCGGCATTGACGTGGGACTTGGCGGGAGCGGCCGTGCTGGTACTGGCACGACGCGGTGCTCGCTTGCGCGGGGCGGTTTCGAGAGCCTCGGCGAGGCTCTCGATCGGTGCGCTCTCGGGTACGACGGCAACCGGGGCAGCAGCGACCGGGGCAGTATCAACCGGCGCAGTATCAACCGGGGCAGTATCAACCGGCGCAGTATCAACTGCGTGCGTAGCTTCGACGGAAGCAGCGCCGCTGGCACCTGTCTGAGCCGTGGTAATTGCGGCCACGAGTTCTCCTTTACGAAGTTTGGAAGCGCCGGAGATTCCCAGTTCAAGGGCCAGAGCCTGAAGCTCGGACACGCGAAGAGTACTCAGGCGGGGAAGATCCGAGCCAGTGGCGCGGAGGTTGACATCAGTCACGAAGGGGGTTCCTTTCCCCTGCCGAACAAAAATTCAGGCCAGGAGATGTATGCAGCGACGAATGCGCTGCGGGTGATCCAATCCGACAAGTGGAGGGGATTGGTGTAAAGACACACAGCTACGCACGAAATCGCAATAGCAGTGAGGGAGGGAATGCACCGGAGAAGATGTCGCCATGGGCGGTTTCTATCGGGTGCGCTTCAACCATAGCACTCCACCGCCAGCCGGACCGACGCGCGCGCGGCGCGCCGGTCCGTCGGAACGCTCGCTACGCAGCGCTCTCCTGGGTGAGCGGATGCACGGTGGCACCCTGCACGTCAACGGCGAGCATCAGGGCGCGCCACGGGGTATCTGATTGACTCGCGACGAGTTCGGCCGCCACCAGGCGCTGGCCAGGGTCGCTAGCGAGCACGAGAATGGATGGCCCGGCACCGGACACGACGGCCGCGAAGCCGGCGGCGCGCAGCAGAATAATGAGCTTGTTCGTCTCCGGCATGGCGGCGGCGCGGTAGCTCTGGTGCAGCTTGTCCTCGGTCGCGGCGAGCAGCAGCTCCGGGCTCTGTATGAGGGCAGCGATCAGCAATGCGGAACGCGACAGGTTGAAGACGGCATCCTCGTGCGGCACCGAGGCCGGTTGCAGGCTGCGTGCGAGCGCGGTTGACATTTCTTGCTCTGGCACGAACACGAGCGGCTTGACGCCACGATGCACCATGAGCTTCTTGTGACGTGGGCCCTCCGGGGTGGTCCAGGCAATGGTCAATCCGCCAAACAGCGCCGGAGCGACGTTGTCGGGGTGTCCTTCCATCTCGGTGGCGAGCACGAGCAACATTTCGGCATCGATGTCGACGATGCCCTCGAGCAGTCCCTTCGCGGCCATGATGCCCGACACGATGGCCGCGCCGGAGGAGCCGAGGCCGCGCCCGTGCGGAATGACGTTGTGCGCCACGATATCGAGTCCGGGCATGGGCTGGCCGACGGCCATGAAGGTGTGGATGATGGCCCGCACGACGAGGTTGCTCTCGTCGGTCGGTACCAGGCCGGCACCGACACCGTGCACCTCGACGAACACACCGGGTTCGGCGCGCACGGTCACCTCGAGCTGGTCGTATTTGGCGAGCGCCAAGCCGAGGGTGTCAAAGCCGGGGCCGAGGTTGGCCGTCGTGGCCGGTACCTGCACCGAGACCGCGCGGCCGAGTAGTGAAACGGGGCTGGTCATGCCTTGGCCAGGCCGAGCACGCTCGCGATTTCGGCGGTGTCCACCGGAACGATGGTGGGGAAAACGTCGGAGCCGTCGGCGGTACGCAGCGCCCACTGCGGGTCCTTCAATCCGTGACCGGTGACCGTGATAACCACGGTCGATCCCTGAGGAATGAACCCGGCTTCGGCACGCTCGAGTAGACCAGCCACACCGATCGCGGATGCCGGTTCCACGAAGATCCCGACCTCGGCCGAGAGGATGCGGTGGGCTTCGAGAATTTTCGCATCGGTGATGGCGCCGAAGTAGCCGTCGCTCTGCTCCCGCGCGTTCAGCGCAAGGTCCCACGACGCCGGGTTGCCGATGCGGATGGCGCTCGCAATGGTTTCGGGCTGGTCGACGCGGTGGCCGAGCACGATCGGGGCGCTGCCGGAGGCCTGGAAGCCGAACATGCGCGGCAGCTTCGTCGTGGCGCCGCGCGCGACCTCTTCGCTGTAGCCGCGAAAATACGCGGTGTAGTTGCCGGCGTTGCCGACCGGAACGAATTGAAAGTCGGGGGCGTCGCCGAGTGCCTCGACGACCTCGAAGGCGGCGGTCTTCTGCCCCTCGATGCGGTCGGGGTTGACCGAGTTGACCAGGTGCACCGGATAGTTGGTGGCGAGGTCGCGGGCGATGTCGAGGCAGTCGTCGAAGTTGCCTTGCACCTGCAGCAGCTGCGCGTTGTGGGCGACGGCTTGGCTGAGCTTGCCCATGGCGATCTTGCCCTCAGGCACGAGCACGGCGGCGGTGATGCCAGCGTGGGCGGCATAGGCAGCGGCGGAGGCGCTCGTGTTGCCGGTCGAGGCGCAGATGACGGCTTTCGCGCCGTCTTCCATGGCCTTGGAAATGGCCATGGTCATGCCGCGGTCTTTGAACGACCCGGTCGGGTTCATGCCCTCGAACTTGATCCAGACCTTGGCACCGGTGCGGGCGGAGAGCGCGGCGGCCGGAATGAGCGGTGTGCCGCCCTCACCCAGGGTGATGATCGGGGTCGCGGCCGAGATGTTCAGTCGGTCGGAGTATTCGTTCAATACCCCGCGCCACTGGCGGCTGATAATCGCGCCGGGCTTGGTCAGGCTGGGACTGGTCTCGCTTGGGCTGAACATCAGACTCCTTCAACTCTCAGTACGGATGCAACGTCGGTGACAACACTGTTGGTGGCCAGGTCCTGCACGGTGGCGGCGAGCGCGGCCTCCGTTGCGTCATGGGTCCCGATGACTAGGGTAGCCGTGGCCGGGCGGGCTGCACGACTCGCCGTTTTGATCACGGCCGGCGTTATGGACTGTTCTACGAGCGCCAACGACACCTTGCGCCGGCCGAACACGCTCGCGATGGTCGCGAGCACCCCGGGCTCGTCGGTGACCTCGAGGGTCACCGCGTACCGGGTGGTGACCCGGCCGATGTCGAAGACGGGCAGGGCGGCATAGCTCGATGCAGCCACTCCCGGCCCACCGGCGACGTGGCGCCTGGCGATCGAGACGACGTCACCGAGCACGGCCGACGCCGTCTCCACTCCCCCGGCTCCGGCACCGTAGAACATGAGGCTGCCGGCGGATTCCGCCTCGACGAAGACGGCATTGTTGGCTCCATGGACCGCGGCGAGCGGGTGGCTGCGCGGCACCATCGCCGGGTAGACCCGCGCCGATACCCCGTCGACACCGTTCTCGTCGGTGACGCGCTCGCAAATGGCCAACAGTTTCACGACATAGCCGGCCTTGCGGGCCGATTCAATCTGCGCCGCGGTCACCGCGGTGATGCCCTCGCGATAGACGGATGCGAGCGGCACCGTGGTGTGAAACGCCAGACTCGCCAGAATGGCCGCCTTCTGCGCCGCATCGAACCCTCCGATGTCGGCGGTCGGATCGGCCTCCGCGTAGCCGAGCGCGGTCGCCTCGGCCAGCGCGTCTTCGAGACTGGACCCTTCGGTATCCATCCGGTCGAGAATGAAATTGGTGGTGCCGTTGACGATGCCGAGGATTCGCTTGATCTGGTCTCCGGCGAGGCTCTCCCGCAGCGGTCGAACGATGGGAATGGCCCCGGCGACCGCGGCCTCGTAGTTGATCTGCGCGCCGACATGGTTCGCGGCCGCGAACAGTTCGGATCCGTGGAGGGCGAGCAGCGCCTTGTTGGCGGTGACAACATCCGCTCCGGAACTGATCGCGAGCAGGATGTAGCTGCGGGCCGGCTCGATGCCGCCCATCAGTTCGATGACGATATCGGCACCGAGGATGAGTTCCTCGGCGTTGGTCGTAAACAGTTCGCGCGGCAGGTCGACAGAGCGTTCCGCGTTCACATCGCGAACCGCGATGCCGACCAGTTCGAGGGTGGCCCCGACGCGGTTGGCGAGCTCTGGACCCTGTTCGAGCAGCAGGCGCGCTACCTGGCCGCCGACGGATCCGCCGCCGAGGAGGGCGACGCGCAGATTGCGGTATTCGATCTTCACAGTGTTCCCTCGGTGAGTGTTCCCTCGGTGGGTGTTGCTCCGTCGGCGGGCGGCCGAACCCCGGTGTCCCGCGCGAGCAGGTCGGCAATCGTCTCGCCGCGCACGAGCATGCGCGCTGATCCGTTCAGTACGGCGACGACCGGCGCGCGTCCCTGATAGTTGTAGTTATTGGACAGCGCCCAGCAGTAGGCGCCGGTGGCCGGCACGGCCAGCAGATCGCCGGGAGTCACATCACCGGGCAGGTAGTCGGAATCGACGACGATGTCGCCGCTCTCGCAGTGTTTGCCGGCGATGCGCACGAGTACCGGCGCACTGCTGGACCTGCGATCGGCCAGGCGCACGGCATAGTCGGCGCCGTAGAGGGCCGGGCGCACGTTGTCGCTCATTCCGCCGTCGACGCTGATGTAGAGCCGCGGGTTGCCGGAGACGTCGACGGCCTTGGTCGTGCCGACGCGGTAGAGGCTCACGCCGGCGCGACCGATGATGACGCGGCCGGGTTCGAACGCGACGACCGGCACGGGAATGTTCAGTCGGGTGCACTCGGCGGCGACGATGTCCGCCAGGGCGACGGCCAGTTCGCGAAGCGGGGTGGGTTCGTCGGCGCTCGTGTACGCGATGCCGAAGCCGCCGCCGAGGTTGAGCTCGGGAATCGGGCCATCGGCGAGCAGGGCGGCGTGCACATCGAGCAGCCGGGCAGCCGACTCGGCGAATCCGTCGGCGCCGAAGATCTGCGAGCCGATGTGGCAGTGCAGGCCGACGAAATTGAGCGCCGGTTCGGCGCGAATAAGGGCGACGAGCCTCGGCGCATCGGTGAGCACGATACCGAATTTCTGGTCTTCGTGCGAGGTGGCCAGAAAATCGTGGGTGTGCGCGTGCACGCCGCTGTTCACGCGCAGGCGCACGTTCTGCACCCGACCATTTCGAGCGGCGGCTTCGGCAACACGGCCAATTTCAACCTCGCTGTCGATCACGATCGTGCCGACACCGACCCGGGTGGCCTGATCCAGTTCGGCGAGTGACTTGTTATTGCCGTGAAAACCGAGCCGGACCGGATCGGCACCGCCGGCGAGCGCCACGGCCAGTTCACCGCCGCTGCACACGTCGATGTTGAGGCCGGCGGCGATCATCCAGCGCACCATCTCGGTCGAGAGAAAAGCCTTGCCGGCGTAGTACACCTTGGCGCTGGTACCGATGCGGGCGAACTCGGCCTGGAACACGGCGAGCATCTCCGCGGCGCTCGCGCGGGCATCCGCTTCGTCGATGACGTAGAGCGGGGTGCCGAATTCGGCGGCAAGGGCCGTGGCCGTCACGCCGCCGAGCACGAGCTCGCCGGTGCCGTTGCGGGAAGCCGAGGCGGGCCACAGCCCGGGCGCGAGCTCGTTGGCGTCGGTGGGCAGGCGCAACCAGTCGGGCGCCAGCGGATTTGGTGCAGGTGTCACAGGAGTTACCTCACGAGAGTCGAAGGGGAATCTCAGCGAGCGAACCCGGGTTGGTCCCTGAAGCCGGAAAATGGGTCAGCCCGGGTGAACGGGCGTGCCAGGCCGTATTCTATCGCCGCAGATGGTGGCGTTCTAATCAGCCGGCGCAGCTGCCGAAGGTGGTCAGCGACTGCGCGGTGAGCCGAAGACTGCTCGACTCCAGCGTAACGCGTGCCCGCTCGGGCGAAATATCGACGCCGCTCAGCTCGACTCCCTCGGGCAGATAGCTCGCAACGCAGACCCCAATCGGCGCCTGCTGCAGGATCAGGTTGACGAGGGGGGTGGCGTCGATGTCGCCGACGCCGCTCGTCACTGTGACCTCGGTGGGCGTGAAGTTGAGGCTATCGCCGGTGGCCGTGGCCGTGGCGGTGGCGGTGTAACCGACGTTGAAATTGAACAACGCCACCGTGCCGGTGTACGCCACCGTGCCGTCGCCAAGGGTCATCACGGCGTCCGCGGGCGCGGTACCGGAGGCCTGCACGAGCTGGTTGAGGGCGTCTTGGTCGAGGTCGAGCGTCGCGTTGAGCGAGCCGATGGCCTTGGCGGTGTTGGTCGACACATCACGGGCGATGACATGAACGGAGGCCGGTACGCCGTCGACCGTCAGGTTCGGCGCGGTGAGTTCAATCTGGTCGAAACTGCCGGTGATGAACTGTGCGATGACGGAAGTGCCGCCGATGGCGACGGTGACGTCACCGGTCACGGAAGCGGGCATCCGGTTGCTGATCGCAGTTTCGGCGCGATCCTGCGCGAACGCGCGCACCCCGCTGTCGACAAGAAAATAGGCGACGACGAGCAGAATCGCCAGTACACCAACGATGATCAGCGGGACGAGGCCGCGACGTTTGGTCCTGGCCATGATTACATGCGCTCCGGGGCGGTAACGCCGACGAGGCCCAGGCCGTTGCGAATCACTTGGCCGGTCGCGTCGTTCAGCCAGAGGCGGGTGCGGTGCAGGTCGGTGACCGGTTCGTCGCCGAGCGGAATGACCCGGCAGTTGTCGTACCAGCGGTGGTAGTAGCCGGCGACCTCTTCGATGTAGCGGGCGACGCGGTGGGGCTCGCGCAGTTCGGCGGCCTGGGCGACGACGCGCGGAAATTCCTGCAGCACGCCGAGCAGCGCGGATTCGCTGTCGTGGGTGAGTAATTCCGGGGCGAAGACGGTACGGTCGACGCCGCTCGCGCTCGCGTTACGGGCGACCGAGCAGGTGCGGGCGTGGGCGTACTGCACGTAGAAGACGGGGTTGTCGTTGGTGCGTTTGCCCAGCAGGTCGAGGTCGATGTCGAGCTGCGAGTCGCTGTTCGAGCGCACCAGGGCGTAGCGGCCAGCGTCGACACCGACGGCGTCGACGAGGTCGTCCAGGGTGACAATGGTGCCGTTCCGCTTGGACATGCGCACCGGTTCGCCGTCTTTGAGCAGGTTGACCATCTGGCCGATCAGAATCTGCAGGTTCACGCCGGGCTCGTCGCCGAAGGCGGAGACCATTGCCATCATGCGGCCGACGTAGCCGTGATGGTCGGCACCGAGCATGATCAGGCACTGGTCGAATCCGCGTTCGCGCTTGTCGAGGTAGTAGCCGAGGTCACCGGAGATGTAGGCCGGTTCGCCATTCGAGCGGATGATCACCCGATCACGATCGTCACCGAATGTGGTCGTGCGCAGCCAGATGGCGCCATCCGCTTCGAAGATGTGCCCCTGCTCGCGCAAGCGTTCGATGGCGCGGTTGACGGCGCCGGATTCGTGCAGGGAATCTTCGTGAAAGTACACGTCGAAGTCCACGCCGAAGCCGTGCAGTTTGTCTTTGATCTCGGTGAACATGAGGTCGACGCCGATCGAGCGGAACACTTCTTGCTGCTCCTCGCGCGGCAGGGCGGCGACGTCGCCGTCGTACCTGGCGAGCACGTTGGCGGCTATTTCTCCGATGTACGCTCCGCCGTAGCCGTCTTCGGGAGTGGGCTCGTCGAGGTAGCTGGCGAGCACACTGCGGGCGAAGCGGTCGATCTGCGAACCGTGATCGTTGAAGTAGTACTCCCGGGTCACGGCGGCGCCCTGGGCCGCCAGCACGCGGGCCAGGCTGTCGCCGACCGCAGCCCAGCGCACTCCGCCCATGTGGATCGGACCGGTGGGGTTGGCCGAGACGAATTCGAGGTTGATTTTGAGCCCGTCATACCGGTGTCCGGTGCCGTAGACGGTGCCCTGGTCGACGATGGTTTTGGCGAGTGCGCCCGCCGCCGCCGCCTCGAGGCGAATGTTGATGAAGCCGGGCCCGGCGATTTCAACGGATGCGACGTCTGCCAGCTGTTCGAGACCGGCGGCCAGTTCGGCCGCGATTTCACGCGGGTTGGCGCCGAGGGGTTTGGCGATCTTCAGCGCGATGCTCGAGGCCCAGTCGCCGTGGTCGCGGTTGCGCGGGCGTTCGACGGCGACATCGGCGAGGGTGAGCCCGAGGTCTGCCCCTGCCGTGTCAGCCTGACGTCGGCGTTCGCTGACGCCCTGGATGAGGTCGAAAAGGGATTGGGAGAGTTCTGCAGGAGTCACTGCTCGATCGTACCGGCCCGTCCTGTTGGTAAGGTCAACGCGTGACTGATACACGCGTCTACCCCCTATTCACTCGTACCGCAGCGCGTGCCGCTCGGCTTTCCGCGCGCCGACGAGCCGGCCTGGTGCTCGCCGGCGGTGCACTGTTCTCCCTCGTTCTGAGTGGATGCGCCAGTGGCGACACCCCGATCCCGACGAATTCCGCGGCTGCGACGAGCGAAGCATCCGCTGACCCGACGACCAGCGCGGTCCCCTCGTCGTCTCCGACGCCGACACCGGAAGCGACCGGCTCTCCGATCGCGCAGACCTGTGGTGATCTGCTCACCCTGCAGGATGTCTACGAATTCAACCCGAACTACGGCACGGCGCCCGACTACTCGCCGACCGCCGATGGTCTGGCCACGATCGCTCAGACCTACAACGGACTGAGCTGCGGCTGGTCGAATCAGACCAGCGGGGAGCTTGTCGAGGTTTCGGTCGTGGCACCCAACGATGTGTTGATGACCACACTCAAGCAGCAAGCGGATGCCGACAGCCAGCCCGTGCCCACCTACGGCACCCCGCCGACCGTCGACGGGTTCTTCACCGACGCCGGCGGCAACGGCCAGGCTCAGGTCTTCACCGAAACCTACTGGGTCACATTGAGCACCCCCGCGTTCGGCGAGCCCGGCGACGCCGAAGGCCTCATGTCGTCGGTGCTCGGACACCTCGGGTAGCGGATGCTGCCGGTGGGTCCTGGTGGCCGAGCCATGATGCTAACCTTGAACCACCCTGGCCCCCATAGCTCAGGGGATAGAGCACTGCCCTCCGGAGGCAGGGGCGGCAGTTCGAATCTGCCTGGGGGCACCGTGTCTCGTGCCACGAAGGTCGGATTACGCCGTGGTGTTCGGACACACGGCCTCGATTGGTCGCCCTGCACCAGAAGGACGCCCCAAACCGAGGAGAACTAGATGTCGGTCGGCTTGCTCGCCGTGGTCGATGACATACTCACCGCCGCCCTCAAGGCCAGTGCCAAGACCGCCGGCGTTGTGATCGACGACGCGGCCGTCACCCCGCAATACGTTCAGGGGCTCTCACCGGCGCGCGAGCTCCACGTCGTCTGGCGGATCGCCCTGGGCAGTCTGTTCAACAAGTTCATCATCATCATCCCGCTCGCACTATTGCTTTCCGCATTCGCGCCGTGGGTCTTGCCGTGGCTGCTGATCCTCGGCGGGACGTATCTGTGCTTCGAGGGTGCGGAGAAAGTCACGGAATGGTTCGGCGCACATCACGCCACCGACGAAACCGAATCGCGGGATGAGAAGAAGCTGATCTTCGGCGCTATTCGTACCGATCTCATCCTCAGCACAGAGATCATGCTGATCGCACTGGCGGGCCTCGATCCCGATTTTGGGATCTGGATGACGCTCGGCGCTTTGGTCGTGATCGGCCTCGGCATGACAGTGCTCGTCTACGGCGCGGTCGCGCTGCTGGTCAAGATCGACGATGTCGGATTGGCACTGATGGAGAACGCAGCACGACGGGTGCGACGCATCGGCGCAAGCATTGTGCAGGCAATGCCCACCGTGTTCCGTGTGATCGGCATCATCGGAACGGTCGCCATGCTGTGGGTTGGCGGCCACCTGGTGATCGCCAACCTGGCCGACACGTTCTGGCACGTTCCCTACGACGTGCTGCACGCCGTGACGAACGCCATAGAATCGGCCGGACCTGTCGTCGTCTGGGTCACCGACACTGCGATGTCGGCCGTGTTCGGGCTCATTCTGGGCCTGGTCATAGTCGCGATCATTCTCGCAGTATCACGCCTGCTCAAGCGGAAGCGGCCAGCCGGCGTGGCGTAGATCGGCGAAATGTCGGGCTGCTACTGCATGCGCAGCAACTCCAGAAACTCGTCCGCCATTGCCAGCTGGTCCTGCAGTTTTTGACGACGCTCCACTGCCTCGGCAACGAACGCGTCAAGCTCCGCGCGCACACTCGGATTGTTCGAGCCGGCCACGCCACCCTGCATCGTGTCGATGACCTTCAACAACGCCATCATCTCGTCGAGGGAGAATCCGAGCGGCTTCATCCGTCGAATCACCATCAGCCGAGAATGATCTTCCTGCGTGTACAGGCGAAATCCGCCTTCGGTACGAGCGGATGCCTTCAGCAGGCCGACCTCGTCGTAGTGGCGAATGGTGCGCAGCGACAGCCCGGTTTTCTCCGCGAGCTCGCCGATGTGCATCGTGACCGCGGACCCTGTCGCGCTTGATGTCACCGGAAGACCTCTTTCCCTGGAGTCGCAATCAACCCTTACGTTAGGGTAGTGTTGCAGGAGTCGGCTGACCTTCATCTGTGAGCCCACTCTCCCACCATTGTCCTCGATGACCGGTGGAGGTGCGCACCGCGGCGCCCATCCAAACTCTCTGTATCCATTTCGGCCGCACAGCCGGCCCAGCTTCTGGAGGCCTCATGGCCATTATTCACAAATCCACCGCGCCCAACCGTTACCGGGCGGAACCCTCCGTCCTCACCGCTTTGCGCACGCCCCGCCTGCTCACCCGCGAGGTCCTCGCCGGCCTCGTCGTGGCCATGGCCCTCATTCCCGAGGCGATCGCCTTTTCGATCATCGCCGGCGTCGACCCGCGCGTTGGCCTGTTCTCCTCGTTCGTCATGGCCGTGACCATCGCCTTCGTCGGCGGACGCCCCGCCATGATCACCGCCGCCACCGGCGCCGTTGCCCTCGTCATCGCCCCCGTCGCCCGCGACTACGGCATGGACTACTTCATCGCCACGGTCATCCTCGCCGGTGTGTTTCAAATCGTGCTCAGCCTGATCGGCGTCGCCAAGCTCATGCGGTTCATCCCCCACAGCGTCATGGTGGGCTTTGTCAACGCCCTCGCCATCCTCATTTTCACCTCACAGCTGCCCCAGCTACTCGGCGTCCCCTTCCTGGTCTACCCGCTCGTCGCGGCGGGCCTCATCATCATGATCGTCATGCCCCGCATCACCAAAGTTATTCCCGCGCCGCTCGTGGCGATTGTCGTCATCACCGTCGTCACCGTGCTGATGGCTATCAACGTACCGACGATCGGCGACCAGGGCGAGCTGCCTAAGAGCTTTCCTGAGCTGTTCTTCCCGAGCATCCCGCTCAGCTGGGAGACGTTCACCATCATCGCCCCCTACGCCCTCGGCATGGCCCTGGTCGGCATCCTCGAGTCGCTCATGACCGCGAAATTCGTCGACGAGATCACCGACACCCACTCCAACAAGACCCGCGAAACCTGGGGTCAGGGCGTTGCCAACGTGCTCTCCGGCCTGTTCGGCGGCATGGGAGGCTGCGCCATGATCGGCCAGACCATGATCAACGTCAAGGCCTCCGGCGCCCGCACCCGCATCTCCACCTTCCTCGCCGGCATCTTCCTGCTCGTTCTGGTACTCGGCCTCGGCGACGTGCTCGCCGTCGTGCCCATGGCCGCCCTGGTGGCCGTGATGATCATCGTGTCGTATCTGACCTTCGATTGGCACAGCATCCGCTTGTCAACGCTCAAGCGGATGCCCAAGAGCGAGACCACCGTCATGATCGCCACGGTCATCGTCATCGTCCTCACCCACAACCTGGCCATCGGCGTCGTCGCGGGCGTGATCGTGGCGATGGTCGCGTTCGCGCGCCGCGTCGCCCACCTCGCCAGGGTGGAACGCACCCTCGAACTCGAACAGCCTGTACCGACCGCCTATTACACGGTGACCGGGGCGCTGTTCTTCGCCTCGAGCAACGACCTGATGACGCAGTTCGAGTACGTCGACGACCCGGACCGCATTGTCATCGACTTCTCGGCCTCACACATCTGGGATGCCTCGACCGTCGCCACGCTCGACGCCATCACCTATAAATACCAGCAGCACGACAAGCATGTCGTCATCGAAGGCCTCAACGAGGCCAGCCACGAGCTTCACAACCGCCTCGCCGGCCACCTCGGCGGCGGCCACTAGCACACAAACGAAGAAGCCCCAGTCCACTGACTGGGGCTTCTTCGTTACGCACTCCGTTGGAGTCAGTGGCTGCTCAAAACCGGTTCCTCGAACTGGTTCATCGTGTTGTTCTTGCCGCCAGCCTTCAGCGCGGCCTCACCGGCGAAGTATTCCTTGTGGTTGTCACCCAGGTCGGATCCAGACATGTTCTGGTGCTTGACCGTGGCGATTCCCTCGCGGATCTCGCGACGTTGCACGCCCTTGACGTAGGCGAGCATGCCCTGGTCGGCGAAGTAGCCCTTGGCCAGGTCATCCGTTGAGAGTGCGGCCGTGTGGTAGGTCGGCAGGGTGATCAGGTGGTGGAAGATGCCGGCCTCGGCCGACGCGTCGCGCTGGAAGGTGCGGATCTTCTCGTCGGCACGCTGCGCCAGCTCGGTCTCGTCGTAGACGACGCTCATGAGCTTGGCACGGTCGTAGGCCGAGACGTCTTTGCCCTCTTCGACCATCGCGTCGAACATCTGCTGGCGAAAGTTGAGGGTCCAGTTGAACGACGGGCTGTTGTTGTAGACCAGCTTGGCGTTCGGGATGGCCTTGCGAACCTCGTTCATCATGCCGGCGATCTGGCCGATGTGCGGCTTCTCGGTCTCGATCCAGAGCAGGTCAGCGCCGTTCTGCAGCGAGGTGATGCTGTCGAGCACGCAGCGGGCCTCGCCGGTTCCCTGGCGGAACTGGAAGAGGTTGCTGGCCAGCCGCTTCGGGCGCAGCAGCTTGCCGTCCCGCTTGATGACGACATCGCCATTGCCGAGGTCGGCCTCGGTGATCTCGTCGACGTCGAGGAAGGAGTTGTACTGGTCGCCCAGGTCTCCGGGCTGGGTGGTCACAGCGAGCTTTTGCGTGAGGCCGGCACCGAGCGAGTCGGTGCGGGACACGATGATGCCGTTTTCGATGCCGAGCTCGAGGAATGCGTAACGAACGGCGTTGATCTTGGCGATGAAGTCTTCGTGAGGAACCGTGACCTTGCCGTCCTGGTGGCCGCACTGCTTCTCGTCGGAGACCTGGTTCTCGATCTGGATGGCGCAGGCACCGGCCTCGATCATCTTCTTGGCCAGGAGGTATGTGGCTTCGGGGTTACCGAAACCGGCATCGATGTCAGCAATGATCGGCACGACGTGAGTCTCGAAGGCGTCGATCTGTGCCAGCAGGCTGGTGATCTTCTTGTCGTCTCCGACGATGCGGGCGTTGTCCAGAGCTGTGAAGAGCAGGTCGAGCTCGCGGGCATCGGCCTGGCGAAGGAAGGTGTAGAGCTCCTCGACGAGCGCGGGGACGGCCGTCTTCTCGTGCATGGACTGGTCGGGGAGCGGACCGAACTCGCTGCGCAGCGCGGCAACCATCCAGCCGGACAGGTAGAGGTAGCGCTTGTTGGTCGTCTTGAGGTGCTTCTTGATCGAGATCATCTTCTGTTGGCCGATAAAACCGTGCCAGACGCCCAATGATTGGGTGTATACGGAGGAATCAGCGTCGTACTCCCCCATGTCCTGGCGCATGATGTCCGCGGTGTACTGCGCGATCTCGAGGCCGGTCTTGAACCGGTTCTGGGCCCGCATTCGGGCGACAGACTCGGGGTTGATGGCGTCCCAGCTGCTTCCAACCTGCTGCTTGAGCGCTTCGATGGCTTCGATGTCTTTCTGGTAGACAGTCATGTTCTTTCCTTCGACGTGTGAGGTGGGCTGAGCCGGGACTTCTGGCCCGGCGGGCCGCTATCGGCTACTCATCCCAGGTTGGCGCAAGAACAACCAGTCTTCTCAGGAAAGTTGCGCAGAAGAAGTGCACTTCTTCTGCAATTGAAAAGTTATGCGGGAGAATGCGTCTATTCCGGCCAGAGGCCCGGCACGACGATGACCAGCCCGCAGCGGCGGCACCGATGGCAGGATTCCAGGCCGTCGGCAGTATCGACGCCGTCCGTGATCATCTCGGCGCCGCACGCGGGGCAGGTAAGGTCATCGTCAGTGTCTGGCATTCCCCCAGTCTGGCATCACGGTCAGTCTGGCATCACGGTCAGTCTGGCATCACGGTCGGTCTGGCATCACGGTCGGTCTGGGCCGTCGGCATCCGCTGCAGGGATGAGACCATGATCGGCTCGAAAGAGGTACCAGACGACCACGGCACAGCCCAGGAAGAGGGCGCCGCTGGCCAGGAAGGGCGCAGACAAGGAGTAGGACGCCGCCAGGATGCCGCCCAGCAGCGCCCCCAGGGTCAACCCGGTGAGGCTGAGCACCCGGGCGGAAGCGTTCACTCGTCCGCGGAGGGCGTCGGGCACGAGGCGTTGACGGAGCGAACTCACGCAGATTCCCCATACAACGGCGTGCAGAATGTAGGCCGCCAACAGGGCAGCGGCGACCCACGGCGCACGCACGAACGCCAGCGCCAGCATTGCCGCGCTCCCGAGGACAAGACTTGCGGTGATGGTCCAGCCGTATCCGATCCGCGATCGCAGTGGGACAGTGATGGCGGAGCCGACCAGACCACCCAATGCGGAAATCGCCAGGATCAGGCCATATCCAGCTGAGTCGAGCCCCAGTGTCTTCTGGGAGAAGAGTACCAAGACAGAAAATGGCATCATGTAGGCGACGCTCGCCAGCCCGCCCACGACGGCAAGGCCGTTCAACAAGCGGTGCCCGCGCAACCATCGAGCGCCAGCGACGGCCTCACGGAAGACGGACCGGCTCGGCTTGGTAACGACCTTGGCCACTCGTAGGCGAGGCAAAGCAAGGAAGAACAACCCGGCCGCCAGATAGAGACTGCCAGCGGCCAGCACGGGAAGCGCCAGGCCGAGGGCGAAGAGAAGACCTCCAAGCGGCGGGCCGACGAATTCATCCGCGATGAGCTGAGCCGCGGAAATCCGGCTGTTCGCCCGGTCGAGTTGATGGATTGGCACCAGCGAGGGCAGGATCGACAGAGCCGCGTTGTCTGCCGCAGCTTCCAGCACTCCGATCCCGGCGAGCGCGATATACAGAAGCGGGAGCGAACCCAGTCCGACCGCGAATAGCACGGACGTCACTATCAGGAGGGCCGCTCGCAGGAGGTTCGTCAGCCACAGCATCGTTCGACGATCAAAGCGATCCACGTAGACACCAACGGGGACCACCACGAGCAAGCGCACCGCCGAGTACACAACGGCGAGACCGGCGATGAGCAGGGCATTCGACGTCAGCGACGTGGCCAGCAGCGGAATCGCCACGAAAACCAGGCCGTCGCTCAGGTTGCCGGCGGCACTGCCGGCCCACAGCGGCGTGAATCCCCGACCCAGCGACATCTGTAAACCCTAGCGGCGCGTCAAATCTGTTCGAAGCGGGACGGACGCGACCGCGTCGACGGCACCGGTATAGTGACGCCGGGTGATTTCAGGCCGGCACCGCACAGGGGCACGACCACCGATCCGGCCGAGAGCAGGCTCGCGGCGACCGCCCAAGTGGGGCTGGCGGCGTCGAAAGTCTGGTCGACGGCGGCTCGCACAGCGGCGTAACACACCGCCGAGGTCGGCTCGACGAAAAGTCCTTCGCTGCCGAGTTCCCGGCGTGCGGCCGCCGTTTGCCGGTCGGTGACGGCAATGATGGTGCCACCGGTGGCGCGCACAGCACGCAGAATTTGTTTTCCCCGCGGCGGCGCCGCGATGGCGATGCCCTCGGCAATCGTGGCGTGGCCGTCGACGGCCACGGGTACGTCGAGTCCCTGCGCCATGGCCTGTTCGAGCGGTGAACAAGCGGATGCCTGTACTGCGATGATCCGCGGCATCCGCTCGGCAAGCCCCGCAGCGACGAGCTCGCTAAAGGCGAGGTAACAGCCGAGCACCATGGTGCCGTTGCCGACCGGAACCACGACCGTCTCCGGCAGTGAGCGCCCGCGCTGCTCCCAGATCTCGTAGCCGTAGGTTTTCACGCCGTGCAGAAAGTACGGATGGTAGACATGGCTTGCAAACATGACGCCATCGCTGTTTGCCGCCTGCCGGGCCGCTTCGGCGGTGTCTGCCCGTGAACCGGCTATCCGTTCGACCGTTGCGCCGTGCGCGCGCATCTGCGCGAGCTTGCCGGGCGAGGTGGACTCGGGAACGTACACCGTGCAATGTATGCCGGCCCGCCCAAAATAGGCGGCCATCGCCGTGCCGGCATTTCCGCTGCTGTCGACCAGGGCACGACGAACGCCCAGCCGTTTGGCGAGAGTCGCGAGCACTACGGCGCCGCGGTCTTTGAACGAGAGCGTCGGCAGCAGAAAATCGAGTTTGAGTTGCGCGTGTCGCAGTGCGCGGGAGGGCGCGAGCGGCGACATTCCCTCCCCCAGCGTGATTGTGGGGTCGACGGCGATCGGCAGCGCCTCGGCATAGCGCCAGAGTGAGGGAGCGCGGCCGGGAAGGGCCGCGGAATCCACTTCGGTGGCAAACGCGGCCACGTCGAGAAGGCCGCCACAGGTGCACTGCCAGACCAGGCTCTCGACCGGGTAGGTTGCGGCGCACTCGGAGCAGACGAGGTCGATCATCGCTTCAGACTATCGGCCGGGCGCTCAGGAGTGCTCTCGCAGCCAATCCATCGCGACGGCGCAGGCATCCAGAACGGCAATGTGGCCGTCGCGAGGTCGCAGCCATAACTCTGCCTCGGACGTGTTCTGCACCAGCCAGGTCGCGTGCGCTGGCGGTACAACGCGGTCGCGGCCGCCCTGCACATAGAGCACCGGGGTATCGATGTCGCCAACGTTGAATTCCCACGGCAGCACGAAGGCGAGGTCGTCGTCGATCAGGCCATCGGTTCCATCGGCCGCCGCCAGGCCGACATCTGTTCCGAGGCAGGCCCAGCTGCCCGCGAGGGCCGCATAGTCGCGGTCGATAAAGCTCTCCGGGTCGAATTCGGCCGTCTGCTCATACTCGTCGCGGGCGGCGCGGCCGAGCAGCGCTGCGCGCAAGGAAGCACCATCCGATGCCATCCCGTCGAACCAGTCGAGGCCATCGGCATCTGAAGGTGCCAGGCTCGCCAGGCACGCCGTGGCCGACACCCGCTCCGGCAGCAGGGCGGCGCAGGTCAGTGCGTGCGGTCCCCCGCCCGATGCCCCCATCACCGCGAAACGGTCGAGGTCGAGCTGCTCGGCCAGCTGCGCCACATCGGCGGCGGCCGATGCCACGGTGCGACCCAGCAGCCCGGTCGACCCGCCGTAGCCGGGTCTCCCGTACGACAGTAGACGGATGCCCCGTGCGGCCGCTGCCGCCAGCAACGGGTCGAGCAGAGCCCCGGTTTGGGGCGAGCCGTGGTGCCAGAGCACAGTGAAGGCATGTACGTGGCTGTGCGCGTCGGCGCTGTCGTGCACCTGCAACGTGCGACCGTCGGGCAGGAGCAGATTCTGCGTAGACACCATTCGATCAGCGTAGGACCATCGGTTGTAAAGGTCGATGAACATTGACGAAACGTTGATTCCTGAATTGAGGAAGGTGACGAAGGAGGTGTTTGACCTCGACTCCATCATCAACTCTGCTGAGGAGCTCAAGTACATGGGTCAGATCAAGCGAACCATCGCGGCACAGTTCACATCATTGGTAACAAAGTCGACGAAGCAGTTTCTGAATGATCAAGTCGACGATCGGTTAAAAAACGGCATTGGGCGGTTCAAACTTTTCGGGCGCTGCAGCAGAGTCCGCGGGCAATGTCATCAACAGCCACGACATCGTTGAGGGCGATCTCGCGCGTGACACGAAGAGCGAGACGACACTTGATCTGTCTCTTCGCTAATGACATCCGCGAAACGATCAAGAGTTAAAAGGACGCGCAGTAGGTCTCCGACACTTTTTGGGCGGCACAGTCGTATTGCCTCTGTACACAGAGGCTGACCGTGTTCGGGCTTATCGTCATGACCGGCATCACCGTGGTCGGCTGCATCGATCGGCGCCTCGCGAAGTCGTCTGGTGCGCGCACCGGCACAGCGCGCCCCCGGCCACAGCCGGTGGAGCATCCGCCGCCGAGCGCCCGGGCCGAGTTCTAGAAGACCGCCTGAAACCCGGCCACCGCGTAGGGTGGGCACATGATAATTAGGCGGTATTGGCGCATCGCCGTGTTCGCACCGATCGTGGGGTTTCTCCTCGCGGCGGTCGTGGCGGTCGTGATGACCGACGGCGGGAGCGGAGAGACCGACTTTCGGTTCTGGTTTGTTGTGCTATCCATGGCGAATTACGGCGTCGTCGGCTTCGTCATAGCGGCAGCCGCGCTGCTTGGCGGCCTCGCTACCATCGCGATGTTCGATCGACACCTCGTGAAATCGCCGCGCATGCGCACGACTCTGGCCGCATTCGGTGCGAGTGGCGGCGTGGTGCTGCTGTCGGTCGTGGTTGCCGTGCTGCTGTCCATGCTGGACGACGGGGCATACACCGGCATCACCATTGCATTCGGTCTGGTTTTCGGTGTGGCAGCCGCCGTCGTGGCGGCCGTTATGGTGCATTTTGCGGAATGGCAAAGCCGCTAGGCGGCCGCGAACCGCTTCTGCGAGCGCGCTTTGGCCTTGTCGGCCTCGACCTCACGGTTTTTGGGCGGCGCGGTGCTGACGAGGTCCTCGAGCAGATGCCGCGAGATGTGCGCGATCTCCTGCACCGCACGATCGAACGCCTCCTCGTTCGTCTTTGACGGGCGCGTCGAGCCACTGATCTTGCGCACGTATTGCAGCGCGGCCGCGTGCACCTCGTCCTCGGTCGCAGCGGGCTCAAAATTATGTAGGACATGAATATTTCGGCACATGCTTTCAGGGTAATCACGGCGCGCCCACCCTTCAAGACCCGGGCGTTGGGTGTCTCTGCTCCGCCGGCATCATCAGGAGACGTCCATGCCGGCACGCACTGCCGACCTCACCCCGGTTGATATCACCGCACGGCTGCGCGCGCCCGTATCCTGTGGGCTGACGAGTTGGACGCGACGGTCGTCAGAGGTCTTGCCATCTAGTGACATCAGTGTTTTACTGAGCGCACGAGGAGGGTGCGCCCATGCAGAGTGCCCAGGTTGTGGTGTCACGCAAGTCAGACAGCACCACCCGCACTGCGGAACGCGCCCTGACCCTCCTGAGCGTGGTCTGCGAGCGCGGCCCGGTCACCCTCGGCGACGCGGCCAAAGCCGCCGACCTGTCGCCGAGTACCGCGCTGCGGCTGTTGCGCACGCTCGAATCCACGTCCTTCGTGCGTCGAGATGACACGGGAGCCTATCGCCCGGGCGTGGCCATCGTGCAGCTCGGCGTGCTCGCGCTCAGCCACGAATCGCTCGTCGCGCTCTGCCGCGAACCCATGAATCGCGTGGTCGAACAGACTGGAGAATCCGCCTATCTGAGCGTTCCGGCCCCCGGGCGCCAAGGCCTCTACATTGCCATCGTCGAGGGAACCCACCCCGTGCGGCACGCAAACTGGGTTGGCCGCCGGTTTCCGGCGGAGTCGAGTGCGTCGGGCCGGGCGCTCGACGGCGCGACCGACGTGAGCGGATACTGCGTCATCAGCGACGGCGTCGAGCAGGACGTGACCGCCATCGCCGTGCCGATCCTGGTCGGTGACCACGTGGTCGGAGCCCTGAGCGTGGTCGTTCCGAGCTACCGCGTCACACCCCACAGCATCAAGCAGACGGCGCAGGTTCTGCTCGCGGAAAGCCGCGCGCTGTATCGCGCCGCCGCATCCGTCTCGTAATCATTCACTGCAGGAGCAGCATTCGAGGGAGAACACGCATGACGACCGCTAGCACCCACACCGCACGCCCCGTTCGCGCCGCACGCGGCACCGAACTCACCGCGAAGAGCTGGCAGACCGAGGGGCCACTGCGCATGCTCATGAACAACCTCGACCCGGAGGTCGCCGAGCGCCCCGACGACCTCGTCGTCTATGGCGGCACCGGCAAGGCCGCCCGCAACTGGGAGTGCTACGACGCGATCGTGCGCACCCTGGAAACGTTGGAGAAAGACGAAACCCTGCTCGTGCAGTCCGGCAAACCGGTCGGCGTCTTTCGCACCCACGAGTGGGCGCCACGCGTACTCATCGCCAACTCCAACCTCGTCGGCGATTGGGCGACCTGGCCCGAGTTTCGCCGGCTCGAGCACCTCGGGCTCACCATGTACGGGCAGATGACCGCCGGATCGTGGATCTATATCGGCACCCAGGGCATTTTGCAGGGCACCTACGAGACCTTCGGCGCTGTCGCCACCAAACGGTTCAACGGCACTCTGGCCGGCACTCTCACGTTGACCGGCGGCGCGGGCGGTATGGGCGGCGCGCAGCCGCTCGCCGTCACCATGAATGACGGTGTCGTGCTCATTGTCGACGTTGACCCGGCGCGACTGCACCGCCGGGTCGACCACGGCTATCTCGATGAGATGACCGATGATATCGACGAGGCGTTAGACCGGGTGCTCGCAGCCAAGTCAGAACGCCGCGCCCTCTCCGTGGGCCTGGTCGGCAATGCCGCGACCGTGTTCGCCGAGTTGCTGGCCCGCCGGGTGCCGATCGACATCGTCACCGACCAGACCAGCGCGCACGACCCGCTGTCCTATCTGCCCGAGGGTGTCAGCGTCGAACAGTGGCACGCTTATGCGGCTGAGAATCCCGAAGAGTTCACTGTGCGGGCCCGGGCCGCGATGGCCAAGCAGGTGCAGGCCATGGTCGAATTCCAGGATGCCGGCGCTGAGGTGTTCGACTACGGCAACTCCATTCGCGCCGAGGCGAAGCTCGGCGGCTACGATCGGGCATTCGCGTTTCCCGGGTTTGTGCCCGCCTATATTCGACCACTGTTCGCCGAGGGCAAGGGCCCGTTCCGCTGGGTGGCGCTCTCGGGCGACCCGGCCGACATTCTGGCCACCGACAGAGCCATTCTGGAACTGTTTCCAGACGACACACAGCTGCACCGTTGGATCACCAAGGCCGAGGAGAAGGTGCAGTTCGAAGGGTTGCCGGCCCGCATTTGCTGGCTCGGATACCAGGAACGTCACCTGGCCGGGCTCAGGTTCAACGAAATGGTCGCCTCCGGCGAGCTCAGTGCGCCAATCGTGATCGGCCGCGACCACCTCGACTCCGGCTCGGTTGCCTCGCCCTACCGCGAGACCGAGGACATGGAAGACGGTTCCGACGCGATCGCCGACTGGCCGCTGCTGAACGCATTGCTCAATACCGCCTCGGGCGCGACCTGGGTCTCAATTCACCACGGCGGCGGTGTGGGAATCGGCCGCAGCATCCACGCCGGGCAGGTCATCGTCGCCGACGGCACCGCATTGGCCGCCGAAAAGATCGAACGCGTGCTCACCAACGATCCAGGCACCGGGGTCATGCGGCACGTCGATGCGGGCTACGAGCGGGCCGAAGAAGTGGCCCGCGAGCGCGGTCTGCGCGTTCCCATGTGGGAAGACTGAGGTGTCGGCCGGATACTGGTGCGCGTCCCTGCTGATCGACGGAACAGCCAACGCGGGGGTGCGGCTTGAGGTCGACGTGGCTGGGCGCATCGCTCGGGTTCAGCGCGGGGTCGCGGCGGAGGCTGCGGACATCTGCTTGGGAACGGTGATGCCGGGTTTTGGCAACGCGCACTCGCACGCCTTTCACCGCGCTCTGCGGGGCCAGACTCACGGTGAGGGCGGCGATTTCTGGCTCTGGCGCGAGCGGATGTTCCGGGTTGCCGCGCAGCTGGACCCGTTGAGATACCAGGCACTGGCGACGGCGGTCTTCGCCGAGATGCTCGTGAGTGGCTACACTGCCGTTGGCGAGTTTCACTACGTGCATCACCGACCCAGCGGTGAGCCGTATGAGACCGAGCATGCGATGGAACTGGCGCTCGCGGCGGCGGCACGGCAGGTCGGCATTCGTCTGCTGCTGCTCGACACCGTGTATTTGCAGGGCTCGATCGGTCGGGACCTGGCGCCGGAGCAGCGAGCCTTTGGCGACGGCAGTGCGGCTGGCTGGCTGACCCGGTGGCGGTCGCTGCGTTCACAACTTGCCGGCGACGAGCTCGTGACGCTCGGGGCCGCCCTGCACTCGGTACGCGCCGTTCCGCCCGACGCGATGCGTGAGCTGCTGCACGGGTTGCCGCCGGAGGTTCCCTTACACATACATCTGTCGGAGCAGCCGCAGGAGAACGAGGATTGTCTGGCGGCGTACGGCCTGACTCCGACCGGTCTGCTCGATACAGTGGGCGCTCTGTCGCCGCGGCTGAGCGTGGTGCATGCGACGCACGTGAGGGACGACGACAGAAAATTACTCGGTGACGCCGGGGTGACCGTTGTCATGTGCCCGACCACCGAGGCCGACCTGGGTGACGGCATCGGTCCAGCGCTCGCGCTGGCGTCGGCGGGTACGCCGATTGCGCTCGGTTCCGATCAGAACGCGGTTATCGATCCGTTTCTGGAGATGCGCGGTCTCGAAATGGGTGAGCGGCTCGCCTCGCAGAAACGTGGTCGCTTCGCCCCCGCCGAGTTGCTGACCGGCGCATCGACCGGGGGCTATGCCGCCCTCGGGCTCGGACGTCACCGTCTGCAACCGGGCGACCCGTGCGATCTTGTCGAGATCAGCACGACCAGCGTGCGCACGATCGGGTCTGTGCCGGAGCAGCTTGCGCTGACCGCAACGGCTTCCGACGTGGAGCGCGTAGTCGTTGGCGGGCGCCTGGTCGCCGAGTGCGGTCAGCTGGTCGGCGGTGCTTGGCCGGCAACCCTGATGGCCGACGCTCTCGATAGGCTCAGCACATGAATGGCACCGAGCTGGTCACCGGAATCGGCGAACTGACCACGCACGATGAATCGAGTGAACGACTGCACGACGCCGCCCTCGTGATCGGCGAGGGTCGAATCCTATGGATCGGCCCGGCCGCTCAGGCGCCCGCTGCCGATCGTCGAACGGATGTTGACGGTCGCGCCGTTCTACCCGGCTGGGTCGACACGCACACCCACCTCGTGTTCGGTGGGGACCGCTCGGCGGAGTTCGAAGCCCGGATGGCTGGCCGGGCCTACGCTGCTGGCGGCATCAACACGACCGTCGCGGCTACACGGGCAGCGCCCGAGGAGCAGCTCGTGGCCACAGCTCGTAATCTGCGCCACGAGGCAGAAACCCAGGGCACCACCTTTCTCGAAACGAAGACCGGATATGGGCTCGATGTGGCGAGTGAAGAGCGTTCGGCGCGCGCTGCCGCCAACGTCGCCGATGTCGTGACCTTTCTCGGTGCCCACATTGTGCCCGCCGGCATGGATCGTCGCGCCTACATCGACCTCGTGACCGGACCGATGCTCACTGCTGCGCTCCCCTATGTGCAGTTCATCGACGCGTTTTGCGAGACGGGCGCGTTCGATGTGGAAGAAGCCCGGGAGGTACTGTTGGCCGGCCGTGCCGCCGGTCTGGGATTGCGGGTGCACGGCAACCAACTCGGTTTCAGCGGTGGCGTGCGGCTGGCAGTTGAACTCGGCGCCGCGAGCGTCGACCACTGCAACTACCTGGAGCCCGCCGACATCGATGCGCTGGCCGCCGGGACGACGGTCGCCACCCTGCTACCGGCCTGCGATCTGTCGACCCGGCAGCCCTTTCCGCCAGCCCGACAGTTGCTCGACGCCGGCGTGGTCATCGCTCTGGCGACAAATTGCAATCCGGGCACCTCCTACACAACGTCGATGCCATTGTGCGTGGCGACCGCAGTGCTGCAGATGGGCCTGAGCGTGGGCGAAGCCGTGTGGGCCGCAACGCGCGGTGCTGCCCGGTCCCTCGGCCGCGATCGGGGAGCGGATGCCGTCGGCTCCCTGTTTGTCGGCGGACGCGCTGACCTGCAGGTTCTGAATGCTCCGTCGATTTCGCACCTGGCCTACCGCGTCGGGGTTCCACTGACCGCTGCGGTCTGGCGCAAGGGTGTGCGCGTCGATTGATCTGCACGTCGACCCGCTCGACGCTCAACACGATGTGCACCTACGTGCGCCAGGGTGGATCAGCGCTGGGGGTGTTGGCACGGTGGGTGCGGGCTGGCCGCCAGGTTTGGGAGGGGTCCCAGAGCAGAGGCCCCCGCACCTGCGGTCGGCCGTTGACCATGCGGATCTTCCACCCACTCGTGTCGATGGTGTGGTGGTGGTACCAGCACAAAAGGGTTCCATTGTCGATATTGGTCGGTCCGTTCTGCTGCCACGGGATGACGTGGTGCACCTCACACCAGCGGGCCGGGATGGTGCAGCCGGGAATGATGCACCCCTCATCGCGGGCGGCGATCGCCGCGCGCTGTCTCGGGGTGAAGCAGCGGAGTGTGTGGCCAAGGTAGAGCACGTTGCCGTCGTTTCCGAGCAGGACCTGTTGGTAGCCGCCGGCGCAGATGAGTTCCTGCACCCGGCGAAATGACACGGGGGCTTCGACGCCGTCGATCCAGCCGACGCCGCGGCCCTGGTCGAGGTCGGCCGCGTTGATGTGCACCAGCACGGTGGGGGCGGCGCCGCCCATGGTTGGAGTGCGCGGGTCGCGGGCGGCGGATTCGAAGATGGAGCGGAGGATGTCGGCGCGTTTCTCTCCGCCGGTGCGACGGTCGCCGTCGAAGCGGGTGTCGCCCGTGGACGGGTCGTCACTGAACGGCTCTGTGCCGGTGCCCGTGCCGGTGCCGGCCGTGCCGTTGAGCAGGTCCGTCGGCACAAACCGCGGCGTGGTCGACCGGGCCGACAGGTAGGTGTCGAACAGGGTGTCCATGATGCCGCGAAGCTCTGGTGTGACGTCGGCGCGCAGCGGGTAGAGCCCGTTGCGGAGCAGCCCGAACGTGAGGGTGCTTGTGGCTTCGACGGCGTCGTCGTTGGGGGCGGTGCCGTCGGGATCGAGGCGGCCCTGCCACTCCAGGGCTTGCGCCCGCAGCAGGTCGGGCGCGAAGCGGATCCCCGCGCCGGGTAGCCCGGCGGACTCTGCGGTGATGGCGCCGGTCGCCGAGGCGACGAGGGCGCGTTCGACCCGGTCGAGGTCGTCTTGCCCGACCCGGCCGTGTAACGCGGTCAGGGTGGTGGCGATGATCTCGGCCGACTCGATACCGAGGTCGCCGCTCCCGAGGCTGGCGGCGATGACCGGGTAACGGGCTGGCACGGGTAGGCCGAGCGGGGTGCGTTCCACGGCGGTCTCACCCAGCTTGAGGCGGCGTTTGGCTTCGTGGGCGGAGATGCCGGCGAGGTGGCTGATGAACTCGACCCGGTTGCGGCATCCGTTCTTATAGGCGAGCGACCCGGTACCGAGATCGGCCTCGGCGCGCGCACCAATGTCGGTGGTGGCTCGAAGCCTGGCCCCATCAACCTTGCGACCGAGAGCTTCCAGGGCTGCCATTACCGCGATGGCCTCGGTGTCGCCGAGGTGACCAAACCGCACCCCATCCAACGCCCCAGCCAGAATCGCACCAGCCTGCGCAATCGCCGCCACCCGGGAGAACGAAGGCTCCGGCACAGAACCGGCTGCAGCGGGCGGGACGGTGAGGGTCATGGCGGCGATGCCTCCTTCACCCACAATTCTAGCCCGAATCACACCAAAAAGCGAAAGAAGCTCAGCTGAATGCTGATGTTTTATAAGAGTTGTCTACGATCCGATAGAGCAGGCAACCGGTTGATTCGACACACCCAGAGCAAGGGTGAACGGGCGTGTGGAGTGTCGGCCTCACAAACTACGCTGGAGAAATGACCTCTGGCCCGATCACTCCCCCCGTCGCCGCCCCGCTCGCCGCCCCCCTCGCCGCAAAGAAGCCGCACCGTCGCATTCACCACAACGACGTTTACATTGACGACTACGAATGGTTGCGCGATAAGGACAGCCCCGAGGTCCTCGCCCACCTCGAGGCCGAGAACGGTTACACACAGGCCCGCACCGCCGGCCAGGCATCGCTGCGGCAACAGATCTTCGACGAAATCAAGAACCGCACCCAGGAGACCGACCTGAGCGTCCCGGTGCGTCGCGGCAGCTTTTGGTACTACACGCGCACCGTGGAGGGCCAGGAATACGGCATCCACTGCCGGGCGCCCATCAGTGGTCCCGAAGACTGGGTCGCCCCCATCCTCGGCGACACCGACCCGACCAGTCCGGGCCTTCCCAGCGAGCAAATTCTGCTCGACGACAACATCGAAGCCGAAGGCCACGACTTCTTCTCGCTCGGCAGCTTCGACCTGAGCGAAGATGGCGCCCAGTTGCTTTATGCGATCGACGTGGGGGGCGACGAGCGCTACACGATCCGCGTGCGCACCATCGCGACCGGTGAAAACCTGCCCGACACGATCTTGAACACGAGCGCTGGCGCCCTGTTCGACCCGAGCGGTCGCTACCTCTTCTACACGACCGTCGACGACGCCTGGCGCCCCGACACCGTGTGGCGGCATGAAATCGGCACCGCGCCAGACGCTGATATGAGCATCTTCCACGAACCCGACGAACGGTTCTGGGTAGGCGTGGGCATCACGCGCAGCCGCAGGTTCCTCATGATCGAGGCCGGCTCGAGTGTCACGACCGAATCCTGGGTGCTCGACGCAAACGAGCCGACCGGGGACTTCACCGTGGTCTGGCCGCGGCAGGACAATACGGAATACGACGTTGAGCATGCCGTGATCGACGGAGAAGACCGCCTGCTGATCGTGCACAACGGCGGCGGTGCGATCAATTTCGAGCTGGTCAGCGTGGCAGCACGAGACCCGCAGGGTGAGCAGCGGATGCTGCTGCCGCACGACCCGCAGATCCGCCTCGAAAGCGTCGACGCCTTCGCCGATTTTCTCGTCGTGGAATACCGCCGAAACGGCCTCACTCGGCTCGCCATCGACCGGCACGACGCGAAAGGTCTCACCGAGCTCGACTTCGACGAGTCATTGTTCGCCGTCGGTTCGGCGGGCAATCCGGAATGGTATCAACCGACCATCCGGTTCGGATTCACCAGCTTTGTCACCCCCTCGACGGTGTACGACCTCGTCGTGGCAACCGGCGAGAGGCGCCTGCTCAAGCAGCAGCCCGTGCTCGGCGGCTACGACCCGGCCCGCTACGAGCAGCGCCGCGAGTGGGCCACCGCCGAGGACGGCACCCGCGTGCCGATCTCACTGGTCTATCGCCGCGACCTCGTCACGCCCGGCGCACCGGCACCGACCCTGCTCTACGGCTACGGATCGTACGAGCACAGCATCGATCCCGGGTTCGGCATCGCCCGGCTCAGCCTGCTCGACCGCGGTATGGTCTTCGCCATCGCGCACGTGCGCGGCGGCGGCGAACTGGGGCGCACCTGGTACGAAAATGGAAAAACCACGACTAAGCGCAACACCTTCACCGACTTCGTGGCCTGCGCCCGGCACTTGATCGATACAGGCTTCACCACCCCGGCTCAGCTGGTCGCCGAGGGTGGAAGCGCCGGCGGGCTGCTGATGGGCGCCGTCGCCAACCTCGCGCCCGAGCTGTTTTCCGGCATCCTCGCCGAGGTTCCATTTGTCGATGCGCTCACCTCTATTCTCGACCCCTCCCTGCCGTTGACCGTGATCGAGTGGGACGAATGGGGCGATCCCCTGCACGATGCCGCGGTGTATGCCTACATGAAGTCGTACTCCCCCGTCGAGAACGTGCGCGCCGTCACCTACCCGGCAATTTTGGCCGTGACCAGCTTGAACGATACCCGAGTGCTCTATGTCGAGCCGGCTAAGTGGGTGGCGAAGCTGCGCGAAGTGGGCGCGGACGCCCTGCTCAAGACCGAAATGTCGGCCGGTCACGGTGGGGTCTCCGGTCGGTACAGCGCTTGGCACGAGCGTGCGTTCAACTACGCCTGGGTGCTCGACGCCGCCGGCCTGAACGCCTCAGAGAGCGACAAGTAGGGGAATGACGGATTCGGCGGGTGCCCCGGCGAGTGGGCCCGACGGGACCGCGGCCTGGAAGCGGCTGGTGCTGCCGGGGAAACCGCCGCACGGCGCATCCGCTCTGCCACGGATCGGCAATTTCGGCCAACCACGGCCGTCAGCGACCGGGCCGAAGGTACCGATGGGGCTACAGTTCGAGCTGCGTGAGCAGACTCCGCGCACCAACGACCGCTGGCGTGGGCCGACCGCCAAACCGGTGAAGGCCCTCGTGGCCGGCCACGGCGAGTTCCGGCTCGGCGTGCGGCCGGTCATCCAGAATGCCAATGGTAATTGGGTGCGCAGCAACGTGACGTGGAGCCACCTCACCTTTCAGTTGAACCGGTTCAACCTTGACCCCGAACATCACCGTTGGATCTCCCAGTTCGCCGCCCTCTACAAGGCCGTGCGCGAGGTCTACACGAGCCAGGAGACCGACTGGATCTATCTCGACAATTTCACCAGCCCGCTGCTCTGGCCGCTTCTGCGTGAGGCCGAGCAGCTCGGCATCGGCTTCGTCGGCAGCAAGAAAGGCGTTTCTGTGCGGGTCGGGTCGCTCGCTGAGATCAGCCTGGACGCCTCCCAGGCGGATGCTGCCGGCCCGTTGGTATTGCAAGCTCGCCTGCACATCGACGGCACCGGGCATCCGCTCGAGGCCGCCGGAATCATCGCGGGCCACGGGGTCTACAGCGTGCGGTACGGCGCCCCGACCGTGTTCACCCTGGCGCCGACGGCTGGTCCGCTAAGCGCTGAGCAGCGTCATCTGGTCGGCCAGGTCGATGCGGCAGCGGTTCCCGCGGCCGACACGGCCGAGTTTCTTGGGACCGTCTACCCATCGTTGCAACGCTCGGTCGCAGTCACCAGCTTGGATGCCTCGGTACGTTTTCCCGAGGTCCTCCCCGATAATTTTGAACGCACCGAAGTGCCGCACCTCGTGATCACGACGGTGGAGACCGACCAGCGGGACTGGTTCGACCTCGGCGTCATCGTCACGGTGGGCGCGATCACCGTGCCGTTCGGGCCGCTGTTCAAGGCCCTCGCGAAGGGCCAGACCCGCCTGAAGCTGGTCGACAACAGCTTTCTCTCGCTCGAACAGCCCGAGTTCGAGCAGCTGCACGAACTGATCAACGAAGCCCGCGCGCTGCAGGAATGGGAGACCGGCCTGCGCATCAGCCGCTACCAGGCCAGCCTATGGAACGATTTTGAGGATCTCGCCGATGAAACCTTGCCGGCCACGTCGTGGCGGGCGGCCGCCGCAGGCCTCCAAGACCTGGCCGGGATCGACGCGGTTCCGCTGCCTGCAGGTGTGCAGGCGATCCTCCGCCCATATCAACAGGAGGGGTTCGCCTGGCTCGCATTTCTCTGGAAGCACCAGCTCGGCGGGGTCCTCGCCGACGATATGGGGCTCGGCAAGACGCTGCAGACCCTGGCGGCACTGGTGCACGCGACCGAGTCGACGTTGACATTCCCATTACCAGGGCCATTCCTGGTTGTGGCACCGACATCCGTGGTGGCGAACTGGCTGAACGAGGCAACCCGATTCACGCCCGGACTGCGAGTGCGCACACTCACGGCCACCGAGTCCAAGAGCCGCCGGCTCATAGCGGATGCCGCGGCCGACGTCGACGTACTCGTCACCTCGTACGCATTGTTCCGTCTCGATTTCGACGCGTACCAGGCGGTGACCTGGGCCGGCCTCATTCTCGATGAGGCGCAATTCGTGAAGAACCGCACGAGCCGCGCCTACGCCTGCGCGAAGGAGCTGAACACGCCGTTCAAACTGGCTATCACTGGCACTCCGCTGGAGAACAACCTGATGGACCTGTGGTCGCTGTTCAGCATCGTCGCACCGGGCCTGTTTGCATCGTCACGCAAATTCATCGAGGACTACGTGCGGCCGGTGACCCTTGGATCGAGCCCGGAGCGGGTCGCGAAGCTGCGGCGGCGCATCCGCCCGCTGATTTTGCGCCGCACCAAGGAGGTCGTGGCCCGCGACCTGCCGGCCAAGCAGGAGCAGGAGCTGCAGATCGCGCTGAACCCGGCGCACCAAAAACTCTACGATACGTTTCTGCAGAGGGAACGGCAGAAGCTCTACGGCTTGATCGAGGAGGTCGACAAGAACCGATTCATCATTTTTCGTTCGCTCACCCTGCTGCGGCTGCTGAGCCTCGACGCCTCACTCGTCGACAAGAAGTATGCGGGTGTGCGCTCGAGCAAGCTTGACGCCCTGTTTGTACAGCTCGACGATGTCATCGCCGAGGGACACAGGGCGCTCGTCTTCAGCCAGTTCACGTCGTTTTTGAAGCTCGCCGCTGCCCGGCTCGACGCGCAGGGAGTTCCGTATTGCTACCTGGACGGGTCGACACTGCGGCGCAGCGAGGTGATCGACCGGTTCAAGAGCGGAGCGGCACCGGTGTTTCTGATCAGTCTCAAGGCCGGCGGCTTCGGTCTCAACCTGACCGAAGCCGACTATGTCTTTCTGCTCGACCCGTGGTGGAACCCCCAGGCTGAGGCGCAGGCCGTTGACCGCACCCACCGCATCGGCCAGACCCGCAACGTGATGGTCTACCGGCTGGTCGCCACCGGCACCATCGAGGAGAAGGTTGTGGCGCTCCAGAAGCAGAAATCTCAGTTGTTCACCGCGGTGCTCGACGACGACGCCATGTTCAGCAGTGCGCTGACCGCCGACGATATTCGCGGGCTGCTCGAGCCCTGATCCCGGGGTTAGACGTCGCTCGAAGCTGCCCACAGGTTGATGCCGTTGTCGACGGCGTGCACGTCGATCGCGGCCAATTCCTCGGCGCTGAACTCGAGGTGCTGCAGTGCCGCCACGTTCGTCTCGAGCTGGGCGACCGACGATGCCCCGATCAGGGCACTGGTCACCGCGGAGTTGCGCAGCACCCAGGCCAGGGCCATCTGGGCGAGCGACTGACCGCGCTCGGATGCGATCTCGGTCAACGCCCGGATGTGGGTCAGCGCCTCGGTACTCACCATGGATTTCTTCGCCGAACCCTCACGCGCCACACGCGAGTCCGCCGGGATGCCCCCGAGATAGCGGTCGGTGAGCAGCCCCTGGGCCAGCGGCGAGAAGGCGATACAGCCGGCACCGATGTCGTCGAGCGTGTCGAGCAGGTCGTTTTCGACCCACCGGTTGAACATGGAGTAGGACGGCTGGTGGATCAGTAGCGGCGTGCCCAGGTCGGCCAGGATAGCGGCGGCCTCCCGGGTGCGCTCGGGCGAGTAGGAGGAGATGCCGGCGTAGAGGGCGCGGCCGCTCGTGACGGCGGTGTGCAGTGCCCC
This sequence comes from Cryobacterium sp. Hz9, assembly GCF_004402825.1. Classification (NCBI taxonomy): domain Bacteria; kingdom Bacillati; phylum Actinomycetota; class Actinomycetes; order Micrococcales; family Microbacteriaceae; genus Cryobacterium; species Cryobacterium sp. Hz9. The sequence continues at coordinate 162,022 of NZ_SOFC01000011.1, forward strand.
CATCGTCTCCTCGAGCGGGGTGTCGGGGTCGGCGCGGTGGGAGTAGAAAATGTCGACATAGTCGACGCCCATACGGCCGAGGGACTGGTCGAGGCTCGACAACAGGTACTTGCGGGAGCCGAAGTTGCCGTAGGGACCCGGCCACATGTCGTATCCGGCCTTGGTTGAAAGCACGACCTCATCGCGGTGGGCGGCAAAATCCTCACGGAATAGCTGGCCGAAGTTTGTTTCGGCCGAACCGTGGGGAGGCCCATAGTTGTTGGCAAGGTCGAAGTGGGTGATGCCAAGGTCGAAGGCCCGACGCAGAATGGCCCGCTGCGTTGCGAGCGGCTTGTCGTCGCCGAAGTTTTGCCAGAGTCCGAGCGAAATGGAAGGAAGTTTGAGGCCGCTGCGCCCGGCGCGACGGTACGGCATGGACTCGTATCGGGATTCATTCGGAAGATAGGTCATTCCACCATGATCGCATCTGCAGCGCCGAGTTCGGGTGCGGTCAGGCAATCGATCAGTGCGCGGCTTTGCTGTCGAGCTGTGTGGCGTCGACGTGATCGCGCAGATAGTCGGCGAATCCCGCTGGAACACGTCCGACCCGTCGCCCCGACGTCAGCACCGGAATCAGCGCGGTGCGGGCCTCGGTCACCTCGAGGTCGCGCAGCGAGGCCACCAGCAGCACGTCTTCATCGCGGTCGACCGGTGCAAACTCGCCGGCGGCGAGGTAGAGGTCGGCTCGTACGCCTAGATTGGCGCCGTGAACGTGCGGATGCCCCTCGCCAATCGTGTGCAGGGCCTCCCAGCGCCGCAGCTCGGAAACGGCCAGATCGTCGTCGGGCTGCACCGTTCCGAGCACGAGTTCGGCACCGTTGCGGGCCAGCGCCAGCTGGGTCACCAGCCAGTTCGGCGGCACGGCCGAGTCCGCATCGGTGGTGGCGATCCAGATACCCGCAGCGGATGCCGCGACATCCGTTCGTGAATGCAGCGGCAGGTCCAGCGCACGCCGAATACCGACGCGGCGAGCCACTCCAACGGCTCCAGCCTCGATCTCGTGGCAGCTGAAGTTTGTCCAGTGTGCGGCTACTCGCGCTGACAGGTCGGTGCAGCGATCGAGCACCAGAAGCACGAACACTCGTGGTCGGTCCGGCTCGGGCACGGCGCTCAGCGCGTCGATCGCCGCGGTGAGCGCGCTCAAACAGCGTGGCAGCAGCAGCTCCTCATTGCGCACGGGAACGACGATCGCTACGACGTCGATGGAAACGAGACTGATCACGGAACCAGCCCGCCGCGCTGGGCTACCGACAGGGCCGGCCGCGGCTCGTAAACCTCGAGCACGAAGTCACGTTCAAGGTGGTGCACGGTGCGCTGCAGCCCAACCACGCGGGTGAGCTGGGTGTGTACCGCGTCACCGGTGAGCGGATGTTCCGCAACCGGATGCCGCCAGTGACAGGCCACGAGCACTCCATTCGGAGCGAGGCTGGCCCGACACCGTTCGAGCAGGCGGCGCAGATCGCTCGCGGAACAGTAATAACCGACCTCTGACAGCACGATGAGGTCAAACGCACCGTCCGGCCACTCCCCCGGCACCGTGCGGCACTCAAAGGTGACACCCGGCCGGCCAGCCAGCCGTTCGCGGGCTATGGTGAGCGGCTCCTCAACCAGGTCGATGCACAGCAGGGTGTCACAGTACTCGGCGAGTTCGGCCGTCAGCACTCCGGTCGAGCAGCCCAGCTCGAGCGCGGTAGAGAAGCGCTGGCGCGGGAGGGCCGCGATCAATGCGGAGCGTTTGCGTTTCTCATACCAGCGGGATTCAAATCCCCACGGGTCGGGACCCGATGCGTAGACACCCTCGAAAAACCCGGCGGTGAGGGTCTGATTCGGGTCGGCCCGGGCGCGAGGGGGGCGATTCGCAGGTTTTCGTGCGCGAGCGGGCCGGGGCGGGGCATCCGCCGCTCCGTTCAGAGTCATCTCGAGGAGCGTTTCGTAGTCCCGCGCGAAGTGCGCTCGAAAGCCAGCCGGAACGATCTCTTCATCGCCGAGGGAATCCGACAGGGGCCCCACCTGGCTGCGATGAAATGCGAGAGCTCGAGCCTTGGCCTTACGCTCGGCGGGAAGCAGGTCGAACAAACGCACGGTCGCCTCCGACCAGACCGCAGCGTCGGGGGTCGACCAGTGCCAGGCCCAGATCGGATACTCGAACAGGCGCGCGCCGCGTTCTCGCGCCGCCCGCTCGGCCGCCGCACTGGCCGCTGCATGATCCGGATGCTTATCGGCTCGCCACGGCGATACAACCCAGGTGGATCCACCCGCCTCGCCGATCGCCTCAACGATTTCTTCCGCGGCGATTCCCACATGCTCGGCCAGTTCGCCGTCGGGAAGCTCCAACAGGTGAACCCGGGCGTTGGGAGCGAGGTGCGCCAGGGCATCCGTCACCTCGATGCGGCGAATTTGTGCGAGTCGCGCCGGATCATGGGTCGGTGACTGGGGGTGAGACGCCTCGCCGTTACTCAGCACGATGACCACGATTGGCAGCCCGAGCCCGGCGACATGAGCGATGAGTCCACCGACGCCAAGACTCTCGTCGTCGGGATGCGCCGACACCACGACAAGTCGTTTTAGCCCGTCGAGGTCCAGCGAAGCGAAGCGATCGGGCCAGTGAGCTGCCTCCCAGACCTTCTCAAGCGTTCCTTTGTCAGAATGACTGAAAGTCACCATGGTGCACTCCCCCTCGCTACGAGCATCCGGCCCAACGCAGCATCATCGCGTTCGGCATGGTGTTGGCGCACATAAAGCTGCAGGTCGGCCACCCGCTGGGCATGCCGGGCATCGAGCGCGAGCGGAGCCGGCCCCAGCGCATGCCCGATACGGAATACAACCTCGTCGACCGTTCGGGCAACGAGCGCCCGCACGCGTGCGGCGAGCAGGGAACCAGCTGGCCCGTCAGCCTCGCCGGCATCAATGGCGAGTGCCGCCGCCCCGAGCGCCAATTTCGACCCGGTCACGGCCACGTCGACCGCGCCGAGGTGGGCGAGTGCAATCTGGTCGGGGGTGCGGTTCGCGGTGGAATCGTAGAGCGTGCGGGCCATTCCCACGGCGCCACCCCACCACACGGCGGCCACGCCGATGCCGCCCCAGGCGAACCCTCGCCGACGCAAGTACCATCCCTCGTCGCCGACCGGATCGGCGGTGACGGCCGAAAAATCGACGGGGCCGCTCGTCACCTGGCAAAGCCCGCGCGCCACCCAGGCGTCGTCGTGCACCCTGATGCCCAGATCGCGCAGGTCGACGGCAAACAGACGGCGGCACGGGTCGCCAGTCGAGCCTGATACGCGAGCCGTCACGAGCGCGTGGCTGAGTAATCCCGCGAGCGAACACCACGGCTTGATGCCGTCGAGCCGCCACCGGTCGCCGACCCGGGTTGCCGTGACCGCGGGGCCAGCACTCTCCGCCGCGAACACGCCCCAGGTTTGGTCGGGCCGGGCCGGGTAGCCCGCCTGGTGCAGAATTGCCCGCGCGTCGAGGTGCGCCTCGGCCACCCGCGCCGCCGTGAGGTCGGCCGCCGCGAGCGTCGACAGTGTGTCGAAGAGTTGCGCCGTGTGGCCCTCCCCTGGCCGGGGAACGGCGGCGAGAGTGCTCGCAAGCGTCAGCGCCCGCCGCGCGTCACCGTTGACCGCGAAGGCAGCGCCAGCAAGGCCACCCTGTGTGCTGCCGCTGTCGGCCCAGAGCACCTTCGATTCACCCGGCATGTCAACCCTTTCCGTTGGCGGCTCCCGAATGGGGGCCCGAACGTCAGGACGCCCGAGACTTCGACGTGGACGAGGAGCGCTTGCGCGGTTTGCGGTTTTCCGCGCTGACCATCCAGGCGTACTGCTCGAGTTTTTCAATGAACGCGTGCAGAAGGTCGGCGCTCGTGGGGTCTTCCTCGTCGACCTCATCGTGCACCTTACGCATGTTGTCGACGGTCGCATCGAGCCGTTCAGTGATCAGCGTGACCGTCTCGGTGGTGTCGACCTCGCCGTCCGGAAACTTCGGGAGGTGCGTCGTTGTGGTGACCGTCTCGCTACGGCCATCCGGCATGGCATCGAGGGAGCGCATCCGCTCGGCCACTTCGTCGGAGAACTCGCGCGCATCCATGATGATTTCGTCCAGTTGCAGGTGGAGGTCTCGAAAGTTCTTGCCGACGACGCTCCAGTGCGCCTGCTTGCCCTGAACGTGCAGTTCGATCATGTCGACGAGAACGGACTGCAGGTTGTTGCTGAGTCTTTCGGAGGCTTGCATGGTGACCTTCCAATCGGGGGGAATTTGCATCGAGACCATATCACCGCGAAAGATTCTGGGGCACAATGCCAGTAGCCCGACCGAGGGTCGCAGACCCGAAGTGCGGCCCCCGGGTTTTCGGGCAGCAGATGCAAGCACGCATCTCGCGGCAGGTCAGGCGTCGTTCGACTCCCGTGGCGCGCGCGGCTTGCTATATTTTTTGTGCGCGGTCTGCGGTGCGGTGCCGAGGATGCGCGCAATGTCGGCCCAGGAACAGCCGCCGTCGCGCATCGCGTTCACCGCCGCGGTGACCCGGAGGGTGACCTCCACCCGATCGCGCACCGCGCGTTCCAGCTCACGTTCGAGAGCCCGGTACGGGCGCGCGATGTGCGCTGTTGGCTCTTCTGTAGGGGCAGACACCGTCACCGACTCGTTGGGCTGGTCCGGGGCAGTACTGGTCATCGGCAACCTTTCCATGGATGCAACGTAGGCCGCGCGTGCCGCTGCGTCAAGCGTTAGGCGGAGGCACGCTGACGCCTGCACGGTCGCGTCGTCGGCATCTCTTCGAACGTGCGTGCGCTGTGGCAGAATCGGTGGCATGACACGCGTGAGGCTTCCCGGCACAGTCCTGTCCGTGAGCCGCGACGATAAGCACCGCTTCAGTAAACCGACGGTGAGCAGCATTCGTCTTGTGGCCGGATTCGGCGTGGAGGGCGACTCGCACGCCGGGGCGACGGTGCAGCACCTGTATGAAAAAAAGCGCAATCCTTCGGCGCCGAACCTCTGCCAGGTGCACTTCATGGCCACCGAGCTCTTCGATGACCTCGTGCCGACCGGCTACACGGTAGCGCCGGGCGAACTCGGCGAGAACGTGACGACCGAGGGAATCAACCTGATGTCCCTGCCACTCGGTACCCGGCTGCACCTCGGCGCGCAGGCTGTGGTTTCAATCACCGGCATGCGCAGCCCCTGCTCGCTCATCAACGGCTATCAAAAAGGCCTGATGAAGCAGCTCATCAAAACGGATGCCGCCGGTACGGTTCACCGCCGCGGCGGCATCATGGGTGTCGTGGTCAGAGGCGGGGTCGTGAACCCGGGCGACTGCATCCGGGTGGAGCTCCCCGCAGGCGAGCAACTCCCCCTCGGCGTCGTCTAGCGGTGAGCGCGCCCGAGGACGACTCGGCGCCCCCCGTCACCCGCACCACGACCGGGGTCTCGACTGGAGTCTCGGCCGGCGGGGTTTACGCTACTGCGCGTCAGCGGAGCTGTGGAACCACGGCGGGTAGACCGCGACCTTGGGCTTGAACGAGCTGGACTTCAAAATGCCGCGCACGGTCTCGCGCACATTGTCGTTGGACACTCCGATGAGCGTGATCCACTCGATCGGGAACGCATCGGGCACGAGCAGCTCGGCTTCGAGGAGCATCGCGCCATCGGCTTCGGCGCGCAGGGTCTGCAGCATGCGCTCGGCGGTGGCCGGCGTGGCGCCGAACCGGGTGAGCTCGTCGGCGGCATCACCGTTGGTGACGGCGATCACCGTGGGGATGAGGGCGGTCTCGTCCTCGGTGGGGTCGGCATCCGTCGCGGGGAGGGCAGCGAGTCCGTCGTAGATCTTTTTGACCGTGCTCACGAGCATGACGAAGTCGAAGGCCTCTGACCCATGGGCGTTGAGGGCCAGGCGCGGGTCAGCGGCCTCGGCGCGCAGGTTTTCCCAGACGGTCGCATTCGGCGACAGGAAGAAGGGCACATACTCGGCGACGCCGCGGCCGTCGCCAGCGACACGGGCCTCACGGCGCACGTCGCGAGTAGCCGGGGTCGAGATGTCAACGGTGGGCCGCGTGGTGAGGGCCTCGTTGGCGAGCAAGCGCCCGTCGTGCAAAATCGCGGCAAGGTTGCTGATGTGGGTGAGGTGATACACGCGCTGCTCGTCGACATTGTCGGCCGAGAGCGGTTCGGCACGCACCGGTCGGGGTGCGCCGGCGAAGCGAACGGGGCGAGCAGTGCGCGCGGCCGGCGTGGCCGCGGTCGGCAACGGGTCGCGCAACGAGGACAGCTTCGGGGCGCGGGTCTTCTTCACCGGCGTAGCGGGCTCAATGGCGGCTTTGGGAAAACACAGGGCGCACAATTGGCCCTCGAGTCCGTGGATGCATTCGTCGTCCAAGAGGGAAAAACCTTTCGTTTTGCGGCTCGCGCCACTCGGAAAAGCCGAACGTGCATACCGCCTATCAACGTTACGTTCATTTGGGGTGTGGCGGTGACCGTTCTCTACCTTTTCGGCGACTCCACGTGAACAATCGCAGCCGGCCTGCAACCCGGCTGGCGCGTGCTCGATCACCAGCAGCGCGAACGGTGTGCCGCGGGGCGTGTCATTTCGTCGTGGCGGGATGTCTCCGCGGTAAACCCCGCGTGGTCGCTCACCGCGTATGGTGCGGCCCGGGCCGGTATCGTTGGCAGCAACAACCGAGCTGGGAGACCCTACTGTGTGGACGACCGTTCCGGTGATTGCGGCCGTGCTGATCGGCTCGAGCATGCAGCGCATCACCGGCATGGGGTTCGCGCTGGTCGCGGCTCCGTTTCTGGTTCTGCTGCTGGGACCGGTTGACGGTGTCATCGTGGTCAACGTGTGCGGGGCACTCACCTCCTGCGTGATTTTGATGCGCGTGTTTCGACAGGTGGACTGGCGGCGCTACGGCCTTCTGGCGGCGTGCGCCGTGGTCGGCATTGTTCCCGGGTCGTACGTTTTGCAGTTCGTCTCCGTGGCGTGGCTTGAAATCTCGATCGGCGTACTCGTGGCCGCTGGACTGACCGTCTCGGTGAATCTCGGCCGGGTTGTCGTGCGGGACCGGCTGGGTTTCCGCGTGATTGCGGGCGTGACCAGCGGGTTCATGAACACGACTGCCGGCGTCGGCGGCCCGGCGGTGAGCATCTACGCGATCGCCACGGGTTGGCCGCAGCGTTCCTTTGCCGCCACGATGCAGCCGTACTTTCTCACGATCGGGCTGGCGTCCCTGTCGTCGAAATTCGCCCTGGGCTCGGCCGACGTACCGCAGTTACCCACCGTGGTCTGGATTCTGATCGGATGCGCCTGCATCATCGGCCTCATCGTTGGCGACCTGCTCTCCACGGTGATCGAGCCGCACGTGGCCCGGCGCCTGCTCGTGATTGTGGCCTACCTCGGGTCGATCGCGACCATCGTGCGCGGAGTTCTCGAGCTGCTCACCTGATCGCGCAAGCCCCGCCCACTCCCAGCACAAAAAACGCTCGGAGGGCCCGCGCAGCAGGCTCTCGCGATTCTTCTCCGAGAGGTGCCCCTGACCGGACTTCGGTTCATTTGTTTCGGCAGCGTCTAGATGATGAAGTCGAGGCCCTCTGCCGACACCGACGCTGGCTCGGCGGGGTGATGCGCGGCATCCGTTTGCTGCTCATAGGTGGCCGTCACGAGAATGGGCATGTGGTCGGACGTTCCCTGCGGAAGCGTCTCGACGTTGGAGATCGTCAGGCCCATCGAGGTCGCGAGGTCGAAGTGCCCCCGAAAGAACTTGTAGCGGGTGTAGGTGCGCGTGTCGCTGAGCGTGAGGTCGTAGCCCGTGCGGTTCACCCTGTTGCCCAGCTTGCCCTGAAAGATCGGGTAGTTGTAGTCGCCGACCATGAGGGTCGGCAGGCCGGGGCCGAGGATGCTCAACTCTTCGTGTGCCGAGTGGATCTGGTTACGGCGCAAGGAATTGAGGGCGGTCAGCGGCGCCGCATGAAACGATGCGACGACGAACTCCCGCTGTGCGACATGGTCGATAAGACGGGTGGCGATCAGTCGTTCGTGCGCGGGCGCGGCGAGTCGGTCGTGCAAGGACTTCTTGAGCGCGAAGGTCTGGGTTTTGACCGCCGTGAAGCGATCCTTGCGGTAGTAGATGGCGAGGCCGAGCCGGTTGCGGCGGGTCGAGTCGGCCAGGTGCAGGTTGCCGACCTCGGCCGGCAGGTCAATGGTGTTGCATTCCTGCAGACAGAGAATGTTGGGCGTGTAACGCTCGGTCAGTGCGACGAGTTCGCCGCTGGCGCGATTCTTGCGGAGGTTGTAACTAATGACCCTCATGGCACCCGTCTCAGACTCGATGGCTAGCCTTTAGCCTACGACTCTCGTCGGGGTCGAAATTGAACGTCCGGGGTCAGTTGCTACATGCGCAGGTGGTGTCCAGCCTCGCGCCGGCCCGTGCAGCAAACGGCTCGCCGCCAGACGGCACGAACTCGTTCACCAGGCCGGCCGCGAGCAACGCCATGAGGGCGTTCCCCCTCGACGAAATGAATGACAAGGTACGCCTGAGGGCGAGCCCCACGATCGGGGTCAGGATGCGCCTGGCATCGATCTCCAGTGCGAAGACCGAGGCGTTGCGGCGCGCAAACGTAGACTGGAAAGCCCGGAGGTCACTTCGGCGACCGCGAGGAGCCGCATGACCCAGAACGACATCGTTCTTATTCGCCATGGCCAGACGGAGTGGAGCATCTCCGGCCAGCACACCGGGCACACCGACGTTCCTCTGACCGACTTCGGGCGTCGGCAAGCGGATGCCCTCGGCGAGATGCTCGACGGCGCACACTTCGATCGGGTCTATTCGAGTCCGCTCGTGCGGGCCTGGGAGACCATGGAACGGGCGGGCTACGGCGCCCAGGGTGTGCCGAGCAACGACATGCTGGAGTGGGACTACGGGGTGTACGAGGGTCGGCGCACGGTGGACATCCGTTCGGAAATTGCCGGGTGGACCGTGTGGGACAACCCGGTTCTGGGCGGTGAGTCCGTCGACGAGGTGGGCGCACGCGCCGACCTCGTCATCGAACAATGCCTCGCGGCCGAAGGCCGGGTGGCCGTTTTCGCGCACGGACATTTTCTGCGCATCATGACCGCGCGCTGGATGGGCCTGCCCGCCGTCGCAGGCAAGGGCCTCAGCCTCGGTACCGCGACGATGTCGACGCTCGGCTGGGAGCGCGAGAACAGGGTGTTGCAGATGTGGAACGACGCCTGCCACCTGAGCTCGATGGACCCGGTTGTCTAGTACGTTCCCTGACGGCGCAAACTACCCCTCGTCTGGGTTAGACAGATTCTATTCGTTGGAATCATTGTTGTCATCTCGGGTGCCGGTATCCACCTCACCTGCCCGGAGGTGACCAACGGAACGATTTACAGCGTCGACGCCGAGGGCCCCTCGTGCAAGGTGACCGATGCCACGTACCTCACCGAGGCCGTCAGCGACCTCGAAATCGCCTACACCGATGCCGCCGGGCGCACCACTCCCGACTTCATCAACCTGGGCGCCGGCGAAATCGGCGGCCTGCCCCTCACCCAGGGCCTCTACAAGTGGGGCACCGATGTGAATATCTGCACCGATGTCGTCCTCACCGGCACCGCGGATGACGTCTTCATCTTTCAGATCTCCAAGGGCCTGGAACAGGCATCCGCCCAGAACGTGATCCTGGTCGGCGGCGTGCAGGCGAAGAACGTGTTCTGGCAGGTTGCCGGATCCGTCGCCATCGGCACGACCGCGCACCTCGAGGGCACCATTCTCAGCCACACCATGATCGCCATGAAGACCGGAGCGACCATCAACGGCCGCCTCCTGGCCCAGACGGCCGTCACGCTGCAGAGCAACACGGTCACCGCGCCCTTGCAGTAACACGGCAGACGTAACACGGCAGACGTAACACGGCAGACGACAAAGGCGCGGGTGACGCATCGTCACCCGCGCCTTTGTCAGTTCACTTCAGCGCACCGGCACCCACGTGCCCTTGACTCGCTCGGTGACCAGGGACGCTCGCAGCTCGGCGACGACCCTCAGCTCGGCCACGACGTGGGCGCCGATCTGCAGGGCCGACGGGGCGTCATCCGCTGTGAAACGCACGATCACCCGGGGTGCGCCGGCAACGATCGACAGGTCGGAGGCCTCCACTGTGGTGAATTCTGCGGCTGCGGCTGCAGCCAGCGGCACGACCGAGGCTGGCGCGGTTCCCGGGTGCAGGGATTCGATACTCATGGTGACGCGATAAGAAGGCATGGTTTCAGGGTACGGGTACTGCTTTACTGAACGGGTCCTCATCACCCACGTTTGGAAACCCATGACCTACACAGCCACGATCGTCGCCCAAGTGCAGTCCACCAAACCCGATGCCCTCTGGGCTATCGCCACCGCCCTCAACACCCAGGTCGAGAACCAGACCGGCGCGAACGCATTCATCGCCCTGCCTGATGGCGGTCGGGTGGAAGTGGAAATCCCCAAGTTCGGCGAGAGCCTCCCGCTGACCATCGACGTGGTGGATGCACGCAGCCAGGGCGCGGCGCGGGCATCCGCTCAAAACATTCTGGACCTGCTCGAGCAGTCCACCGGCTGGCAGGTAGACCACCTGCACGACTGAAACGGATGCCCCGCCGCAACACTCAGATGCGCCGCTTAGGATCGATGATATGACTGAAATGACTGCCACCGCGCCGCGCATCACGATGTATGGAGCGGAGTGGTGTGGCGATTGTCGCCGGTCCAAGTCATTCCTTGACCGCCTCGAGGTGGACTACGACTACGTCGATCTGCTGCTCGTCGAGGACGGCGCCGACCGTGCCCGCGCCATCAGCGGCCGCACCAACATTCCCGTGATCGTGTTTCCCGACGACACCTACCTGGTCGAGCCGAGCGACGTCGAGGTGCGCATAAAGCTCACCCAGCTCGGCCGCATCAGCTGACCCACCTCGCCCCAGAGGGGCCCGCGGTGTTCGTGCTACTGTCAGAAATCGCAGATACCACCGGGGGCCGCACCATGCAAAAAACGCTCATGCCGTCGACGAGAGGCGTGCCTCTTTCGCTGTGGATCAGCGCGGTGTTCTTCGTGCTGTACAGCGCGCTGGGGGTCGCGGTCTGTCTCGAGGTACGCAACGATGCAGTGAACATACTCGCCCTGTTGACCGCGTCTCCGCTGATGTTCGTGGGCATGGTCATCGCCGTGGTCGACATCGTGCGTACCCGCAAACGCGGCAACGCCGCCCAGGCTTACGCCCGGCTGCAGTGGGTGGGCCTCGTCCTCATGGTCGCCGCGATGCCGCTGTGGATGGCTATCGCCATCGCGATCGCCTCGCTGCCCTAGCGTCCCCAGGGGAGGCCAGAAATTAGAAAGAGCTGAAAAACAGCCAACCCGGCCAGCAGTACGCAGAGCAAAAAACGCCTACTGCAGCCGTCAGCGGCGCACGATGGAACGTAGCAGACGTACGGCAACCGAGAGCGAGGCCATGTCGTCTTGTGCGAGCGAGTTGACCTCTTTGAACACGCTGCGAGCGCGGCCGAGCTGTTCTGCGTTGAGATCTTCCCAGGCGAGGAGGCGCTCCTCGGGCGCACCGGCAGCTGTTTCGTCGAGCACGGACCGGACCATGTCGGCGACGGTCGAATACAGGTCGTCGCGCAGTGCGGCGCGAGCAAGAGCCTGCCAGCGGTCCTTACGCGGAAGTTTGGTGATGCGCTCGAGCAGATTGTCGACACCGAATCGGTTGTAGACCGTGTAGTAGATGGCGGCGACCTCGGTGACCTGCACGTTTGCCCTGGCCGCGACCTTGGCCACGTCGAGCAGCGCGTACGCCTCGAACAGCTCAGACCAACGGCGGCCGAGATCGTCGGGCAGGCCCGACTCCCTGGCCCGTTCTTCCTGCATTTTCAGGCGCTGGAGGTCGGTTCCCTGCAGGTAATCGCCGAGGTGCTCGCGCATCAGCGCGATCTGGGGCTTGTACTTCGCGATCACCGCGGCGACGGGCAGGGAGCCGCCGTGGTTGACCTGCCAGCGCACCGCACGGTCGAGCAGACGGCGAATGTCGAGGTGAATGGCCGTCCACTTCGCGGTTGGGAACGACGACGGCAGCGCGTTGAGTTCGCCGACCATCGTGTCGAGATCGAAGATCTCGCGCAGGGCCACGAAGGCCCGTGCGATCGTCGCCTCATTGGCCGAGGTCTCTTCCATCGTGCGGAAGGCAAAGGTGATGCCGCCGAGGTTGATCATGTCGTTTGCCACGACGGTCGCGATGATCTCCCGGCGAAGCGGATGCGTGTCGAGCTCAGCATCGAAACGCTCCACCAGGTGGGTGGGAAAATACCGGCGCAGGGTGCTCCCGAACCACGGGTCATCGGCCAGATCGCTGTCGCGGAGCGCGGTGGCCAGCTCGATCTTGGCGTAGGCGGCCAGCACGCTCAGCTCGGGGCTGGTCAGCCCCTGGCCGCGATCGAGACGCTCCCGCAGCGTGGCCGTCGTCGGCAGGGCCTCCAATTCTCGCTGCAGACCACCCGATTTCTCGAGCCAGTTCATCAGGCGTTCGTAGCTCGGGCTCCAGATGTTCACGAGCACTCGGTCGTTGAGCAGCAGAATATTTTGGTCGACGTTGTCGACGAGAACGAGACGCCCGACCTCATCGGTCATCTCGGCGAGGAACTCGGCCCGCTCGGCTGGGTCAAGCTTGCCGGCGGCGACCATGCGGTCCACGAAGATTTTGATATTGACTTCGTGGTCGGAGCAGTCCACGCCGGCCGAGTTGTCGATCGCGTCGGTGTTGAGGATCACGCCGGCCAGCGCAGCTTCGATGCGCCCGAGCTGGGTGAAACCGAGATTGCCGCCTTCCCCGACGACCTTGACGCGCAGGTCTTTGCCGTCGACACGAATGCCGTCGTTGGCCTTGTCGCCGACCTGCGCGGCGGTTTCGCTGCTCTCCTTGACGTAGGTGCCGATGCCACCGTTGTAGAGCAGATCGGTGGGCGCCAGCAGAATTGCGCGCAGCAGCTCCGGCGGGCTCAACTGCGTGGTCGTCTCGGGCAGCCCGAGCACGGCCTGCACCTCGGCCGAGATGGGAACGACCTTGGCCTGGCGAGGAAAGACGCCACCGCCGGTGCTGATCAGGTCGGTCGCATAGTCGGCCCACGAGGAACGCGGAAGTTCAAACAGCCGGGCCCGCTCTGCGAAGGAACGCGCCGGGTCGGGGTTCGGGTCGAGAAAGATATGCCGATGGTCGAAGGCGGCGACCAGCTTGATGTGCTTCGACAGCAGCATGCCGTTGCCGAACACGTCGCCGGACATGTCGCCCACTCCAACGACGGTGAAGTCTTCGGTTTGAGTGTCAACGCCGAGTTCACTGAAGTGGCGTTTGACCGACTCCCAGGCGCCCTTGGCGGTGATGCCCATCTCTTTGTGGTCGTAGCCGACAGAGCCACCGGAGGCGAACGCATCACCGAGCCAGAAACCGTACTCGGCGGCCAGCCCGTTGGCGATGTCCGAGAACGACGCCGTACCCTTATCCGCTGCGACAACGAGGTAACTGTCGTCGTCGTCGTGCCGCACCACGCGGCGCGGTGCGAGGACATGCTCGCCATCGGCCTCGGCGACCAGGTTGTCGGTGAGGTCGAGCAGCCCACGAATAAAGGTTTTGTAACTCTCGATCCCCTCGGCCAGCCAGGCTGCACGGTCAACGCCGGGGTCGGGAAGCTTCTTGGCGAAGAACCCGCCCTTGGCGCCGGTCGGTACGATGACGGCGTTCTTGACCGTCTGCGCCTTGACCAGACCGAGCACCTCGGTGCGAAAGTCTTCTCGGCGGTCTGACCAGCGCAGCCCACCCCGGGCGACCTTGCCAAAGCGCAGATGCACGCCCTCGACGCGCGGCGAATAGACCCAGATCTCATACATGGGCTTGGGAGAGGGCATCTGCCCGATCTGTGACGGGTCGAGTTTGATGCTCAGATACGGCTTGTACTGAAAAAAGTTTGTGCGCAGGGACGCCTCGATCAGGGTGATGAGCGTGCGCAGCACGCGGTCGGCGTCGAGGGTGGCCACCTGCTCCATCGCGACCCGCAACTGTTCGCGCACGTCGGCGACGCGGAGCGTCCGCTCATCATCTGACAGGTCGGGGTCGAATCGGGCCTCGAACAGTGCGACCAGCCTGCTGGTGACGGCCGGGTTGGCGAGGAGAGCGTTCGCCACGAAGCCATACGAGTTGGTGTTGCCGATCTGGCGCAGATACTTGGCGTAACTGCGCAAAATGACCACGCGGTGCCAGGGTATGCCGTCTTGCAACACTAGGCGGTCGAGGGTGTCGGATTCGATGGCACCGCTGATGGCTGCGCCGAATGAGTCGGCCAGCAGCGCGCCGGTCGTAACCGGGTCGACACCGGCCGGGTAGTGCAAGCCGAGGTCGTACAGGTAGAAGCGGCGCCCGTCGGTGGTCTGAATCTCGAACGGCACCTCATCGAGCACCTCGAGCCCCAGATTCTGCAGAAACGGCAGAATCTGGCTGAGGCTTTTCGGTTCGGTCATATAGAGCTTGATGCGCGCGTCTTCGCCGGGGTCGCCGGACGTTTTCGGCAGGTATACGTGCAACCCGAGGCGAGCATGGGTCTCAGCGGATGCCCCGCCCTGCGCGGCGCAAGCCTCGAACCGCCCGATGTCTTCGAGGGCGTCGGGGATTTCGTAGTCGATCTGGTAGCTGTCGGGAAATGCGTCGGCCCAGACGTTCGACAGGTGCTCGGCTTCTTCGACCGAGTGTGTCTCGCGCAGTTCGTCGCTGATCCCCTGGGGCCACGACCGCACGGCCAGAGCCAGGCGGTGTTCCAGCGCCGCGGCATCGACAGAGTCGGCCGAGACGTCTTTGGGCAAGCGAATGCGATAGAAGAGGCGGGCGAGCGCCGATTCGGTCATACGCGCTTCGAAGTCGAGTGAATCCGAGCTGAACGTCTCCTGCAGTTCTTTCTCAATGCGCAGCCGCACGGTCGTGTTGTAGCGGTCACGGGGCAGGTAGACGAGCGCCGACATGAAACGGCCGTAAATGTCGGGCCGCAGGAACAGCCGGGTACGGCGACGCTCCTGCAGGCGCTGAATCGCGAGCGCCACGGCCACCAGTGCGGGCACCTCGATCTGGAACAGTTCGTCCCGCGGATAGGTTTCCATAATGCCGAGAAGATCTTTGCCGCTGTGCGACTCGGGCGGAAAACCAACCTCGGTCATGACGGCCTTGACCTTCTCGCGCAGCACCGGCACGGCGGTGACCGAGCTGGTGTAGGCGCTCGCAGCGAACAATCCGATGAAGCGCTGCTCGCCATTGACTTGGCCGGCGGCATCGAAACTCTTGATGCCAATGTAGTCGAAGTAGGCCGGACGGTGAACGGTGGACCGGGAGTTGGCCTTGGTGATCACGAGGGCCGCGCGCTCACGCGCTTTTTGACGGCCGGCATCCGTGAGGTGCTGGATCTGGTGGCGGTCGTCGGCGGAACGCAGCAGGCCGAGGCCGCTGCCTTCGATGAGCGTGAGCACGTCTTCGCCGTCAAGCGTCTCGAGGTTGTATTCGCGGTAGCCAAGAAAGGTGAAGTTGCCCTCGTCGAGCCAGTGCAGCAGTTGTTGGGTCTGCCGGAGGTCTGTGATCTGCTCGGCGTCGACGATGTTGTCGAGGGCCTTGGCGATCTGCATGGCCTTGGTACGCATGAGCGGCCAATCAGCGACGGCAGCGCGCACGTCTCCGAGAACGGCGGTCAGCCCATGAATGAGATTGGCCTGCGCGTCGTCGCTCGCGCTGTCAATCTCGATCGCGATCCACGATTCGAGGTGCGAGGCGTCATCACCGACGGCGATGAGGTGAGCGACGTTGGGCATTGCCGAGGTATCACCGCTGGAAACACCGGCGCTGGATCCACCGGCACTGGCCGGAATACGGTTGATGTCGACGAGGTCGTTCGTGGCTTTGTTGCGGGCGACGATGAGCAACGGGTGCACGACCAGGTGGATGGCCGAATGCTGGCGCACCAGTTCGGCCGTGACCGAGTCCACGAGAAAGGGCATGTCGTCGGTGACGATGTAGACGATGCTGCGACCGGATTCATTCTGAATCTCGACGGTCGCCGTTTTCGGCACCCGTCGCTGCGCGACCTGCCTATGGGCTCGCGCCCGGGCATCGAGAAGCTCCGGGGAGTAGTTCGCCGCATCTTCGTCTGTTAGATGCTCGTAGTAATCAACTACGAACGTTTCGAGCGTTGGGCCTAATGGGGATAGACCCGACGGGGACAGACCCGTTCGGGTGAAACCAGACGACATCGAAAAAACGCCTCCATCAAATTGCTCGTCGCGTGGATGCGGCTTGCTTACGCTCGTAAACTACCGGCACTCGCCGGCATTCCCGGGTGGGATACTGGCTCGGCGATGACCGGGTAGTCAACGAACAACACTCAGTCCACACTTAGCATTACGAAATACGTGTGCAGGGCTCCTGCGGCGGACACGTCGGTGTGCCTCGTCGACTCAAGCATGGAGTTCCCTTGCACGCCCATCGTAGCGCCGAGCGCTGCGCCCCGGTCGTGCCACCGCAGAACCTGCGGCCCGCTGCAACGAAACAGCCTGCGCATCGTCGATTCGGTCGTGACCGGGGCATAACGAACCTGAACGTGTCGCATTACCCCGCTTAGTACCACCCAACGGACTGCGAATGGGACCAGGCGGCGCACGGAGTTCCGTACGACGAGGCCTTGATGTAACCGAGGCCCCACCTGATCTGCGTGGTGGCGTTGGTCGCCCAGTCGTTACCGGCCGACGCCATCTTGCTCCCGGGGAGCGCCTGGGGAATTCCGGTCGCACCACTGCTCGAGTTCATGGCCGCGTAGTTCCAGCCCGATTCTTTCTGCCACAGCCGGTCGAGGCAGCTGAACTGATCCCCGCCCCAGCCGTATTGCGCGGCGGCCATCGAACGCGCCGTGGCACGAGCGCCCTCGACGCTGTTGCCTCCCGCGAGGGACTGCACACGATCGGCTTCGGCAGCGGCTTGAGCGGCCGCTTCGGCGGCGGCTGCTTCCGCGGCGGCAGCAGCAGCAGCGGCGGCAGCAGCCGCGGCCTCCGCAGCAGCCTCGGCGGCGACGCGGTCGACTTCGGCCGTGGCGGCAGCGACCGACGCGGTCTGAGTCTTCGCCTCGGCGGTGAGCGACTCCAGCCGGTCGGTCGGCAGGATTTCATAGCTGGCGAGCGAAGTGGCTACCGAGGTGAGGGCGGTGGCATCCACTTTGCTCTGGCTGGCAGCGATGACCACGTTGGCCGCGTCAAGAGCAGCCGATGCATTGTCGCGAGTGATTGCCTCACCGCGCATGGTGTAAACCTCGAGCTGGTCGCTCTCGCGGCCCGTGCTCTCGGTCAGTGCGGTCGTGGCGGCGATGCTGTCTTGCTTGGCATCGGCCGACTGGGCAGCGACTCCGCTGCCCACGACGAGGCCGGCAATAACGAGCACGGCACCTGTGGCAGCGGCAATCTCGTGCCGACGGGTGCGGGGTTTGCGGGGCGTACGGTGGCTTCGAGAGGCGAAGTGGCCATGGGGTAGTTCGGCGTTTTTTGGGCGCATGTCCTTAATCTGGCGCGAAGGATAGACGCTAGGTACGCCTGTTCGCTGGGTTGGTGAGCCCGTGCACTTCGGGGTGGCACGGGCAAGGCCGCCAGCATGGCCGGACTATTTGAATGAAACCTCACTATTTTCTTTGAAAGCCCTGACATTCGGTCGCGCGCGCTCTGACATGACATACTGTGCGATTACCTTAGTGCTGGTAGACCCCGTCAATGGAACGATACAGCTGATCAGAGCCGAATTATCTAAAAAATACAATCGGTGAGAGGGTGGCGTCTCGGCTAAAAAAAAGACTCAATAAATTTTGCGCGGGAAAGCCAGGAAGCGCCTCAGGGCGCGTCTTTCATGGACAACCTTGCCTGAGCGACCCAGACTGGGTCCACTGTCGCATTCACACTGTTGTATTCAAAGGAGAAGTCGTGACCGTACTCTCAGACGCCCAGGAACTTGCTGGCGACCTCACCGATCTGCGCCGCCGCCTGCACCAGGAACCGGAGCTCGGGCTGCACCTGCCGCGCACCCAGGAGAAGGTGCTCGAGGCGCTGAGCGGGCTTCCCTACGAAATCACCCTCGGCACCGACGCCACCTCGGTGACGGCGGTACTGCGCGGAACGGGCGGTGAGGCATCCGCTGTGCGGCCCGTGGTGTTGCTGCGCGGCGATATGGACGCGCTGCCGATTCAGGAGCACACCGGGCTTGACTTCAGCTCGCGCATCGACGGCGCTATGCACGCCTGCGGTCACGACCTGCACACAGCCATGCTCGCAGGTGCGGCGACCCTGCTCGCCCACCACCGCGACCGGCTCGTCGGAGACGTGGTGCTCATGTTCCAGCCGGGCGAGGAAGGCTTCGACGGAGCGGGGGTGATGATTCGCGAGGGCGTGCTCGACGCCGCTGGCCGCCGCGCCGACGCCGCCTACGGCTTGCACGTGATGTCGGCCGGCGCTCCCAACGGGCAGTTCATGAGTCGCACGGGCATCCTGATGTCGGCCAGCGATGGCCTCACAGTGACGGTGCACGGAGCGGGCGGGCACGGTTCTGCCCCGCACCAGGCGCAGGATCCGGTGACGGTGATCGCCGAGATGGTCACCGCGTTACAGGTGATGGTCACACGCCAGTTCGACATGTTCGACCCTGTGGTGCTCTCGGTCGGGGTGTTGCAGGCCGGCACCAAGCGCAATATCATTCCCGAGTCGGCGCGGCTGGAAGCGACAGTGCGGTCCTACACGGCGCAATCGCAGGCCAAGCTGCAACGCGTCGTGCCCCGACTGCTCGAGGGAATCGCCGCGGCGCACGGCCTCGAGGTGACCGTGGACTACGTCACCGAGTACCCGCTGACCATCACCGATGAGGGCGAAACCGGCCGAGCCGAACGGGTCGTGGGCGAGCTCTTCGGCGGCCAGCGATTCACCCGCATGATCAACCCGCTCAGCGGCTCCGAAGACTTTTCACGGGTGCTGGCAGAGGTGCCGGGAACTTTCGTGTTTCTCTCGGCGCTGCCGCGACAAGCGGATGCCGCCACCGCCGCTTTCAACCACTCCCCCGCGGCGACCTTCGACGACGACGTAATGGCAGACGGCGCAGCGTTGTACACCCAGCTGGCGTTGTCCCGGATGGCCGAGTTGGCCGTCTGACTCAAAACCGCCACAATGCTGTCAGGTCACGACCCGCTCCTCGCGGTGCTGCACACCTGTCAGGTGCGCCAGGGTGGATCAGCACTGGGGGTGTTGGCGCGGTGGGTGCGGGCGGGCCGCCAGGTTTGGGTCGGGTCCCAGAGCAATGGCCCCCGCACCTGGGGTCGGCCGTTGACCATGCGGATCTTCCACCCGACGGAGTCGATCGTGTGGTGGTGATACCAGCACAAAAGGGCTCCGTTGTCGATGTTGGTCGGCCCATTCTGCTGCCAGGGTGTGACGTGGTGCACCTCGCACCAGCGGGCGGGGATCGTGCAGCCGGGGATGATGCAGCCCTCATCGCGGGCGGCAATCGCAGCGCGTTGCTTGGGGGTGAAGCAGCGGATGGTGTTGCCGAGGTAGAGCACGTTGCCGTCGTCGCCGAGCAGTACTTGTTGATACCCACCGGCGCAGATGAGTTCGCTCACTCGGCGGAAGCTGATGGGGGCGTCGACGCCGTCGATCCAGCCGACGCCGCGGCCGCGTTCGAGGTCGACCGCGTTGATGTGCACCAGCACCGTCGGCGCGGCGCCGCCCATGGTCGGGGTCTGTGGGTCGCGCGCGGCAGATTCAAAGATCGAGCGAAGGATGTCAGCGCGTTTCTCCCCGCCGGTACGGCGGTCGCCGTCGAACCGGGTGTCGCCCGTGAATGGTTCGTCACTGAACGGCGCAGTGCCGGTGCCGGTGCCGGTGCCGGTGCCAGCACCAGGCTCGCCGTTGAGCAGTTCGGTCGGCACAAACCTGGGCGTGGTCGACCGCGCCGACAGGTAGGTGTCGAACAGGGTGTCCATGATGCCGCGCAGTTCTGGCGTGACGTCGGCGCGCAGCGGGTAGAGCCCGTTGCGCAGCAGCCCGAACGTCAGCGTGCTTTTCGCTTCGACGGCGTCGTCATTGGGGGCGGTGCCGTCGGGGTCGAGGCGTCCTTGCCACTCCAAGGCTTGGGCACGCAGCAGGTCCGGCGCGAAACGGATCCCCGCGCCGGGCAGCCCGGCTGTCTCCGCGGTGATCGCGCCGGTCGCCGAGGCGACGAGAGCGCGTTCGACCCGGTCGAGGTCGTCTTGCCCGACCCGACCGTGCAGGGCGCTGAGTGTGCTGGCGATGATCTCCGCCGACTCCCGCCCGAGGTCGCCACTGATCAGGCCGTCGGCAATGACCGGATATCGGGCGGGTACCGGCAAGCCAAGCGGCGTGCGTTCCACCGCGGTTTCGCCGAGCTTCAGACGCCGTTTGGCTTCGCGAGTGGAGATGCCGGCGAGTTGGCTGATGAAATCGACCCGGTTGCGGCATCCGTTTTTGTAGGCGAGCGAGCCGGTGCCGAGGTCGGTTTCGGCGCGGGCACCGATGTCGGTGGTGGCTCGAAGTCTGGCCCCATCAACCTTGCGACCCAGAGCTTCCAGGGCTGCCATTACCGCGATGGCTTCGGTGTCGTCGAGGTGACCAAACCGCACCCCGTCCAACGCTGCAGCCAGAATCGCACCGGCTTGGGCAATCGCCGCGACTCGGGAAGCCTCGGGTTCCGGCAGAGAGCCGGCTGCGGTGGGCGGGGCGGTGAGGGTCATGGCGACGGTGCCTCCTTCACCCACAATTTTACCTCGGATCGCTATTGAAAGCGAGAGAATCTCAAAATTCCTGTGAGATTTTATAGGAGTTGTCTACGACCTTCGAGGGCGGGCAAACGACCGATTCAACACCTACGAAGCAACCATTTGCCCGCTTGTGTGAGCAGCCACCGGGGCTTCGGGCCGGGAACAGGTGCAGGCCCCCGAAGGTGGGAGTGCGCACACCATGACTCAACAATACGTTCAGCTAGTCGTGGTTATGCGGCCGAAGGGGTCCCTTGTCTGCACAGCCCCGCCTTCGCGGTCCCCAATTCTCCACGCTCACCTGGATCATGCTCGGCGTGTCACTCGTGCTGTTGCTCGTGGCCGCGTCGACCGGCGGTTTCTCTGCCCTGTTCATGACGGCCAGCGCGATAGGCGCCCTCACCGCCATCTACGTCCTGGTCACCGGGCATCGATCCTGGGCCGTCATCCCAACACGAAAAGTTGCTGCCGTCGCGCTGGCCGGGGCAATCATTGTCGGCATCGTCGGATCGTCGCTGGTACCGGCATCCGTGGAGACAGATCTGGCGAGCACGAGTTCACAACCGACTGCGACGGCCATGCCTTCAGCGACGCTGAGCCCGACGCCAACTCCCTTGGCATTCACCGAGGAAGCGCCGGCCGACCCGGCTACCACTACGACGGCAGCGGAAGCCGCGAGCATCGTTCTCGCCGATACCGCGGCGACCGACACCACGGCCATCGCACTGCTGGCCACCCTGACGGTGAAGGGCCGCGCACCCAAGACTGGATACGATCGCAGCGGCAGCTTCGGCACAGCCTGGCTCGACGTCGACAAGAACGGCTGCGACACGCGTAACGACATCTTGGCTCGCGACCTCACCGGCACGGTGAAATCGGGAAACTGTCGCGTCATGACCGGCACGCTGCCCGGACCGTATACGGGAAAAAAGATTCATTTTGTGCGGGGAACCTCGACGTCGTCGCTCGTGCAGATCGACCATGTCGTGGCCCTGTCGAATGCGTGGCGGACCGGGGCTCAGCAGCTCAGCCAGGCCCAGCGGGTGTCGTTGGCCAACGACCCGCTCAACCTGCTGGCCGTTGATGGACGTACGAATTCCAGTAAGGGTGACGGCGACACGGCCACGTGGTTGCCACCGATGAAGGCGTACCGGTGCGCTTACGTTGCGCGGCAGATTTCGGTGAAGGCAACCTACGGGTTGTGGGTGACGCAGCCGGAGCACGACGCGATGACTCGGATTCTCACGGCCTGCCCCGACGAGCGGGCTACGACATCCGCTTTCGCGCCCGCTCCCGTGGTCGTGGCCCCCGTGGCCGTGGCGCCGGTTCCAGTCGCAGCTGTGCCGGTTCCGGTCGGTGTAGAACCGGCACCCGCACCAGCACCAGCACCAGCACCAGCAAGTGCGTACTACCAGAACTGTGACGCGGCACGAGCGGCGGGTGCGGCTCCGGTGCATGCAGGCGACGCTGGCTACGGACGGCACCTTGACCGGGACGGCGACGGAGTCGGCTGCGAGAGCTAGCCGAGACTGCGAGACACTACTAGTCGGCCGTCCGATGGCTCAGTAGCGGACTCCGCGCTCAAAGATGGTCCGCTGTAGTCCACCCCCAAACGGATGCCACCGCGCCGGGTAGTCGGGCTTTCTCATCGCTGCGTCGGGCAAGTACCCACGCGCTCAGAATCCGCGACGGCCCGCGAACAGCGC
The DNA here is from genome assembly GCF_004402825.1 of Cryobacterium sp. Hz9. NCBI lineage: Bacteria > Bacillati > Actinomycetota > Actinomycetes > Micrococcales > Microbacteriaceae > Cryobacterium > Cryobacterium sp. Hz9. The sequence continues at coordinate 184,595 of NZ_SOFC01000011.1, forward strand.
GTGCAGGAGCGGGGCGACCGACGCGACCATGAGTACTGTGCCGAGCACCGCGTCATCCGCTCGCAGAAGAACGCCGGCGATGAGCAGTGCGCCGAAGACGAGCGCCGAGACCGCTTGCCGGGTGGTGCGTTCAAGGCGGACGACCCGTTTCTCCAGTCCAGGGTTGGCGACGCCCACCGAGCCGTCTTCGACTCGGCTAATGAACTCATCGAGCCGCTTCGGCAGGCGAAAAGCGAGGCCGGCGGTATCCATCGCTCGTTTCGCGAAGTCCTGCACCAGGTTGCCGCTCTCGTCACGCAGCAACTGCGCCGCGTAGGGCTCGACAGAGTCCCAGAGGTTGAACGCGGGATTGAGCGAACTGGCCACCCCGGAGGTGAGAGACATCGCCCGAATGATGAGCAGAAAGTTTTCGGGCAATTGAAAGGGCAGCGAGCGCACAACATCGCCGAACTGCACCGCGAAGTCGCGGAACTCCCGCGGGTCGACCTCTCGCAGTTCTGCAAACCCCATGCCGCCGAAGCGGGCGAACAAGGTCGTCATCGCCCGTTCGAGCTCCGTCGTCTCCGCCGAAGGCAGGAGCACACCGACGTCGTTCATGGCGCTGACGAGGCCGCGGCCATCACGCGAGGCGGCTGCGATCAGCATCTTACGCAGTCCGGTGCGCGTGCTGGTATGAACCTCGCCCATCATTCCGAAGTCGATGAACGTCAGCTTCCACCCGCGTTCGATATCAGCGTCCGGGGTGACAAAGATGTTTCCGGGATGCGGATCAGCGTGAAAGAAGCCCTTGGTGAACATTTGGTCGAACATGACCTCCGCGAAGAGCGGGGCCACCTGTGCCGGATCGATGCCCGCCTTGTGCAGGGCCCCAACGTCGGTGATCTTGATCGCCGTCACGTCTTCGAGGGTGAGCACCTTGCGGGTGGTGCGCTCCCAGACGACGACGGGTACGCTCACCCGGTCGTCGTCGGGAAAGGCTGCCGCGAAGCGTTCAGAGCTGGCACCTTCGTGCAGATAGTCGATCTCTTCGAGGCTGGTCTGGGCGAATTCCTCGACGAGCGCGGGCATGTCGACCCGGTTGGAGACGAGTTTCACATGGCTGAGCCACCCACCCACCTTGCGCAGGGCGGCCAGGTCGACGTCGATAATCGCGTCGATGCCCGGGCGCTGCACCTTGATGATGACCCCGTCGAGCCCCGTGTCGGCAGTATCAAGCGCGGTCAGTCGGGCTCGGTGCGCCTGACCGAGCGATGCCGCCGCCACCGGCGTCTCGTCGACCGACATAAAGGCTCGCTCGAGCGGCATGCCCAGCTCCGCTTCGGCTGCTGCACGAATAGCGGCAAAGGCCACGGGGGCGACCTCGTCTTGCAGCCCCTCGAGTTCTTTGGTGATCTCGGGCGGCAGCACGTCGAGGCGCGAGGACATGAACTGCCCGACCTTGATCATGAGGCCACCGAGGTCGGACGCGAGCATGTGAAAACCCTTGGCGAAGCGTTGCATCCGTTTAGAACGTGTGCGCTCCGCGATTTTCACCAGCCCGATGCGGGGCAGGAACAACTCGAACCACCACGTTATGGCCAGATACCAGCTGGCGAAACGCAGAATGCGGCGGTAGCGGGCGCGCATGTTTCCTGCGCCCGAGTTCGAATCGTAGCTACCTCGACGAGCCAGTGGCACCCCGTCAGTCCTGGGCGAGGATCGAGTAGAGCTTGCGACGTGCGTCGTCGAGCACCATGACGGCCTGCTTGATCTGCTCCGGCGAGCCGGTGCGGCCAACCTGCGCCGCGGCCTGGGCAAGCTCGATCCCCGCTTTCGGCAATGCCGCATGGCCATGCCCGTGACCAGACGTCGACGCCGTAGTTTCCCACGGCGCGCTCATGTCAGCGTCAGCGACGGCGGCGCGACCCTCATCGGTCAGGGAGTAGATCTTGCGACCATTGGACTCCTCGGCGCTAATGAGGCCCTCGTCGGCCAACAGCTGCAGGGTCGGGTAGACCGAGCCGGCGCTGGGTTTCCAGCTACCGCCACTGCGCTCTTCGATTTCGTGGATGATCTGGTAGCCGTGCATCGACTGCTCAGCGAGCAGCGCGAGCACCGCCGTGCGCACCTCACCACGGCCGGCGCGGGTACCGGTCTGCTTTTCGAACCGCGAACGAAACTGCTCCATCGCCTGCCAGATGCCGTCCATGTTGCCAGCGTTGAACCCGCTTGTTGGATATGAATTGCCCATGATTGCCTCCTGTAAGTATTGCGAACGATATACAGCGATAGGTCAACGATACCCAGCGATGCCTTCGAGCGACACACTCAAACCGATGCTCAGGGCTGGCTCCCAGACAGCATCAATTTTAGCAATCACCGTCGACGAAGAGAAAGGCGTTCACGGTCTAGCGTTGAATCATGGAACACGCAACGCTGCCCCTCACGCACATCGCGGACATTCGGTCTGACGCCGCGGTTGAACCCGGTCGCCTCGGTCACAGCACGGTTCTCGCCTCCCCCGAGGTGCGCGTGGTCGTGCTCACCTTCGAAGCCGGTTTCGTGCTCAAGAAGCACTCAGCGCTCAAAATTCTGCTCATGCAGGCCCTGGATGGACGCCTGCGCGTCACGGCCAGCGGGCAGGTCACCGACCTGGTGCCCGGCGCCCTGCTCCGGCTCGATGCCGGCCTGGAGCACGAGGTCGAAGCGCTCGAGGAATCACGACTGATGCTCACCCTGATCGGGTAGAGATCCATCATGAAGACTCTCCTCAACGTCATCTGGCTCGTGCTCTCGGGCTTCTGGCTGTTCATCGGCTACATGGTGGCCGCGCTCATCATGTGCATACTCATCGTTACCATTCCCTGGGGAATCGCGGCGGCACGGATCGGCGTCTACGCGCTCTGGCCGTTCGGCAAGACCGTGGTTGAGACACCAAACGCGGGCGTCGCGTCGTTGCTCGGCAACGTCGTCTGGGTGGTGCTGGCTGGCTGGTGGATCGCCCTCGAGCACCTGCTCTCGGGTATCGCTCTCTGCATCACCATCATCGGCATCCCGTTCGGCATCGCCAACTTCAAGCTGATCCCGGTCGCGCTCATGCCGCTCGGCAAGCAGATCGTCGACACGCCGTAGCGCTTGCAGGGGTCAGACAGTCGGCACGGAGGCGCTGCGCGCGTGCGCGCGTGCTGCCATCCGTTTTGCGCGTGCACGTCGAAACAGAACGAGAAAGAGCGCGAGCGCCGCGGCACCAACGCCGCTGGCGACCCACATGTACCAGGTCTGCCCGGCCACGGCGAAGAGCACTGCGCCAGCCGTGACCACGAGAGCCAGAAAAGCGAGGGTGAGATAGCGGTCGTCGGCCCGCGCAAACGGATTCCGCAGCTCAAGTGGCGGCTGGGTGACGGGCTCCCAGACCACGATGAGGAACGTGGCGATGGGCCCGAGAAACAGAGAAAGCACGAACCAGGTCCAGCGCGAACGGTTCTTCTGTTCGGCCAGGCCCGCATTGACGAGGGCCAGCACGAACCAGCCGCCGCCGTTGAGCCACCAGCTGTTCTGTTGGGGAGCCTGGTTGACGATCTCGCTCACGAAGTTGTGCATACGTCATGCTCCCACGAATGGCGCGTGCCGACCTGCGCTATCTCACCGTCCTGCGTGCCTGCGATTTCGGTACCGGATGGGCCGAGTTACATGTAGACAAAAGGTATCCCCGGGTCGAAATCTTGCAGTCTGACGATCTGCTGCTGTCGAACGTCTTGGTAGCCCCGACCTCGCGTTCCGCGCGCCCCAGCAGCTTTCGCCCGACAATTGCGATCGGCGGCGAACGCACGCTCGTGCTCGTTGAGCAGACATCCGCTGTCGCGCCTGAACACCTCGGCCAGCTCGTGGGCCATGTCAGCCGTCAGGAACTCGACGGCATCGATGATGCCCCGCGTATCGCCCTGCAACTGGACTGATGACCAAGCCGCACACGACCCGTTCAGTGCGCAACCCGGTAGGGGACGTGCGTGACTAGTTGCCGCTCCACCGAGCGGATGTTCACACCTCTGATTCACGCCGGCCGCGTAGCCGTCTTCTGAGACCATCATGTCGCAGGTCACTGTCATGTCGAGCTCTCCTGTCTGCGTGGTCACCGCGATTTGACACCCAGATCAGGCTCCCGGCAAGTGGCGACCATTCACCGCGGCGTTCGCAACCGAATCGCACCCTTGGCGGACGACGGATCGACCACGACTCCGCCCTGTGTCATCTGTAATTCGCCGCGGGCGACCATGCGGCGTGCGGCGCGGCGGGCCGGCTCCATCAGGTCGCGCCATTCCTCGCCGCCGATGGCTCGCGCCGCGTCAGAGGGGCAGATCGTGGAATCGTGCGCCCGCGCCTGGAGCAGTGTCACGATGGTCGCTTCGAGCCGCAGGTCCGTTGCGTTGACGCCGTGTGACCGGCACGCTGCCGAGCAGTACTTCACCGAATCCCAGTTCTTGGCCCACTTCGCGCGCCACTCGATGCGCCGCCCACAGGACGCGCACGTCTTATCCGCCCGGGCAGCTGCGGGGTCGGCATCGGAGGGCTTTGGTTGACGGTGCGCCATGCCTTCTATCTTGCCGCGAGACCGGAGATAGTTGACATAGATTTCCGCATAAATGCTCCTCTCCACTCCGCGCAACTATTTGCTGGCAACCGGAGCAAGCGATCGCCGCATCGTGGTCTCGGTAAACGGACACGACGTTGCGGTGATCTCAAGGCCGTCGCCTAATCCGCCAGAATTCCACGGCCAACATTGCTTTCCGCTCAGCGCGAGGGTGGCGCCTAACCTGCGAGCGGGAGAACCTCCGGTCGTGGCTTCTGCTTTTCGTTCCATAGGTCGTAGGCAGTCTGCATTCCCAGCCAGAGTTCCGCGCTCGTCCCCAGAAGCAAGCCCAGCCGCACTGCCATGTCCGCGGTCACAGCGGAATGGCCATGGCGAATGCGGGACAGCGTCGCCCGCGTCACTCCGAGGCGCCGTGCGGCCTCGGCCAGACTGACATCCCCGAGATAGTCCTCGAAGAGCAGGCCAGGGTGAGGCGGGTTGTTCATTCCAGTCATCTTCGTTCCTTTCATTTCGATTTGGTTCAGTGGTAGTCGACATAGTCGAGGAGTACGACGTCAGCGTCCGCAAACAAGAAGGTCAGGCGCCAATTCCTCGAAACCCAAATCGCGAGGTGCTCGTGCACGTCGTGACCCGATTCGCCCTCTCCATGAAGCACATGCGGCCGCCAGGAGCGCGGTATGTCGTCAACCGACACAGCGTTGTCGAGAACGGCGAGTTGCCGTCGTAGCTTTGCAGCGTGATCCGGGCGGATTCCCGCCTTGCTGCCCGACGCGTAAAACCGCGCGAGTCCCTTGTGTCGAAACGACTTGATCACATCCTGACCGTACCCTCACACTATACGTATAGCAATAGCGTACGGATAGAATCCGATTCTGATCGGAACGGACACGACGTCGTGGTCGAACTCGAAGCCGTCGCCTTATCCGCAAAAACTCCGCGACCTAGAATGCCGGCGATCAACGCAGCGGAAACGCCCCCGTCAGCCGGGCGAGAGCGGCCTCCCCCACGATCGGGATTCCGTAGTCGCGGGCCTTGCGCGCCTTGCCCGAGAGGGAGTCCGGGTCGGCGGCAACGAGCAGCGTGACCTTCTTGGTCACCGCACTCTTCGGGGCGAAGCCGCGGGCCAGCAACTCTGATTCCCAGTCGCTGCGCAGTCGGTTCATGTCGCCGGTGAGTACGACGAGGTCACCGAGTTGCAGTTCAAAGTGCGCACTCGCCACCGAGACGTTGGCCTGCTCTGGCTGGTCGAGCGCAGCGTCCAGGGCATCCGCTGCAATGTCGAGCAGGTTGGCAACGTCGACGAGGTCGGCCATCTCATCCGTGGTGAGAATGCCGTCAGCCCAGGCGATGCGGGCCAGTGCGGCGAAATACTCGCCGTGCAGTACCTCGCAGCGGTGACGAACTCAGGGCGTCAGCGGTTGCGCCGGTACGGCGTGAACGGTTTGCGATACCCGACAACCGGCTTTACGACCGGCACCGACGGGCTGCCATCGAGGGAAAGTGCTGTCTTGCACCGCGGGTAGCGGCGGCAGCTGAGAAACGGGCCGCGCTTGCTAGTGCGCTCGACCATGAATCCGCGGCCGCACCGCGGGCAAACGATCGAGGGCAGCAGTTCGCCGATGGCGTTCGTGCGCAGCACACCCTGGTCGCGAATGAGTTCCATGACGAAGCGTGATTCGCGCTTGTCGATAGTGACCAGCAGCACGCTGCGCCGCGCGCGGGTCAGCGCCACATAAAACAGGCGACGCTCTTCGGCCTTCGGAAATTCTTCGGCTGCCGGCATGGCGAGGCGCAACACAGGGTCGTTCGGGATGGTGCTCGGGAACCCCCATTTTCCCGACACCAAGCCAGGAATAACGATGTAGTCGGCCTCGCCGCCTTTCGATGCGTGAATGGTCATGAACGAGATGTCGAGCAGATCCCGAAGGTGCTTGCAGCCGTCCAGATAGCTACTCTGGTGCCGATACCGACCGAGCACGAGCACCGACAGCTTGCGGCCAGGCACGCTGGGAATCGCGCCGTTCGCGACGTGGCTGTGCAGCGTGGTCAAACGATGACGGATGGCTGCTGCCACGGCATTATCGACTTCAACCGTCATAATCCCCACCGTCGGCGCATATTCGGCCGTCGAAGAGACGACGCTTTTGACGATCTGCACGGGGTTCTGCATGACGAAGGCGCTGGAGACATCCGCTATCGATTGCGAAAAACGAAAGGTGCGTTCGAGTCGCATGATGTCGCTCGGGCCGAACCAGCCTTCAAAGCCCGTCATGACCGACACATCGGCACCGGCGAAGCGGTTGATGCTCTGCCAGTCGTCGCCGACCGCGAATAGGTAGCGCCCGGGTGTGGCCACGAGCGCGCGCGCGAGGCGGGCACGGGCAAAGCTGGCGTCCTGAAATTCGTCGACCATCACGAGGTCGTACGGGCTGACCCAGTCTCCGTCTTCGAGATGTTGCGCCGAGAGCGTGAGCATGTCCTCGAAGTCGATGCAATCATCTGCTGCCAGTTTCTCGTCCCATTCCCGACGGATGGCCGCAAACAGTCTCAGAAACGATGCGTCGCGATAGCGCACCGGACCATGGGCTAATTCTGCGAGGCGAACGCTTAGCTGCTCATCGGTGAGGCAATTACTCTTCGCGTGGATAAGGAACGAACGAAAGGTGCCCAACAGGAGGGCATTCTCGACCGGCTTCTGGCCGACGGCAAGTCGGTCGGCGTCGGGCTGCAGCGAGATTCCCCGTTGGGTCAGCTCGGCTCCTAAACGAGTGAGGTCTCTTCCACTCCAGAGCTCGGACATCGTGGTTTCAAGCAGAGTGGTCCGGTTGGTGTGATGTATTTTGCGCTTCCACGCGACGCTCTCGAGATAGCCGTCAAAGGGCGACAACCCCTCCGCATCGATCGCCCAGTGCTCGTGATATGCGTTGATGGCCGGATAGTAGAAGTCCGGTCGGTACTGCACATGCTCGGAGTCAACGGTCTCGATTTCGTAGCGCTTCTCGTAGATGTAATCGACACCGTTGAAGAACAGCCAGTCAGCGATCATCCGCTCGCCAGCGCTTTTGACGGTTTCACCGCGGGACGTCTGAAACCCCTCATTGGCGTTGGCTTTCGTTCCGTCGTCATCAGGGTAGTCACGGGCCAGCACAGCGCGAAAGAAGTCCCACTCCGAGCGAAACATAACGTCGGTGGCGCGCAACCGGTCGACGATTAAACCGAGTTGTTCTATATCTTTACCGCCCTCGAGCCATGGAGCCAGAGACGGCTTCTTGCCGGTGGCCTGGCCGATAACATCGAGGCCGAAGGCATGAAATGTGCGGGCGACAACCTGCTCGGCATTGAGGCCCAGAGGTGAAAGCCGGTCGCGGGTGCGCTGCTGCAATTGTTTGGCTGCCGCCGAGTTGAAGGCGAGCATGAGTATCTTGTCGGCCGGAATGAGATTGCGGTGCAGCGCGTAGCCGGCTTTGGCAACCATGGTGGAAGTCTTGCCCGAGCCGGCGGCTGCGACGACCAGCATGCGGTTGTCAAAGCAGATCACCGCGCGGGTCTGTTCCGGGGTCAGCGGAGAGGATTCCACGTTGTCGAGGAATTCGCGGCACTCCTCAGTCTCAGACTCGAGATAGGTCTGGTTTTCACGTGCAACGACGTCATGCACGTCTTCCGCCCAGCGGGCAATGGTGTTGACGATGTCGACCGGCTGGACGGCAATATAGGGGTGCAAGGCTTTGTCGTCGAGCAGGTGGCTGAAGCCCACGGCGGTCTTGCGGTCCGCCCATTCGGTGCTGAATTCGGTGGTGATCCAGCCCGTGGTCTGCATATGTTCGGTGAGCGCGACAGTGAAGCCGTTTAGCCACAGCGTTGCCTGGTGGGCTGCCGCATCGAACTCGGCGATGAGCTGCCGAAGTTGCAGCGACTGCCGCGACGCCGTGAAAGCGTACTCAAACGCGGCAGCGTCTTTTGAACGGATGCCGCGGAGCCGGCTCACCCGTTCCCCCACCTGCAGCTCGATCTGGCTCCAGAACAGGCCGCGGGTGACAGTTACTGAGTGAAAGTCCTCAACCGAGCTCGCAATAGCGACACCGCCAATGGTGAGCGTGACGATTTCTTCGTGGAGGGCGAGTTGCCAGTCGCCGGAGCTGGCGAGCGCCTTGCCCCAGGCGGAAGGTCGCCAGGTCGGGAGTGCGTGTTTCGTCATCATTAATTCAGCAGCAGATGCACTACGCCGGGATAAGTCGTATTGCTTTGGTTCATGTTGCTGTCCTCTGTTTGCGGTCCGGCTCATCGGCACCGCGTACTAATAGTTCGCGGTCCACGCCTCGTCTTCATAGCGGTTCTGAGGCTTCAGGCCGGAATCGCCCGAACCCTTGGCGCACTTTGCACTGTAGCGACACATAGGGTTTGCTCGCGGCCCTCGGAAGGGGTCAATCGCGGGCGAACGGGGGGTGCAGAAACAGCAGCATCGCCCTATGGCACATTGCTAGCCTGGCGAAGGGGGAAATCATGGGCAAGTTCTTTGGGCCAATGGGCGGGATTGCGGTCGGTCGGCTATTTATTGATCGACGTGAATTGCATGAAGCGTTTGTTCACCGGCCCCTGCAGGCGGGAATTAGCGGTACTAAATCGGATGGCGCCGATTCCGTGGTCGTTTCTGGCGGCTATTCTGATGACGATGACCACGGCGACTACATCATTTACACGGGGCATGGTGGAAAAGATCCGAGTAGCAATCATCAGATCAAAGATCAGTCCATCGACGCCCCCGGGAACGCCGGACTGATCACAAGCTATGTGAACGCGCTGCCGGTGCGTGTCATACGCGGCAAACACAAGGCCTCACCGTTCGCCCCACCGGTCGGGTATCGATACTCCGGCCTATATCTTGTGACGCAATGGTGGCTCGAATCTGGTCAGGACGGTTTCGAGGTTGTTCGTTTTCGTCTCGAGCGCGTCGATGAGCAGCCGCAGCTTGAGCCCCAGGACGCAAACGTCCCGGATCCCGAATTTTCGACCACCATCGTTTCACGGCGCATACGCGATTCGGCGCTTGCCCGTGATGTGAAAAAATTATATGACTTTCATTGCCAAGTTTGCGACACGCAAGTGCCAACATTCGATGGCAGCACATACGCCGAAGGCGCTCACGTACGCCCCCTGGGCCGCCCACATGTTGGGCGCGACGCGTTAGAAAACATCCTGTGCCTTTGCCCAAATCACCACACGCAATTCGATTTTGGTGGGCTCGTGCTTTCGGACAACTTGGAGGCCGTTGAGACACACAACATGACCGTTATCTCGAATCTCGTCTTCCGAAAGAATCATGTCGTGAACATGGAAAACGTTCGATATCACCGTCAGTTATGGACTCCTGTGGCTCGATCGCTAACAAATGAACTTGCTGCCAGCTAGTCGTCCACGACTCCTCATGCCGCTGATCAATTACCCGCAGGCGAATGCAGCCGATGATTAGAGCGCAGCTATGAACATCTGAAACACCCCAGCGATGAAGGGCGGTCCAGTTATAACTAACATTGCCGTCAACAACACGATACGAAGGAGCTTCCAACCGGTGCTTCGTCCGCGCGCGGCCCGATACTCACGGTCGAGCGTGATGTACTGCGCCATCAGGTTCGACGTGTTCGGCAAGGCGGGTGTCGGCCAGGTCGGCGGCGCATCGACGATCGTCGCGAGCTCGACCAGATCGGTCTCGGCGAGGACTATCGGCCGTTTCAGCAGTCAGCGCCGCAAGTAATTTGCATCGAGAACATTTACCACGTCGGGCTTCTTCTTGATTGTGATCTGTCCCGGGCGGACCAGAGCGATCACAGCCTGCGCTGGCGGGAGCTGCGGCATCCGCTCTCGAAGCATTTTCGTCACGCGAGTGGCCTCGAATTTCGAGTTGCGGAGGTAGGGCTGCTTCTGGCCATTGACCGTTATCGACCGTTCGGCGATGCAGATCTTCTTGCCGCGGTGGTGTTTGGTGTTGATCGTGAAGATTCCGCCCGGGCCGAGCACGAGATGGTCAATATCGGCGTCGGCTTTGCCGATCGGAAGAGCGTGGAAAACTCTCCATTCGGGCGGGAGGCGGCCGAGAATCTTGCCGACCTCGATCTCACCCTGAGCGCCGAGGTACCAGGCGACGCTGTCGGCGGCCAGCGGGGAGTATCCCCAGAACCGAGCGAAACGCGAGCGTGGCGGCACAGCTTGTTGCTGGCGGAGCAACTCTTCGATGACCGATTGGCCGGCGATCTGATCGCGCATACCCGGTCCCTGTGGTGTCATGCATCCCCCGATGGTTTAGAGCCAATCTAGCGGGCATGGCGTCGCTACCAGGCTCCGAAGATGAAAGATGCAATTCAGTGGTTGGTTCCACCGGTGCGGAAAGCGCTCGCGGGCAGGATGAGGTTTCTTGGGCTGCGCAGGGCCAGGGTGGAGGACTTCTGGCAGTTTGCTCTCGGAGACCTGCGCATGAACAATGCCCGTGGATACCTGGCCGAGTATCTCGTGGGCACTGCACTCGGCATCCAAGAGCTGCAGCGCATTGAATGGGATTCCTATGATCTGCTGTTCGGTGAGATCACCATCGAAGTCAAGTCATTGGCTTACCTGCAGCTATGGGATCAAAAGGAGCTCAGCACGCTGAACTTCACCGGGTTACAGGGAATACGGTCGAATCCCCGAGCACCGGATGGCGGCCGCGATCCTCTCGGTCGGCGGCTGAACGCCATGGTCTACGTGTTCTGCGTGCAGACCGCGACCTCGCACGATGTCTACGACCAGCTGAATGTGGCCCAATGGGATTTCTACGTGGTGTCACGCTGCGATTTGGCCTCGACCAATCAGAACAGCCTCGGAATCGCGCGCGTGAAATCATTGTCAGGCGGCGCGACCGCCTGGGATGAGCTGAAGGCGGCGGTCACGGCTGCAGCGGTTGGTCAGGAGCGGGATGATGACGGGGATTGGTGGGGCGCGTAGGCCTATCGGCGACCAGCAGCGGCGTCGACGCGGGGAACGGGCGGTTCGGATGGGTAGGGGCCGTCCTGAGCCAGCCTGTTTCGGACACTTTAGCCCGTCGCCAGCAGGCGAGCATCCGTTTGGCTGGCCAGTTTGCGGTCAAATGTATACAGCGGTTGATTGGACGTCATCTCTGCCGCCGTGACGAGATAGCAGTCTTCGAAGGACAATTTGGGATGGGCGACATACAGGGTCAGCGCGCGATCAAACAGTGAAGCGTTGGCGACGATCTGCGGCAGATTCACGAGGCCATGAATAGCTTCTCGCTGCTGCTCTCGATTCAACCCGTAGGCGCGGCCCAACACGAAGACTGTCTCGACAAGTGCGATGTCCGATACGAAAAACGTGCCGCCCGTCTGAAGCAGGACCACAGCGGCGTCATGTTGCTCGGGTACATCGTTGAGTAGCAATCGGAGAACGACATTTGCATCCAAGGATGCGCTCAATTTGCGCGCTCGCCGTTCCGATGTTCTTGGTAATAGGCGTCGACGTCTGTCACGGGCTCGATGATGGTCGCGTAGCTAGAAATTAGCGCGCTGAGCGCTTCGATGCCTGCAACCGGTGCAATATTCATCGTGCCGGTCTTTTCGTCGATCGAAATTTCAAATCGATCACCCTGCTCAAGTCGCAGGGCCTTACGCACGGCCGCGGGAAGCGTTAGCTGCCCCTTGCTGCTCAGCGTGACGACGGTTTTCATGACTTACAGTATATGACGCGTAAGTCGATAGGGCTATGGTCTGTCGTGCAGGTGTGGGTAAGAGCGAGTGTACTCGCGTCTCAGCTGCGTCCATCTTCGACAGCACGGCATCGCCGTCGCTGACGCGCACCCGGTGCCACCCAGCGCGCGTGCCTGACCATCAGCGATCTCGGAATGAGCCAGCCGGTCGTTGTCGGGTCCCCGCGCGGATCGCCGAGCAAACTTCCGCCCGACCGGCTCCCTACAACGCGAGCGCGGGCTCCCCCAGCTGACGCATGACCGCGTAAAGGTCGGCTTTTCCCTCGAAGCCGATCCCGGGCAGGTTTGGCATCGTGATGAAGCCGTTCACAACCTCCGATCCATCGGGAAAACCGCCGAACGGCTGGAACAGGTCTGGATAGCTCTCGTTTCCACCGAGGCCGAGGCCGGCAGCGATGTTGAGTGACATCTGGTGGCCACCTTGTGGGATGCATCGCGAGCGGGACCATCCGTTCTGCTCGAGCATATTGAGAGTGCGCAGGTACTCCACGAGGCCGTAGCTGAGCGCGCAGTCGAACTGCAGCCAGTCCGTCTCGGGCCGCAGGCCCCCGTAACGAATCAAGTTACGGGCGTCTTGCATCGAAAATAGGTTCTCGCCGGTGGCGATGGGCTTATCGTATGCGGCAGCAACGGCAGCCTGCGCCGCAAAATCCAGGGGGTCTACGGGCTCTTCGGACCAGAACAGGTCGTACTGCGACAAAGCCCGGGCGTATTCCACGCCGGCGCTCTGGTGACTGCTCGGACCCTCGAAAATGGGCCGCCCCGACGCGGAGGGCGGACGCCCGGTTTGACCTGCCGGTTCCAGCCACTGGCCTATGTACGGGTATGGCATCTTCGTGTAGCGGCGACCTTTGTTAGCGACGGAGGTTCCGTTGTTGCCGTAGGCGCGGCATCCGGTGTAGGTGTCGACGCTATGGACGGCGGGCGCAACGTACGGTTCAACATAGGGAGCGACGTACGGTGAACGTACCCGGGTTGGTGCGGTTGTCGGCTGACAGGGTACGTCGAGCGCGACGCCACGGCCAGTTCTGCTGCCGCAACCGATGCATCCGCTGTAGTACTGCATCGACGCGCACCTGCAATGCGCTGCCGCGTGCACCTGTCTCTCTGGCTGCCCGCTCTGCACCGCGGCGCTCAGTACCGGATAGCTGGATGGCTGGGAGGCTTTGCTCAGGCGCGCTAGGCACAATAGAAGACCCCGTCCAAACCGAAAGGCCCCCAATGAGCAACCTCCAGCGCATTCTGCGCATGGCATCGAAGGCACTCGAGCAAAAAGGGCAGCCGTCTTCAGGCGGGTCAGGCAAGACGGACTGGCGCGAGATGGTGCGCACCGCAGCCGACAAGGTCACCGGAGACAGCAGGCCCCCGGCGAACAACGTGCAACGAAATAACGCTCCCATTTCTGGTTCGAACTCGTCGTCGGCAGTGAGCGCGGAAGACCGCGCGGCCATCGCCCGCTACGACTACCTGCTGCAGACCGCAGAGCCCCAGCAGCTCGAACAGGTGCACCGCGACGCGTTCGCGCGCCTCACGCCGGCGCAACGCGACGAGGTCGACGCCCAGCTGCGCACCGAGTTGCCCGCCAACGAATACCCGGCATCGACCAGCCCCGAGGACCTGGCCCGGTCGGCCACCCGCGGTGAAGCTCAGAAGCCCGGCCTGCTGAAGAAATTGTTTGCCCGGCCGTCCGGCCGAGGAGCCGGCGGCGCGCTTGCCGGAGCGGGTGTCGCCGCCCTCGGGCTCGGTGCTGGCGGGCTACTCGCCGCCGTCGCCGGTGGCGCAGTGCTCAGCAATGTGGCCGGCCCCCTTCTGGAACAGGCGGCGGGACTGGGCGTCGATTTTGAGGGCCTCGCCGGCGGACTCGAGGGCGTCACCGGTGGTCTCGAGGGAGTCACCCAGGGCGTCGCCGACGGCGCGGGCGAGTACGCGACCGGCCTCGGCGAGCAGGTATCCGATCTGGGGTCGAACTTCGAGATCCCCGGTCTCTCTGCGCTTGGCAACCTGTTCGGCCGCGAGTAGGCAGCACCACCGACACAGGCGTCCTCGCTGGGCGACTTGCGAGGACGTAGACCGGAGTCTGTCGTGCCATCGCAACGATGGCGCCCGCGCTACGCTAACGTGTGCAACTTTCCCTCTGGCTGGCCCTTGCGGGCGCCGGCGTACTGATCAGCTTCACCCCAGGCGCCGGCGCGATCAACACCATGAACAACTCGCTGACCAGTGGATTTCGTCGCTCGATCTGGGGAATCCTCGGGCAGCAGGCTGCGCTCATCGTGCACATCATCGTGGTGGCACTCGGCGTTGGAGTGCTCGTCGCCGGTTCACCCGTGCTGTTCAACGTCATTCGCTATGCCGGGGCTGCTTACCTGGTGTTTCTGGGCATCCGTTTGTTTGTGCAGAAGCCCGACTCCAAGCAGGACCCGACCATGCCACTGACCAGGGAGCCAGCCAGGTCGATGTTTCGCCGCGGCTTCTGGGTGAACCTGCTCAACCCCAAGGCACTCGTCTTCTTTCTCGCGTTCATGCCGCAATTCATTCGGCCGGAGCAGCCGTTGCTCCCCCAATACCTGGTGCTCACCGTCACCGTCGTGCTGATCGACGTCGTCGTGATGTGGTTCTTCTTCGCGGTCGCGGCGAAATCGTTCCAGCGCTTCACGAACACCGCCCGCGGGCAACTCATTCTCAACCGCACGTTCGGCGTACTCTTCGTGAGCGTCGCCCTGCTGCTGGCGCTGGTGCACTGAGTCGCTAGAGTCCCTGCTGCGGGGCTCAGCGGATGCTCTCGGTGTCTGTGGTGGGCCACGCTGGCACGACAACTCAACTGATGCGCGCCAGTTCCTCGGACAGCTCGCGGAGCGCGCGCCACGTTTGGGTGAGCAGTCGCGAATCGCGTGGTCTCGCGTACGCAGGTCGAACGGCGACGGGAACGATCGGTGTGACGGCATCCACTTCGGAGTAGGCGCGGTCGGTCGGTACGCTGGCGAGATGAGGAAGACCGAAACACGACAACCGCGCCGCGCCGTCCGGTCGGCGGCCGTGGGCTTCATCGTCATTGCGGCCTACGCGATCACCGGGGTCCTGCAGATACTGGTGTGGAATCCGCTGGCGGCGGTGCCGGGCGCGACGCTCGGGCAAATTCGCGAGAATATGACCCTCGCGAATGAACCGCTTGTCGCGGACGGCGTCGTCATCTGGGCGGCGATAGGAATGGTGCTCGCCGCCGTGGTTCTCGTGGTGACGATCGTGCGACGCAGGAGTGCGGTCGGGCCGGTTGTCGCGGCCTATCTCGTTCTGCTCGTGTTCGCGGCTCCCGGGCACATTTTTGTGGCTTTCGGGCCCGGCATGTCGATCGCCGACACGTTCATGATTTCGGGCGGGGATCACGCCCCGTGGGGTGTCGTGCTGTACCTGGTCAGTGCCGCCGCCCTGCTCGCCTTGATCGTGCTGATCATTAGCGCCGCGCGCGCGGCTGCCGCCACCCGAGGCAGAATAGGTGGATGAGCGACGCCGGTGACTTCGTGGACCGCACGCTGCAGTACGAAGCAACCTGGGAGCGGGCGGCTGAGGCGCAAGCCCGGTTCGGGAACGAGCTCGAGTTCTACGGCGCATCGGTGGGCGCCGTGCGGGGAACCATCCGCGACCTGGCCCGCCGGCATAAGAACATGAGCCACGACGAGGTGACCGCGCTGAGCTCCGAGCTGTGGAACGTGCCGGTGTTCGAGCGCCGCCTCGCCGCGATCGTGCTGCTGCAATCGAACGTGACCCGGCTCGACAACACCGACCTCACCCGCATTGAGGGGTTTCTGCGCGGAGCGGGGCTGCCAGAGCTCGCGGATCCGCTCACCTTCACCGTGGTGCTGCCCCTCATGCAGGCGCTGACCGGCGCGAATCGTGCCCGAGCGGATGCGTCCCTGTTGCGGTGGTCCGGCGACGGTGACCCGTGGCTGCGCCGCGCGGCCCACGGCGTCAACGCAAAAATCGCTCGCGCGTGACTGCCAATATCGAGGGGAAGTCCTTATCGGGGTTGAGGTTTGCCGAGGTCGGTGAGAACGTCCCGGAACGGCAGGGTCATGATGATGCCAGGGGTTTTACTGAGGCTGGCGAATCGCCCCTAGCTGACGGGCACAGCGGGCGGCGTCTTTCGGGCGAGCACGAACGCGATGTACCCGGCTACGATCTGCACCGCGCCGACGATGATCCACAACGTCGTCTGCGGTAGGGCCGCGTAGAGCAGTCCGAAGGCGAGCGGGCCGGCGCCGCTGCCGACATAGGTACCGATCTGTACGATGCCGGTCGCGCTCGGGGTGGCCGGACCCGCCAACCGGGACACCACGAAGTGCGTGAGCCCTGGCCAGCCCCAGCCGATACCGAGGGCCAGCAGCATGCCCGCCACGAACGTCCACTGGGTGTCCACCGCCATTAGCAATACTCCGGCACCGCCGATAAACATCATGGCGGCCACGGTGGCGAGCGCGAACGTGCTGTTGGCCCGGTCGGCGATTCGGCCGACGACAACGCGCACGAGGACGCTGAGCAGCCCGGCGACGCTCAATAGAATGCCGGCCCCGGCCAACGGCAGCCCGCGCTCAATGCCCGTGATCACCGCATACGCAGTCACGGCGCCGGTGGCAGCCGCCGAGAGCGTGGTGACGCTGGCCATCAGCAGCAGGTATTTCATCAGCGGCGGGGTCAGCGGCATATGGGATCCGCCGAGCCGGGGACGCGCAAGCTCCCCCCGCGGCACAGACCACCAGAACAGGCCCCCCACGGCGAGCGCGAACAGGCCGGCCAGTCCGAACCCCCAATGCCACCCCAGTGTGAGCGCGAGCGCCGGCACCGCCAGCCCGGCCAGGAACGCGGCGAACGGGATCGCCGACTGCTTGATCCCGAACGCCGTCGCAAGCATTCCTCGCCGCACCCTCAGGTTGATCAGCTGATTCGCAGCCGGATGACTGATGCCGTTGCACACCCCGCCGACCGCGGACCACACCAGCAGCCAGGCCCAGGACGGCACCAGAAAAGCCGATCCAATCAGGCTCAGCGCGCCGACCGCCACCCCGAACAACGTTGTGGAACGAATTCCCAACCAGGACACTACGCGCCCGGCGAGCACTGACATCATCGCGGCGGCGGCCCAGTAACTGGCCACGGCTGCGCCCAGCACCCACTGCGGTGCGGGGACATCACCTTGAATCTGCACGAACAAAGCTCCGAGCAAGAACACCGGCAGGCCGCCCGTGATGGTGGCACCCATTGCGAGAACCACCGCGCGAGTGCCCGACTGGCGCCGGAACATCAATTGCGCACGAGCGCCCGCGTGTCGGCGCTGCGAGAACGGATGCTCGCCCCCACCTGACTGTGCAGCGGGGTGCCATTCGCTGAATCGACCGCGTCGGCGGGCACCGCATTTAACCACATTCTTCCATCGTAGGCCGGAGGACAGCATCGTCCAGGCCACACGACCGGCGAGGTCGGCGCATCCGATGAATGATCCACGCGCAGCCCTGGCACGGTGCACGGGGCAGAATAGTCGGATGAGCGACGCCGGCGACTTCGTGGATCGCACGCTGCAGTACGAGGCCACCTGGGAGCGGGCGGCCGAGGCGCCGGCCCTACACTCTTCAGTTCTATGGCGCCTCGGTCGGGGCTGTGCGGGGAACCAACGTTGACGATTAGGGGTGCGCACGAGCGCAGTGGGGTACTGGGCGGTCGGTATGCCCTAGGTCCTCAGTTGCTCGCGCGTAGGCTGCGGGTATGCGCGCAATCATCGTGAACTCTCCCGGCGGGCCAGAGGCCCTCACCGTGACGACCGTGCCCGACCTCGTCGTCGGGGCCCATGACATCCGTGTGGAGGTGGCTGCGGCGGGCGTGAACCGAGCGGATATCATGCAGCGGCAGGGCCACTACCCCTCTCCCGCCGACGCACCCCAGTGGTCGGGGCTCGAAGTCTCCGGGGTGGTGACCGAGCTGGGCGACGACGTGACCCGGTTTGGCATCGGCGACCGGGTCTGCGCGCTGCTCGCTGGCGGCGGATACGCCACCGAAGCCGTGGTGCACGAAGACCTGGCACTGCTGGTGCCGCTGTCGATGGACCTCATCGATGCCGCAGCCCTGCCGGAGGCCCTGGCCACCGTGTGGTCGAACGTGTTCATGAGCGCCGAACTCGCGCCCGGCGAGACCCTGCTCGTGCACGGCGGTAGTAGCGGAATCGGCACGACCGCCATCCAGCTTGCCCGGCTCATGGATGCCCACGTAGCCGTGACCGCCGGGTCGACCGAGAAACTTGCCGCCTGTCACAGCCTGGGGGCTCAGGTTCTGATCAACTATCGGGAGCAAGACTTCGTCGCTGAGATCACCGCCGCCACCGACGGGCGAGGCGCCGACGTCATCCTCGACATCATGGGCGGCTCCTACGCGGCGCGCAATATCGAAGCCGTCGCGGTGAACGGGCGCATTATGGTGCTCGGCAACCAGAGCGGCGAACCGGCCACGTTCGACCCGTTTCGCCTCATGCAAAAGCGCGCCCGCTACTGGGGCACCACCCTGCGCGCACGGTCGCACGCCGAAAAGGTCGCCATCATGCGGTCGCTCGAAGCGGCAGTGTGGCCGTGGATCACGTCGGGCGAATTTCGACCGGTCATCGACGGCCGATTCTCGTTTGCGAATGCAGCGGATGCGCACCGGCGGCTGGAATCGTCCGCTCACGTGGGTAAGGTCGTGCTCGTGCCCTGACCTGCGCGGCCTTTGGGCAGAGGAGCAAACGTCGTCTGCGCCGGCGCGGCACGGCCGATGCGGCTAGGTAATCACTGCAATGTCGATACCGGCCGCATGAACGCGATCCCGCCCTCTGCGCTTGGCCTCGTAGAGGGCGGCATCCGCTCGAGACAGCCAGGCCGATACGGTTTCGTGGGGTTCCAGTGCCGCGACCCCCGCGCTCACCGTGCAGGCCAGCCCCGGTGCAAGGCTTTGCCATTCATAGTCGCGCACGGAGGCCACCAGCCGCTCGCAGGCCGCCGTCGCGTCGGCCAGGCTCGTGTCAGCGAAGACGAGCAAGAACTCCTCACCGCCCACCCGCACCGCGAGGTCGGTGCTGCGGGTGATCGCGCGCAGCATCGAGGCCAGGGCCGTCAGTACCTGGTCACCCGTCGCGTGACCGTGGTGGTCGTTCACTGTCTTGAAGTGGTCGAAATCGATCATGGCCGCGCACAGCGGTTGCGTACCTTTTTGGGCGAGTCCCATCATCCACGGGAGTTCTCGGTCGAGCGCGCGGCGATTCGACAGGCGGGTGAGCGGATCGGTGTTTGCCTGGTCGTCGAGTTCCTCGGCGCGGAGGCGTTCCACCCGCACTTCCAGTTGCGACTTCTCCACCTCGTGGCGCGCCTGTTCGATCTCGAGGGTGTTGATCAGCATCTGAGCCTGCAGCCCGGCCGTCTGCATGGTCATGCGCCGGGTCACGGCGTGCCACCGCTCGTAATGCGCGAGAGCCCGGTCGAACCGACCACCGGCCTTGTGCATCTCGAAGAGCGACCGATGGAGCTTGGCAAGCAATGCCGGTTCGTCGTCGACGTCGGGGTCGGCGAGCTGGGCTTCCATCATGGCGGTGGCTTCGTCGAAGCAGCCGTCAGCCCGCACCAGCTCGGCGAGCTGGGAATCGATGTCGATCTCGAGGCTGCGGTAGCCGTGCACCCTGCATAATTCTTTGCCCTGTCGGCCATGCTCGCGGGCCTCGTCGTGCTGCCCCAACCCGATCAGCATGCTCACCAGGTTCGTTCGCGCGATCGCCTCGTGGAAGGGGTTCCCCTGCCGCTGGGCAAGACCCACCGCCTCTCGGGTGAGCGCCAGCCCGTCGCTGAAGGGTTGCGATGCATCCTCATCGCGGTCAAGAGTCGCCCGCGCCATGGTGAGATAGGTGTCGCCCAGATTGTTCAGAGCCACAAAACTTGTCTCTGGGTCGTGCAGCGTCGCGGCGAGCGCCAACGCCTGCTTGCCCAGCTCGACCGAACGCACGGCGTCACCCATCGCTCCGTGAACCAGCGATGAGCGACTCAGTGCCCAGAATTCCGCTGCCGGGTTTCCGCACGCTCGAGCCGCTTCGATTGCGCCCAGCACGTGGTGCAGCGCGGTCTCATTCAGAGCGATGTCCGAGAAGGCCAGCGCCAGCGTGCAGTGCACGTTCGACTGTGCCAGCAGGTCGCCATTTGCCGTGAAATACTCCAGGGCTAGAAGACCCTGCTCGACCGACGCCTGGTAGTCGCCCAAGCGAAGCCGGTGCAAGGTGAGGAGCTCCCGCGCACTCGCCTGCTGGAGCAGAGTTGCGCCGTTGTCGGCCAGAACACTCTCGGCCTGCTTCGCGCCCAGGCGATGCTGCCCGCCCTCGGCCGCCAGCCGGCTGTGCGCGAGCAGCTCTTCAATGCTCAGCGGAACGACTTGGCTCATATCAGCGTCGGTTTCCGGCATGTCCAACCCCCCGGCTGTCTGTGATTCGTGAGTCGATTAGCGGTTCGCGTCGGCGCGTCCCCCGCAAAGAAAAATCCCTATATTTTTCGGCTATTGCTTCAACTTAAGCATGAAAAATTCGCGGCGAGGGAGATATAACGCGTCTAGCCCTCCTATTGGGGATAGCTCGCTCGACCCTTGATGCCGTGTCACACCCCACGCGTATCGGCGAGCATGCGCCCGACCATCCAGGACTTTTCCGGCGGGCACGAAACCCTCATGCGGGACCCCGTGGCCGACCTCGAGGTCGGCCACGGGATATGGATGGTGACCGTTGCCGCCGTGAACCGATTGCTCGCCCACCGGTGCGCCCCGGTAACCAAGGTTTGGCATGTCTGGCGTGGTGACCAAATCAGGCAGGGACGCGGGTGAAAACGTCGCGCATCAAGATCTCCTGAGGCTACCTAGGCCGCTGGGTTCAGGTCCCGGGAAATAGACTGAGCGGCGGCGCGCAGCGCGGGAATGGCACGCTGCGCAAACGCCTCGTCGACCCGGGATACCGGCCCGGAGACGCTGATAGCGGTGGGCGTCGGCGCATCCGGAACTCCCATAGCAAAGCAGCGCACACCGATTTCCTGCTCACCGTCGTCGACGGAGTAGCCTCGTTCCCGGATCCTGGCCAGATCGGCCAGCAGATCATCCACCGTGCCGATGCTCATGGTCGTGGGCGTCGGCATGCCAACCCTGGCCACAATAGCGCGCACGGCGTCATCGCCCAGCTGCGCCAGAATCGCCTTGCCGACCCCGGTGGCATGAGTGTGCGCGCGTCGGCCGACCTCCGTGAACATGCGCATAGAGTGCTTGGACGGAGCCTGGGCGATGTACAGCGCCATGTCGGCGTCAAGAACGGCCATGTTCGCCGTCTCCCCGAGCTGGTCGACCAGCGACCGAAGTTGCGCGCCGGCGAGGGCGCCGAGCTGCTTGCTGGCTGCCGCTCCGAGGCGAATGAGTCCGGGGCCCAGGGCATACCGCCGATTGGCGAGCTGGCGGATGTACCCCTTGGCCATCAGTGTGCGCAGCAGTCGATGAATGGTCGGCAGCGGCAGGTCAGTGGAGGCGGCGAGTTCGCTCAGCATCACCTCTCCACCAGCAGCCGTGATCAGTTCCAGAAGTTCAAAAACCCGCTCCACCGACTGCACACCGCTACCAGCCGCACGTTCCGCCATCTCCGAGCCTCCAGACCGTGGGTGACAACAAATATCTGCAGTGCGGAAATCGTCGCCGGGTTCCCCAGAGTACACAGCGGTTGACGTGGGGCCGCACCGACCATATTCTTTTCGTAGAGCAGAACCTTTATTCCACAATGCGAAATCATCTGGAATGAAACCGCTCATTTGTCGACTCGAGCAAGGAAGCCCATGCCGTACACCGTGAATTGCTCCATCCTGCTGACCGAGCTGCCGATGCTCCAGCGCCCGGCCGCTGCCAAGGCCGCCGGATTCGACGCGGTCGAGTTCTGGTGGCCCTTTGCCGCCGCCGTTCCCACCGACACGGAGATTGCCGACTTTGAGAACGCGATCACGGACGCCGACGTTCGACTGACCGGTTTGAACTTTGCTGCCGGGGATATGCCGGCCGGGGACCGGGGTCTGGTCTCCTGGCCCGCGCGTTCCAACGAGTTTCGCGACAACCTGGCGGTCACGGCTGGTATCGGCGAGCGCCTCGGCTGCTTGTCCTTCAATGCTCTCTACGGAAACCGCATCGACGGCGTCACCGCCGAGGAACAAGACGACCTCGCTGTCGAAAACCTCTCCCTCGCCGCGCAAGCCGTTGCCCCGATCGGTGGCACCGTGCTTCTGGAGCCGGTGAGCGGCGCACCGAGGTATCCCCTGCGAACGGCGGCCGACGTGCTGGCTGTAATCAACCGGGTGAGCGCCCAGAGCGGCGACACGAACATCAAACTGCTCGCCGACTTGTACCACCTCGCCGTCAACGGCGACGACGTCGAAGCCGTGATCGCCGAGCTCGCACACCAATTTGGCCACATCCAGATTGCCGACGCACCGGGCCGCGGCGAACCAGGAACGGGCACGCTTCCGATTCGCGAGTGGCTCGCGCGCAGTCACGATCTCGGCTACCAGGGCGCCATCGGTCTTGAGTACAAGACGGCCGCAGCAAACCCGTTCGCCTGGCTCGAAGCCGTGTAACCGAACAGGCCCATCCACCACCCGTCAGAAAAGGACAATGAAAATGATCAATGTTGCCGTCATCGGCCTGGGAATCATGGGCCTTCCCATGGCGATCAATCTCGTCAAGGCCGGTCACAACGTCATCGGCTTCAACCGAAGTCCGGCACGGATCGATCAGTTGGTTGCCGCGGGCGGTATCGGTGCGGCCAACATCGCCGAAGCCGTGCGGGATGCCCATGTCGTGATCACGATGCTGCCCGACTCGCCCGATGTCGAAGACGTCGTCGGCGGCCCGGACGGCGTCTTCGCCAACACTCCGGCCGGCGCCTCGTGGATTGACACCAGCACCATCCGTCCCGACGTCACCGTTCGCCTCGCCAACGCCGCACGGGACGCCGGGCTCAAGGCCGTCGACGCCCCCGTTTCCGGTGGCGAGGCCGGCGCGATCGAGGGCACCCTGTCAATCATGGTCGGCGGGGACGCCGCCGACGTTGAGGCCGTTCGCGGCGTGCTGGACGCGGTGGGCAGCATCGTCGTCCACGTCGGTCCGGCCGGGTCCGGCCAAACGGTCAAAGCCGCCAACCAGCTCATCGTCGCCGGCACCATCCAGCTCGTCGCCGAGGCGCTGGTATTTCTAGAAGCACACTCGGTTGACACCGCGGCCGCCGTCAAGGTGTTGGCTGGCGGACTAGCCGGCAATCGCATCCTGGATCGCAAAGCCGCCTCGATGGTGGCGCGCCGCTTCGAACCGGGTTTCCGGGTCGACCTGCACCATAAGGACCTGGGCATCGTCACCGCCGCCGCCCGCGCCGCCGGCGTCTCCATTCCGCTGGGTGCGATGGTGGCCCAGCTGATGGGCGCCCTGCGCGCCGAAGGCCACGGTTCGCTCGATCACTCGGCTCTGCTGTTGCTGGTCGAGCAGATGTCCGGCCGCTCGCACACCTGAACACCAACGATTCAGCTCCAAGGAGAACCACATGTCTAAAATGCGTGCAGTCGACGTCGCCGTCGCCATCCTCGAGAAAGAGGGAGCCACCCAGACCTTCGGCGTGCCGGGCGCCGCCATCAACCCGTTCTACTCGGCCATGCGCGCCCACGGCGGCATCGACCACATCCTGGCCCGCCACGTAGAGGGCGCGTCGCACATGGCCGAGGGATTCACCCGCACCAAAGCCGGCAACATCGGCGTGTGCATCGGCACTTCCGGGCCGGCCGGCACGGACATGATGACCGGGCTCTACTCCGCATGGGCCGACTCCACGGCCATCCTCTGCATCACCGGCCAGGCGCCGGTGAGCAAGCTGCACAAGGAAGACTTCCAGGGCGTCGATATCGCCTCGATCGCGGCCCCCGTCACCAAGATGGCCGTCACCGTGCTCGAGGCCGGGCAGGTTCCCGGCGTCTTCCAGAAGGCGTTCTATCTGATGCGCTCCGGCCGCCCTGGCCCGGTGCTGATCGACCTGCCGATCGATGTGCAGCTCACTGAAATCGAGTTCGACATCGACACCTATGAGCCACTGGCGTTAGCCAGGCCCGAAGCATCGGTTGCCCAGCTCGAGAAAGCACTCTCCATGCTGCTGCTCGCGAAGCGCCCGGTGATCATCGCCGGCGGCGGCGTGATCAACGCGGATGCCTCAAAGCAGCTGGTGCAGCTCGCCGAGGTGTTGAATATTCCGGTGATTCCAACGCTGATGGGCTGGGGCAGCATTCCCGACGACCACCGGCTCGCGGCCGGCATGGTGGGACTGATGACCTCGCACCGTTACGGCAACGCGACCATGCTCGAATCGGATTTCGTACTCGGCATCGGCAACCGCTGGGCGAACCGGCACACTGGCGGCCTCGACACGTACACGAAGGGCCGTACGTTCATTCATATTGACATCGAGCCCACCCAGATCGGGCGTATCTTCTCGCCAGACTTCGGCATCGTCTCCGATGCCGGGGCTGCGCTTCGCGGTCTGGTCGAGCTCGCACGGGATCGCCAGGCCCAAGGCGGACTACCCGATTGGGAGAGCTGGGTCGAGAGCTGCGTGCACCGCAAGAACACGATGCAGCGCAAGACACACTTCGACAGCGTGCCGATGAAGCCGCAACGCGTGTACGAGGAGATGAATCGGGCATTCGGCACAGAGACCCGATATGTGACCACGATCGGGCTCTCGCAGATCGCGGGGGCACAGTTCCTGAACGTGTTCCACCCGCGGCACTGGATCAATTGCGGCCAGGCCGGTCCCCTCGGCTGGACGCTGCCCGCCGCCCTCGGCGTAGCGGTGGCCGATCCGACGAAGACGGTCGTGGGGCTTAGCGGCGACTACGACTTTCAGTTCATGATCGAAGAACTGGCGGTGGGGGCCCAATTCCACATCCCGTACCTCCATGTCGTCGTGAACAACTCCTATCTCGGCCTGATCCGGCAGGCGCAGCGCCGATTCGATATGGATTATCAGGTGTCGCTCGCGTTCGAGAACATCAACTCGCCCGAGCTCGAGGGCTACGGCGTCGACCATCTCAAGGTGGCCGAGGGCCTCGGCTGCAAGGCCATCCGGGTGCGCGAAGCCGACGATCTGCAGGCAGCGTTCGCACAGGCCCAGGCCTGGATGGCCGAGTTCCGGGTTCCCGTGGTCGTTGAGGTCATCCTCGAGCGGGTCACGAATATCTCGATGGCCGCCGCCGAGATCGACGCCGTGATCGAGTTCGAGGACCTGGCCGAGACAGCAGCCGATGTGCCCACCTCGCTCTCCTTCAGCGTCTGACCCGCCTCAATGACGTAGTGCACGTGCAATTCACGAACAAGGGAGTTTTTGTGAGTACAACAACCGTTAGCGCCCAGACCGGCAGTACCGTGTTCGGTGCGCTCCGCGCGGCCGTGGCCGATCCGGCCCGGGTGAAGACCCGCGCCCTCGACCTGTACGCCAACGCCCACGATGCCTCGCACTTCCTGCTTATCCCGCAGGCGGTCGTGGTAGCCACAGACGCTGCGGAGGTCGGCGCACTCCTGCGCGCAGCTGCCGCGCAGGGCGTGCACCTCACGTTCCGGTCGGGAGGCACCAGCCTGAGCGGGCAGGCCATCACCGACGGGGTACTGGTCGATGTGCGTCGCAACTTCGAGAACATCGAGGTGCTCGACGAGGGCCTCCGGGTGCGGGTGCAGCCGGGCGCCACTGTGCGTGCCGTCAACACCCGGCTGGCCCGGTACGGCCGTAAGTTCGGGCCCGACCCGGCCAGCGAGTCCGCCGCAACCATCGGCGGCGTCGTGGCGAACAATTCCTCCGGAATGGCGTGCGGCACCGTCGATAACACCTACCAGACCCTCGAATCGGTCATCGTGGTGCTGCCCAGCGGCACCGTCGTCGACACCGGGGCTGCGGATGCCGATGATCATCTCCTCAGACGGGAACCGGTTTTGTACAACGGCCTGCTCGAACTGGCGCGACGCACCCGAAGCAACGCGGCATCCGTCGCCACCATTCGGCAGCAGTTCTCGATGAAGAACACCATGGGCTACGGCGTGAACTCCCTTCTGGACTTCGACCGGCCGGTAGACATGCTCGCGCACCTGATTGTGGGCAGCGAGGGCACGCTGGGCTTCGTGGCCGAGGTGGTTTTTCGTACCGTGCCCAAGCTGCCGCACGTGACAACAGCGCTGCTCGTGTTTTCCGGCCTCGAGGCCGCCACGGCCGCGCTGCCCGCCCTCGTGGCGACCGGCGCGGCCACCCTGGAACTCATGGACGCGCTATCGCTGACTGTGGGGCAGCAGATGCCCGGCGCCCCGGCCATCGTGCTCGACCTCGTTATCCACGAGCACGCCGCCCTCCTCGTGGAGTACCACGCCGAGTCATCCGAGAAACTGGCACAGATGCTCGAGACCGGCCTGCAGACCGTCCATACGCTGGACCTCACCCTGCCAGCCGATTTCACGACCGATGCGGGCATCCGCGGCCAGCTGTGGTACCTGCGCAAGGGGATCATCCCCGCCGTGGGCGGTACCCGGCCGCAGGGCACGAACGCGCTGCTCGAAGACATCGTGGTTCCGGTGCCGGCCCTCGCCCGCACCTGTATGGAACTGATTCGGCTGTTCGCCAAGTACGAGTATGAGAACTCCATGATTTTTGGTCATGCCAAAGACGGCAACGTGCACTTCATGCTCACCGACGATTTCGGCAGCCCCACCGGGCTGGAACGGTTCAGCCGGTTCACCGAAGACCTCGTCGACCTCGTGCTCGGCGAGGGCGGTTCGCTCAAGGCCGAGCACGGCACCGGACGTGTGATGGCACCCTATGTGCAACGCCAATACGGCGACGAACTCTACGACGTGATGCGGCGCATCAAGGTATTGTTCGACCCGGCCGGCCTGCTCAACCCGGGCGTGCTCATCAATGATGACCCGAACGCGCACCTCAAGGATCTCAAGGCCATCCCTGCAGTGGCGAAAGAAGTAGACCGCTGCACCGAGTGCGGCTGGTGCGAACCGGTGTGCCCGAGCCGAAACGTGACGCTCACACCCCGGCAGCGCATCGTATCGCTACGTGCAATCGAACAGGCCCGGCTCGATGGCAATCTCGCCCTCGTGGCCGAGCTGGAGAAAGACTACGACTACGACGCCGTGCAGACCTGCGCCGCCGACGGCATGTGCCAGACAGCCTGCCCGGTGACGATCAACACCGGCGACCTCATGAAACGCCTGCGCCGGGACGACGCCAACCCGGTCGAGCAGGCAATCTGGAATGTTGCCGCGAAGAACTGGAGCGCCGTGACCCGGAGTGCTGGCGTTGCCCTGAATGTGGTGCGCAGAGTACCCGTCGGCGTCATCCTGGCGCCCAACAGGCTTGCGCGCGCCGTGCTCGGCACAGACGCAGTGCCCCTCTACTCCCCGGAACTGCCCGGTGGCGGCGCCAGCCGCAAACGTCCGGCAGTGACTGGTGCCGCGCGTCCCGCCATCGAACTCCAAGAAAGCGAAGCCAGCCATGCGTAATCCAGCGTCTGAAACCACCCGACAGCGTGCCCTGCCAGCGGATGCGCCGCAGGCCGTCTATTTTCCCGCTTGCGTGCAAACGATGTTCGGCCCGGCCACCACTGGAACTCCCGGGGTGCAGGTTGGCTTCGAGCAGTTGTGCGAACGCGCCGGCATCACTCTTTTCGTTCCGACCGGAATCGATGCGCTGTGCTGCGGCACACCATGGTCGTCCAAGGGCATGGTCGACGGGCTCGCCACCATGAGCCGAAAGACCCTCGCCGCCCTGCGCACCGCTACCGGCGAGGGCGAACTGCCCGTCATCTGTGATGCCTCCTCCTGTACAGAGGGCCTTCGCCACATCATCGATGGCGACACCAGCGCGCGGCCCTTGACCATCATCGACGCGGTCGAGTTCGCAGCCACCCACATCCTGCCGAGCCTGCCGGGGTATCAGAAAATCGAATCTCTCGCGCTGCACCCCACCTGCTCCTCCACCCGGATGGGCATCAATCCGGCCCTCGACACCATCGCCGACGCCATCGCCGAACACGTCGAAATCCCCGAGAATTGGGGGTGCTGCGCGTTCGCCGGCGACCGAGGAATGCTCCATCCCGAACTCACCGCATCCGCCACCCGCGCCCAAGCCGCGGACGTCGTCGCCATGGGCGCCACCGCACACGCCTCCTGCAACCGCACCTGCGAACTCGGAATGACGCGTGCCACCGGCAAACCGTATCGCCACGTGCTCGAGATCCTGGAAGAGGTGACGCGACCGTAATGAGCTAACGCTCCAACACGCACCACCACACTCGAAAACAAAGGAGTTTTTTCGTGAAATCCGTCGATGCACCATTTCAGCAAATCATCGATCCGATAGCTGGATCACTGGTCCTTTCGGCCATCTGCGCCGCACTGCCCCTCATCCTCTTGTTCGTGCTCTTGGGCGTTTTCAAGGTCAAGGCGCACAAGGCCGCCCTGGCCAGCCTGCTCTTGTCCGTTGTGCTTGCCCTGCTCGGCTGGCAGATGCCAGTCGGCCAGACATTCAGCGCCGTCGGAGCAGGAGCCGTCTACGGAATGATCCCGATCCTGTGGATCCTCATCAACGCCCTGTGGATCTTCAAGCTGACCGTCGCGACCCCCTGGTTCGAGGTGCTCGGGCGCACCATCCGTTCCATTAGTGATGACATGCGGATTCTGTCGATCCTGATCGCTTTCTGCTTTGGCGCCCTGCTCGAGGCACTGGCCGGTTTCGGTGCACCGGTGGCCATTACCGCAGCCATGCTCCTGGCCGCCGGTATGAAACCGCTCAAATCGGCGATGGTGGCGCTACTTGCCAACACTGCCCCGGTAGCTTTCGGATCGGTGGCGGCGCCGATCATCGCCCTCAGCGGCGTCACTGGGCTCCCCATTCATGACCTCGCGTCGATGATCGGTCGGCAGACCCCGTTCATGGCCCTGCTGGTACCGCTCGTGTTGGTCTTCATCGTCGACGGCAAGCGCGGCGTGAAGCAGACCTGGCCGGTGGCGGTAGTCGCCGGCGTTGTCTTCGCGGTGGCGCAGTTTTTCGCCTCCAATTTCCTTGCCGTCGAACTGGTGGACGTGATCGCCGCTCTCGCGACCATCGCTGCCGTACTGGTCATGTTGCGGTTCTGGCAGCCGTGCGAAACCATCGGATTGTCGACGGCAGCGGCCAATGCACCCTCGGATGACGTGCGGGTGCGCACCGGCGCTGTCGGTAACGACGGTGGGCTCAAGGTTCGGGCCGGGGCGTCCGCTGCCGCCTCTTCCTTGGTTGTGGCAACATCGCCGATCGACGCCGCGCCGGTGAAAACGACGCGTCCCGAACCTCGGCAGGTATGGACGGCCATCGCCCCCTACCTGATCATCATCGTGATCTTCTCGATTGCGCAAGTCCCGATAGTCAAGGCGTGGCTGACCGCTTTCGGCAGCGTGACGTTCCAGTGGCCGGGACTGGATGTGACCGACCCAGAGGGCAATCCGGTTGTCGCGCAGCTCTTCAAACTGGACCATCTCAAGGCAGCCGGCACATCCGTGCTGATCTCCGGTGCGGTCCTGATGGCCCTGTACAAGATCACCCCCCGCCAAGGACTGCAGATCTACCGGGAAACCCTGATGCAGCTGCGCTGGACCATCGTCACCGTCACCGCAGTGCTCGCCCTGTCGTTCGTGATGAATCTGTCCGGACAGGCCAGCACGCTGGGCGTCGCCCTCGCCTCCACCGGCGGCTTCTTCGCCGTGCTCTCCCCGCTACTGGGGTGGATCGGTGTGGCCTTGACCGGCTCCGACACCTCGTCCAACTCCCTGTTCGGGCAGCTGCAGGTCTCTGCTGCCAACTCGACTGGCCTCTCACCGGTCTTGATGGCTGCGGCGAATTCCTCAGCCGGGGTGCTGGGCAAGATGCTCTCGCTGCAAAATCTTGCAGTGGCCGCGGCCGCCGTCGGACTCGCCGGGGCGGAGAGCACGCTCCTACGCAAGCTCATTGGTTGGAGTCTGGGCCTGCTCGTGCTGATGACCCTCCTGATCTGGCTCCAATCCACCCCCGTGCTCGGCTGGATGGTGCCCTGACGGCGGCGCTCGCGGCGGCGAGCTAGGGAATCGCCACCGCGACGGGTTTGGCCACGTGAACGCGGTCCCGCCCGCTGTGCTTGGCCTCGTAGAGAGCGGCATCCGCTCGGGCCAGCCAGGCCGAGACAGGTTCGTTTGGCTCGAGTGCCGCCACCCCCGCGCTCACGGTGCAGGCCAGCCCCGGAGCGAGGCTCCCCCAGTCGTAGCCGCGCACGGAGGTCAAAAGCCGTTCGCAGGCCGCCGTCGCTTCGGCCAGGCTGGTTTCAGCGAAGACGAGCAGGAATTCCTCGCCACCCACCCGCACCGCGAGGTCGGTGCCGCGGGTGACCGTGCGCAGCATCGAGCCCATCACCGTGAGAACTCGATCACCCGTCGCGTGACCGTGGACGTCATTCACCTGCTTGAAGTGATCGAAATCAATCATGGCGGCGCAAAGCGGTCGCGTGCCTTTCTCGGCATGGCCCATCAACCACGGCAATTCACGGTCGAGTGCGCGACGATTCAACAGGTGGGTGAGTGGATCGGTGTTTGCCTGGTCGTCGAGTTCCTCGGCCCGGAGGCGTTCCACTCCCACTTCCAGTTGGGATTTCTCGACCTCGTGGCGCGCCTGTTCGATTTCGATGGTGTTGATCAGCATCTGAGCCTGCAGCCCGGCTGTCTGTACGGTCATGAGCAGTGTCACGGCGTGCAACTGCTCATGGTGCGCCAGCGCCTGCGCGAAGCGCCCGCCCGCCTTGTGCA
The DNA here is from genome assembly GCF_004402825.1 of Cryobacterium sp. Hz9. Classification (NCBI taxonomy): domain Bacteria; kingdom Bacillati; phylum Actinomycetota; class Actinomycetes; order Micrococcales; family Microbacteriaceae; genus Cryobacterium; species Cryobacterium sp. Hz9. Next base: position 215,818 of record NZ_SOFC01000011.1, read on the forward strand.
TCTCATACAGTGACCGGTGCAGCTTGGCGAGCAGCGCCGGTTCGTCATCGACGTCGGGATTGACGAGCTGGGCTTCCATCATGGCGGTGGCTTCGTCGAAGCAGCCGGAAGCCCGCACCAGCTCCGCGAGCTGGGCGTCGATGTCGATCTCGAGGCTGCGGTAGCCGTGCACCGTGCTGAGTACCTTGCCCTGCCGACCTTGCTCCCGAGCCTCGTCGTGCCGCCCGAGCCCGATCAGCAGGCTCACGAGGTTGGTGCGCGCAATCGCCTCCTGAAAGGGATTTTGCTGCTGCTGCGCCAGACCAAGCGCCTCGCGCAGGAGAACCAGCCCGTCAGTGAAGGGTTGCGAGGCGTCTTCGTCGCGGGAGAGCATGGCGCGAGCCATGGTCAGATAGGTGTCGCCGAGGTTGTTCAGCGCCGTGAAACTCGTCTCCGGGTCGTGCAGGGCTTCGGCGAGTACCAGAGCCTGCTTGCCCAGGTCTACCGAACGCACGGCGTCGCCCATGGCCCCGTGCACCAGCGACGAGCGGCTCAGCGCCCAGAATTCCGCCGTCGGGTTGGCGCACGCGCGTGCCGCCTCGACCGCGCCGAGCACGTGGTGGAGTGCTGTCTCATTGAGGGCGGTGTCGGAGAACGCCAGCGCAAGCGTGCAGTGCACCTTCGACTGGGCCAGCCGGTCGCCACTTGCCGTGTAGTACTCCAACGCCAGAAGGCCCTGCTTGACCGATGCCTGATAGTCGCCCAGCCGCAGGCGATGCACCATGAGCAACTCCCGGGCACGTGCCATTTGGCCGGGAGTCGCCTCGGGGCGGGTCAGCACCTCCTCGGCCTGGTCCGCGCCGAGTCGATGCTCCCCCTGCGCACGTGCTCGTTTACTGCTCGCGAGGAGGTCGTCGAGGCTCATCGAAAGCTCTCCTGCGACAGCAGTGTCATTAAGGATCATGGTGCAGCCCCCAGCAGTCTGCGGCTCATCTAGAACCGGGTAGCGGCCCGCGCGCACGCAAACCGCCTCTGAGCCATTTCTGCTCATAGGGCAAGCATAGGGATGAACCAGCCCGAACAGGTTCCCCCGACTAACCCCGTACGGGTCATCGGCGGTTGTTTTCGCGAAGGGCCAGCCCAGCACTGGTCTGCACCGACCGGTTTCCGGCGGTGATCAGCCATCCAGGACGCCTCCTCTGTCGTCGTCGTTCTGCCCCTCACACCGCTGCAGGCCGGCGAAAGCTTCGCCACCGATCCGAACGAGTCAGCACTCGCCGGGCCGGAATTTCGGGCGCACGTGACAGTTGAGCAACAGGGACGAGTGCAGTCGGGCGACGAACTCAGACTGATCCAGGTTGCCCTCGTGGACATGGCGCCCGGAATGGCGACGAGCGGCAGCACGTACTCGCGACGCTCGACCGTGACGCTTTCCGGGCATCGACCCCTGATTACGATATGTGTCCGTAAGCCTGGCTCGGCGCCGCTCCGGCGGCGAGTACGCTCGAATCGTGTTGTCTCGCGATCTGATTCGTCTGTACCCCGAGCTTTACCATGTGGCGGCCGACGGCAGTTGGCCCGCCATCGAGCGGCATGGGCTGCTCAGCCCGTCCGCGCTCGTGACCCGCTGGGGCGTCAAGCAGGGGGCCCCGCAAGCGGCCATTCTGGCTAAGCGGCGAGGCGAGTCGCGCGTGCTGGAGCATGCGGAATTCGGCACCGCGGTCATCCGTCATCAGAAGGCCATTCATGAGCCATCGCTCGACGACGCCCTCGACGATATGACACTCGCCGAGTGGTACGCAGCCCTGAACGAGCGAGTATTCTTTCACCTGCAGCCGCGACTTCTGCGTGACCTGCTGACCGCCCGCTCCTATCGGGATGACGCCCACACCGTAATCACCCTGAGCACCAGAAGCCTGGTCGCCGCCCACGAAGACGAGATAGAGCTCAGCGCGATCAACTCCGGCTTCGCGCAGCGGCACAGCAGGGAGCCACGCGGGCGGGACACCTTCGTGTCGATCGCACACTTTCACCACCCGACCCGGTCACACGCGGTGACCAAGGGGCAGGACATCGCCGAACTCGCCATCCCGGGCGGCGTGCGCGACCTGCGCGACCACGTGGTGCGCGTCGAGCGGATGCGCGAGGGCACAGTTCTCGAGCGCCTCGCCTGACACCTCGGCGGGTCAGCGGGCGGCGTGCGCGACCTGCGCGACCACGTGGTGCGCGTCGAGCGGATGCGCGAGGGCACAGTTCTCGAGCGCCTCGCCTGACGCCTCGGCGGGTCAGCGGGCGGCGAGGTACTCGGCGACGAGGGGCGACATCGCCCCGAAGAGCACTGCCACGGTCGCCGCCAGAACCGTGAATGTGGTGCGTCGGGTGCGAGCATCTGCTACCTGCTGTTCCAGCGCGGTGAACCGTGCGTTCAGGTGCGCCGGAGCGAGTGGCTGGCCCGCGGCAAGCCAGGTTGATGGATCGTCGATGATCGCGGCGAGCGCGGCCTGCTGCTGCGGGCTGAACACTTGCTCTCGCCCCACGAGCCATCGGCGCAGACGGGGCGAGTCGATGACCGTCACCGCGTCAGGTTTGCCGGCAAGCAGAATTTTGTGCGTTTTGACCAGCACAATCACGGGTTGAACCACGGTCGTCGCCGGCATCGCTGCGGCCAGCAGCGCGGTGATCTGGGCCGATTCGAACCGGGCATCCCGCAGGTACGGGAAAGCGTGATCGCCGATCGGAATCGAGCGCGGCGCGCCGAACAGGTCGCGATCCCAGCGGGTCCGTGAATTGATAGCGAAGATGCCACCCGGGCCCAGCACGAGATGGTCGACCCAGAACGCCGTGTTGCGAATGGGCAGGGAATGGTAGACGCTGTAGCCGGTTGGCAGTCGCGCGAGAATGTCGCCGACAATCCTCTCGGCCTGTGCTGCGCGCAACCAACTGAGCTCGTTTGCGTCGAGCGGCGAGGCACCGAGGGTGCGCGCGAGCCGGGATCGCGGCGGCCGATCACCGTACTGACGGAGCAGTTCCTCGACGACGGATTGCCCAGCGAAGCGACCGGGGACAGCGGGTGTTTCCGGCGTCGTAAGCGGGGCAGGCTCGCGATCGCGAGCATGCCCCCCTGCGCCAAGAATTGTAAAAGCCATGTTCACTTGCCTCACCCACGGATTCGTATCAACCATTATGGTGGCATCGACACCTGACAATTCTGCGTGAACGACCTGCCGTGTTGCAGCATTGGCTGGCAAATCCTTGGTAATTCACAGAAGCGCTGCGCGGGCGACGTGCGAGCTGAGCGGAGCATCCGCTGTCACTGCAGGGCGTCGGCCCCGAATGCCGCCTCCCCCAGTACGCAGGGCAACGTCGGCTAGCCTGAAAGCCTCCCCACCGATTGGAATTGCACGTGAAACACCTGACCTTCAACGTTTGCGCGATCGCGGGACTCGGTTTCAGCGGCCTAGCCGTGCTTCTGCTGCTGGCCAATCTCGTCTCGGGCAACGAGTTCGTCAACGCGATCCTGCCAGCGGCCGTTGTCTCCCTCGTGGTCGGCGGCGCGTTCTCGGTGCGCGCCCGCCTGCTCTCGGCCAAGGGCCACGGGCCCGCCAAACGCTGATCGCAGGACGCTGAGCGCAGAACGCTGGCCGCAGAACGCAAAGCGACGCGTCGCACGGTCACGCAGACGCCAGGTGCGCCCCCAATGCCTCGACGACGAGGGCATGGTCGTCGAGCTGCGGCAGACCGGAGACACCGACCATTCCCACGATCGACCCACGAACGAACAGCGGAAACGCTCCCCCGTGCGCCGCGAACCGGGTCAGGTCGAGCCGGGAATCAACGTCGAAGTCGACGCCGCGGCTGCGAAATTCCACGCCGACGGCGAGCGAGGAGTGCCCGTAGCGGCGTACGACGGCGAACTTGCGCTCCAGCCAGCCGTCATTATCAGCGGATGCTCCCGCCAGGCCAGCATGAAACACCCGCTGGTCACCCAGCATGATCGCGATCGCAACCGGCAACGTCTGCTCAGCGGCGAGCGTGCGCAACCGGGTTCCGAGCATCCAGGCGTCGTCGTGGCTGAACGCGTCGAACTGCAGGGTACGTTCCTGCTCGAGCAGGGTCTGCAGGTGGGCGAGGTCGTCGGTGTGCATCGATGTCCAATCCGGGGCGTCGTTGCCGCCGTGGTTATAAGCACCGGAATCGGTGGATTATCAGACCCCCACGCTACCGGGCCGCGGCGCGATAGACGGGCGAATGCCCCAGGTCAGCGGGTTGTCGATCACGGCGGCGAGTTCCATGCGTTCGATGGGCCGCAAGACCTGAGGGCGCGCGGCCAGCCAGGCGCCGAGCGTGGCCGCGCCGAGCACCGGCGGAGTTCTGCCCGATGGCGAGCGGCCGGTGACCCACAGCGCGCGGGTGCCCAGCAGGACGAGCGCTGGCTGCACCGCCGTTCGCAGCGGCAGCCGACCCCGCAGCAACAGCGTGAGGCGGTGTGCGCCGGCTTCGGCGACCGCGAGATCCGGGGAGCGCGGCCCTGCAACGAGCACCGTGTGGCGGTGCACCCAGACGATGTGGCCGTCGTAGAGCTGCGCGTGCAACGCAAAGATGCCGCCGGGGCCAACGAGGAGGCGCACGGCGCTCGCTCCGTCGTCGCTGCCGAGCGCGGTCGAGGTGAAGGCAGCCCAGTGTTGCGGCAGCGTCGCGAGCAGGGTGTCGACGGCGGTGTCGGTGCGGGCGCGAGCCAGGGCCAAAGCGTCGGGCGTCGCCGCAGCGTTGCGCGACGCCCGGCCGAGCAGCCAGAAGAGGCCAGTTGATGATCGAGGCGCTCCGGTGCGATTCGATTCGGGCATTTCCGGGGGCGCCGACAGGCGCCGCCGCGTGGAGAGTATGTGAGTCATGAGTGCTCCTCGCCGGGTTTTATATCCTGCCAGTGCCACCCCATCGGCATGACCCCCAGAATAGGGGGGCCTTTCACCAAGCGGATATCACCCCGCTGCCCCTGATTCGAGACGGCCGGGTTGTACAACGTATATTCGAAGGGTCGTGCGCTTGCGGCCAGAAGGAGCCTTATGACCGTTCGACGCCCGGCCCGGTCGGTTCTGGTGATCGGGGTGATCGTGGGCGTGCTCGCGGCGATCCTGATCGGTACGGCGGTGACGGGCACATCCGTTTCGCCTGATCGGGCCCGAACTATGGGCAGCACGACGCCGACGGCTGCACGGCCGGCCACCACCGCCCCCGAGCCCCCGGCCGACACCGCGGCCCTCGCCGTGCTCGCGACACTGCCGATCAAGGGGCGCGCGCCGAAGACCGGCTATGACCGCGAGGAAAGCTTCGGATCAGCCTGGCAAGACGTCGACCAGAACGGATGCGACACCCGCAACGACATTCTGGCCCGCGACCTGACCGTGCTCGTGGTCGACAGTGGCTGTGAAGTGCAGAGCGGCACCCTGCTCGGGCCATACACGGGCCTGACCATCGCTTTCGTGCGTGGGCAGACGACCTCGTCGCTCGTGCAGATCGACCACGTCGTGGCGTTGTCGAATGCCTGGCAGACCGGCGCGCAGCAGCTGTCGCAGCAGCAGCGGGTGGCGTTGGCCAATGATCCGCTCAACCTGCTTGCCGTTGACGGCGTGACCAACTCGCGCAAGGGAGATGGCGACACGGCCACCTGGTTGCCGCCGCTGAACAGCTACCGGTGCATCTATGTGGCGCGGCAGGTCTCGGTCAAAGCGGCCCATGCGCTGTGGGTGACCCCGGCTGAGCATGATGCGATGACGCGCATACTGTCGGACTGCCCCGACGAGCTTGCGAGCACCGGCATCGCGCCGGGCGACGCGCCCGAACCGTTAGAGCCGGGCGACGAGACCCCGAGCAACGTCTTTTTCCCAACCTGCACCGCCGCACGTGAGGCCGGCGCGGCCCCCGTGCACGCCGGAGATCCCGGCTACGGCAGCCACCTCGACCGCGACGGCGACGGCAGCGCCTGCGAATAGGCCGCCGGCAGGCTACGGCGCGCCGAGCAGCCGGGGCACTATCAGCAGCATCTCCAGCGCCGTGAAGGTGGTGAACACCATTCCGCACAGTAACCACAGCTGACGGGTGCGACGTGCACGACCCACCTCCGTTTCCAGGACAGCAAAGCGCTGCAGGATCTCGGCCGGTTCCAGCGCCGTGAGCGCCTGCCAGAGCACGGGATTTTCGACGTACCCGGCAATTGCCAGCCGGTCGAGTGGGGCCAGCACCGGAGGTAGTCCCTGCAACCAGGCGCAGAGGTCGGGCGCCTCAATGAATTTCACCCGTGACGGCTGTGCCTGCACGATCACGTTCTTGGCGCCGACGAGCACGACGACGCCGCGCACCGATGCGGGGCGCGGCATCCGCTGGGCGAGAAGGGCAGTGAGGCTACCCGCCTCATATTCGGCCTCCCTCAAATAGGGAATCTTTCGGGCACCGACCTGCACATTGCGGCTGGTGACCTGCACCGATTTGCGCGCTTGCCGGTGGGAATGGAGGGTGAACACCCCGGCCGGTCCGATCACAAGGTGGTCGACGTCGGCACCGCTCTCGCCCACCGGCAGGGAATGAAAAACGATCCATTCCCGCGGCAGCTCGGCCAGAGCCAGTCCCACGGCGATTTCCGCGCGGGCGGCGTCAAAGCAGCGCACGCTGCCTGCGCCGAGCGGGGATCGACCGATCAGGCGTTCCAGCGAACTGCGGGGCGCGACCAGGCGTTGCTCCAGCAGGAGCACTTCCATGATCGACTGCGCCGGGCAACGCTGTCGCATGATCGGAGCATCGAAAGTCACGGTTCTCCTGTCGGGTACCTGAATGTAGCCTGCCGAGGACCGGCCCGAGCAGCCCCCGAACCGGGAGTTGCGGGGGCTCCTGATGTGCGATCGAGCGTGCTCGAACAGTTCGCCGCAACGGATGCGTTGAATCACCCCTGACGCGCGGCCCGGTCGGCCCGCCGGTCGATCAGCTGCGGCTAGCCGGTTCAGGGGTGTACATACTTTCGCTTATGCTTAAGCCAGCAACTTGGCATGGCCGTTTGGTCTTCCGCGCCTGAGAGCCCGACCAAAGGTACCTGCAGTATGAACAAGAAGAATATTCTCCTGGCCAGCGCCGCTGGCGTCGCACTCGTATTGGGCGGCGCAGGCCTTGCCCTGGCCGCAACCAACCTCGGCGACAACGATGGCCCGCTCAGCGGCGAAACCCTCGACCGCGCGAGCAACGCCGCTCTGGCCGAAGTCGGTCCGGGAACCGTGTCGAGCGCCGAGCGCAACGATGACGGCGGAAGCGCTTACGACCTTGCGGTCCGCCTCGACAACGGCACCGAGGTCGACCTCGAACTCAACGATGCCTTCGACGTGGTCTGGGTCGGCGACTACGACAACACCAGTGACGACTCCTCGAACAACAGCGAGGCGGCGCCGAGCCCGAGCGCCACGGCCGACGCGAGCGCCGCCGACCAGGCCGCCAGCGAGCGTGCCAGCGCGGAAGCCGCCGCCCTCGTCGCGGTCGGCAACGGTCGCGTGACCGATTTTGATCGGGACGAAGACTGGGACCACGTGTACGAGGTTGAGGTCACCCTCGACGATGGCACCGACCGCGACGTCGAGCTCGACGCCGGCTTCGTCGTCGTGCGCATCGACGACGTTCAGCAGTAAGAGCCGTTCAGCAGTAAGAGCCGTTCAGCAGTAAGAGCCGTTCAGCAGTAAGAGCCGTTCAGCAGTAAGAGCCGTTCAGCAGTAAGAGCCGTTCGCAGGAGGCCCGGAGCGAAATTGCTCGGGGCCTCCTGCTGTTGGTCAGCGTTCGACGAGGATACCGTCTTCGTCGCAGTAGACGGTGCGCCCGGGGGTGAAGACGACGCCGGCGATCTCGACGACGGTGTCCGCCATCCCGGAACCGGTCTTGGAACTCTTGCGGGGGTTGCTGCCGAGGGCCTTGACGCCGAGGTCGAGGGCACCGATGGCGACCCGGTCACGCACGGCGCCGTTGATGATCGCGCCGGACCATCCGTTCGCGACGGCGAGGTCGGCGATCATGTCGCCCATGAGCGCCGAGTTCAACGAGCCGCCGCCGTCGATGACGAGTACGGCACCGTCGCCGGGCGTGGACAGGATCGACTTGAGCAGCGCGTTGTCCTCAAAGCAGGTCACCGTGCGGATCGGGCCGCTGAACCGGGCGCGCCCACCGATCGTCTGAAACTGCAGGGGTACGGATTGCAGCTCGTCACCACGCTCGTCGTAGAGGTCGGCGGTCAATACGGTCATTGTTCCTCCAGGGTTTCAATGCTTCCAGAGTAGGCCCCGAGCATGCCGGCCGTGGAGCAGGGTCGGGGCGCTCTGGTGACCCAGGCTAGAAACGGATGCTGTCGGTTCTCGCGGTCACACTGTCCAGCACGGCGGACAGCACCTCCACGCCGATACCTGGACCGGTCGGCACCCGCAGGTGCCCGTTCTCGAGCTCGAACCGTGCGGTGAGGTCCTCTGCGAAATACCGGTTCGAGGCCGAGGTGTCGCCCGGCAGTACGAAGTTCGGCAGGGCGGCGAGGGCCACGTTGGCCGCCCGGCCGATGCCGGTTTCGAGCATGCCGCCGCACCAGACCGGAACGCCGTGGGCCGCGGCGACATCGTGGATGCGCCGAGCCTCGAGATAGCCGCCGACCCGGGCCGGTTTCACGTTGATGATGCTGCACGCGCCGAGGGTGATCGCCGTCGCGGCGTCGCGGGCGGATCCGATCGATTCGTCGAGGCAGATCGGCGTGGAGATGAGCCTGGCCAGGTTGGCATGGCCAAGCAGGTCGTCTTCCTTCATCGGCTGTTCCATCAGCAGCAGGTCGAACGGGTCGAGCAGGGCGAGGTGGCGGGCATCGGCGAGGGTGTACGCGGTGTTCGCGTCGACCTGCAACAGCAGGTCAGGACCAAAGCGCTCGCGCACGGCCCGCACAGGGGCAAGGTCCCAGCCTGGTTCGATTTTCAGTTTGATACGCAGGTAGCCTTCATCGAGATAGCCGGCGACGACGTCGAGCAGCTCGGGGACCGAATTCACGATGCCGACCGAGACGCCGGCCGGCACGGTGTCGCGCACCGCGCCGAGATGGTTGCCGAAGGAGACGCCGGTGGTTTTGAGTTGCGCATCGAGAATGGCCGTTTCGAGAACGGCCTTGCTCATCCTGTGCCCCTTGACCGGTTCGAGTGCGGAGGCGACGAGTTCGGCGCTGAGCCGGTCGCCCACCGCCTGCAGCCGGGGCACCAGGTGGTCGCGAATAACCAGGTCGCTCGCATCGAGAAATTCGGAGCTGTACAGGGGACGGGCGTCGGCGGCGCACTCGGCCCAGCCCTCGGCATCCGCTGTGATGACGCGCACCACGGTCACTACCCGCTCAGTGGCCGTGCCGAACGAGGTGCGGAACGGCCGCACTAACGGCATGTGCACCCGGCGCAGCTCGATGGTCTCGATTTTCATGCGGTTCCTCCCGGCGCGAGTCGGTACCAGCCGTCACGGCTGACTCCGCGGGCTACGTGCCCCGACGCGAACACGTCGGTGAGAATAGCCCGGACGCTGAGCCGCCACCGGGCGGCCAGCCGCGGGTCCAGCCCGCGCAGCGCCACAATATCAGTGGGAACCCGGCACCACAGAGCACCATTCGCCGCAACGAAGGCCGGTTCACCGTCGGGGCCGAGCCGGAGCACATCATGCAGCCCGAAGTCGGGAAGCCCAACCGCAACCGGGCGGTCTTCGCTGCAGGCAGCCGACTCGTCGCTCGTGAGCGGCCACACCGCGACCAGGCGGTCGCTTGGGTCGTTGGCGTTCATTTCGCCCATCATCGGGCCGTAGAAATCGACGGCGTACTCACTCGCGTGGGCGCCGAGTTTGGTGAGGTTGAAGCGGGCATTGCGGCTGACCAAGGGGTCGAAGGTCCAGGTCATCTCGGATAGGTCACGGTCCAGGCCCCAGGCCCGCTGGTGCTGTTTCAGGGCAAAGCCGACGCCGTGGTCGCTGTTGCCGGGCAGCACCCCGGCAATCAGGGAGTACATCGACGCGATCTTTTTCGACGGGGACGATGGCGTGACGATCGCCGCAGCGGCGCCGACGAGGCGGCCGGCCTGGTCCCGGGCCACGGTCACATTGCAGCCGGCGTGACCGATGCTGCAGAGCAGTTCGGAGGGGATGACGCTCTCGCCGGGTGGCAGCCGCCAGACCGTGTTGAAGAGCGTTTCTATCTCGAGAAAACCGGCGAGGCTGCCCTCGTTGCTCACCAGCACGCCGGCCGATTCGGCCGCCACCCGGGCCGCGGCCTGGGCTTGTTGGGCAAGGGCTGAGTTCTGCGACATTTGATCAGTGTGGCATTCTCGGCCGCCCGTGTCTTGCCCCGCCATTGTGACTCGACCTGCGCGTGATCCAGAGCGAAGGGGCGCGCACAGTCTCCGCGCCCGGTGCACACTGGTGGGGTGATTCGTAAACGCGTGCTCGCCCGCGGCGAGGTGCAGGGCGTCGGATTTCGGTACCATGCCCGGGCCCAGGCCCTGCACCTCGGGCTCGTCGGGTATGCCCGCAACCGGCCGGACGGAACGGTGGAACTCGAGCTCGAGGGGCTGGAGGCATCCGTTTCGCGCATGCTGCGCTGGCTCGAAACGGGCCCGTGCTACGCCGTCGTGACCGCGCTCGAGGTGAGCGATGTGGCCACGACGGGCGAGAGCGAGTTTCAGATCACCGGCTGAGGTCGGGGGCCGCCCAGCGCTGGCGTAGCGTTAGCCTATGACCGCGCGCACGAGCCCCGCCGGGGGGCGGGAGTGAACGCGCGCACCGCGTTCGCCCTGGCGCGCCTGGGTTTGAGCGCGGCGGGACTCGTCGCCCTGATCGGCTATTTTCAGTACACCCTGGGCGTGACCACGTTTGCCATCGCGAATTTCTTCAGCTATTTCACGGTGCAGAGCGGCATTGCGTCGGTCATCGTCTTCGTGACGGCGGCCGTGGTTGCCGCGCGCCGGCTGACCGATCCGGCCTGGCTCGATATGTTGCGGGCCATGGTGACAACCTACATTCTGGTCTCGGGCGTGGTCTACGGAATCATCGTCTGGCGGTCCTCTGGCGTGAACTACTCGATCGAGGTGCCGTGGTCGAGCCAGTTACTGCACTTCGTGATTCCGATCTGCGCCCTCATCGACTGGGTCGTCGACCCGTACAAGGCCCGCCTGTCGTGGAAATATCTCGGCTGGGCTATCGTCTTCCCCGTGTTCTGGCTGGTCTTCACGCTCATTCGCGGACCGATCGTTGGCTGGTACCCGTACTTCTTTCTCGACGCCCGCCAGGTGAGCGGCCCCGGCGAGACCGTGTTGTACTGCCTGATCATCGTGGCCATCATCACCGGAATTGCGGCGCTGCTCACCGGGATCACCCGGCTGAAGCGGATGCCGCGACACCTGCTCCCACCCTGGCGGGCCGCCGCCTGAACTAGTCTTTGGGCACCGCGAGGAACGGTTCGAGCGCCGCGAGCGCCGCGGCGAGAAAGGCATCGTCGTCGAGCGCAGACAGCCGGGTCGCGTTTTCGGCGGCGATGAGACCCAGGAGAACGGGTTCGCCGGTGAGTGGCATCATGTTGATCCAGACCGCAAAGTCGGAATCTTCGCCGACGATGGTCCAGAGCCGGGCCGCGGTATCCCAGAACGGCACGTCGAAACGCAGCCAGACCTTATCGACCACGCCCATTCCGAGTGCGGCAATCGCGCCGCGATGGGCGAAGGGCAGCGCCGGCGAGAACTCGATCGTCGCATTCTTCAGCACGCCGAGCGGCACCGTCACGATGACCCGATCGGCCGACAGCGACTCGCCGGTGCCGAGGCGCAGACTCACGCCGCGATCGTCGTGCGCGACCCGGTTCACCACGCTCGAGAGCAGCAGCTCGAGGCCCGCCGCTTCACTGGTGAGCAGGGTCGAGTACCCGCCGACCACGATCTGGTCGTTGTCGGCACTGGCGATATCGGTCGTGTACCAGGCCGATTGCTGACTCGGCGTCGCCCCGGTTTCGACCTTGAGCCGGGTGGCGATTTCGTACTCCAGCCAATCGGCATCCGAGAGCCCTTCGGCATTCGGAGTCTTCGACAGGCTCGCTTCGCCCGAGTCGATCAGGGCCCGTTCAACCGAGACGTCTTGCTGCTGACCGGCCGCCCAGCTGAGGGCGCCCGCCACGGCCTGAGCGCCTAACGGTGAGGGTTCGACGACTGCGCCCGCCCGGCTGCGCACCTCGGGAGTGCGCTCGAACGGTAACAGTGTCACCCCGAGGGCGGTCAACTCGTTGTCCAGGAAGCTGTCGGAGCTATGGTGCACGAACGAGGGGCCGCGCTCGATCGGAAAGGGCCAGTCGCTGCTGACGGTGTCGATGCGCCCGCCGATACGGTCGCGCGCTTCGATGACGACCACACTGAAGCCGGCGGCGACGAGACGGCGGGCGGCGGTGATGCCGGCGATTCCCGCACCGACAATGGTGATGCGTTCGCCGGGAGCCGCGACGCCCTGCACCTGGCTGGCCACGAGCACGCCCGAAGCGCGGGCACCCTGCACCGTCCCGGGCTCATCGACCGCTGTGGCCTCACCGGCGAAGAACACCCGGGCGTCGACGGCCTGACCGAGAGCGGTGCGGTGTTCAGGGGTGGCGCCGACGGCGGCGTAGCTGAAGGATCCGCGGGAGAAGGGGTCGGTCGACCAGTTCGTACGGTCGACCGTGATCGGCTGGGGCACCAGCGAGGGCGTGAGGGTCGACGGCGAAGCGGATGGCGGCGTCACCGGCGCTGGCGCCACGCACGCCGCGAGGGCCAACACGGACAATCCCGACGCTGTGCCGAGCAGAAAAGTGCGCCGCTTCACGATCGGTCCTTTTCAGAACGGCGACTTTCGGGCGCGGGCCTGCGGTACTTCAGTCCGGCGCCAGTCATGACACCAAACTACCGCAGACCGTCACTGTCGACGACGTTGTCGACATCTGCAGCACGCGGGCGGGCCGCGCACCGTGGAAAACAACGGCTTAGAACGGGCGGCGCTCCTCGGCCACGGAGTTTCCTCCGTCGACGATGATCACCTGCCCGGTGACATAGGCGGCCCCGGGCGAGGCGAGAAAGGCGATGACGGATGCGACCTCTCCCGGTGTACCGCTGCGACCAGCCGGAACGAGCGCAGCTTCCAGGGCCTCGCTCGTGAGCTGGGAGCCGGTCGCGATCCAGCCCGGCGCGACGGCGTTGGAGGTGATGCCGGCTCCGGCCTCGTCGACGGCGAGGGCCCGGGTCAGCCCGACCAAGCCCGCCTTGGCCGCGGCGTAGGCGACATCGCCGCGGCTTGCCATGATCGTTCCGCTCAGGCTCGACACCGTCACGATACGGCCCCAGCCGGCCGCGCGCATGAAGCCGATCACGACGCGCGTGGCGTGGAATGCCGTGGACAGGTTGATGGCCAGGCCCCGATCCCACTCGGTGGGGCTGGTGAGAATGTCGCCGCGGCCCATCTCGGCGTCGCCGACGGCGACCATGCCGGCGTTGTTCACGAGGATCGTGGGTTCTCGCCCGCTTGCCGCGAGCGCCGCCTGCAGGTCCGCGGCACCCGCGGCCGAGTCGAGGGTGCAGACGATTCCGATGGCGTCGAGGCCGCGCGCGGTCAACTCGCGTGCGCGGTCGTGCACTCGCGCCGTCGTGCCGGTGAGGATCACCGGGGCACCGAGTTCACCGAGCATCCGTGCGGCTGCGAAGCCGATGCCGGTGGCGCTGCCCGCACCGGTCACGAGCGCGGTACGCCCGCCGAGGTCGAAGGCGGCCGGTAGCGCGGGTGCAGGAGTCATGGCGTCAGGTTAGCGCCCCGCGTCCCGCGTAACTCCTGCACTGTGTGACCGGTGCGACGCGGATGCGCAGAATTTTGGTCGACTCTTCCTCCGCGCCCGCAGATTGCTGGAGTTCTGACGGGGGTGCCGGGGGTGACCGGGGCAACTTCAGGAGGTTCGGCCGGGCACCGGAGTCCGGGCGAGCCGTTAGATGGGCTCCGGCACGATCAGGAAGCCGTCGACCAGCAGTTCACGCACCCGCGGCAGCAGTTCGGCGGTCAGCGCGGCCTCGTCGGCGCCCAGCAGCTGGGCGAGAGCACCGATGATGGCGCCGACCGCGAGGTCGCCGTCAGAGGCACCGACCAGCCCGGCGAGCGCCGTGTCGAGAGCCACCGAGCGGCCGAATCCACTGCCCTGGTGCAGGGTCATCAGCGTCGGGTCCGCCTCACCGGGCCAGTAGTGGCGTTCTTCGGTGACGTCGGAGGCCGCGGTGAGGTTGGTGCGCAACAGGCGTGCGTCATCCGTTCGCGCCTGCCAGTCGTGCGCGGCGAGGCACTCGGCCAGGTGCGCGCCGAGGCCGGCCGGGTTGTGGCCGAGGGCGTCGGGCATCCGGTCGAGGCGGCGCAGGGTGGATTCGTGCGCCCCCGCTTCCGGCAGCCGCAGCAGCAGGTAGCCGAAGCCGACTTTTCGCACGTCGCGGGCCGCGAAGTCGTTCAGCCACGCGTTGTACAACCGGTCGAAGTCGAGGCCGGGTCGAGTACCGCCGTCGCGGATCCAGGTCTCGGCATACTCTCCCGGTGACTGTACCTCGCGTTCGATAATCCACGCGTCGAGCGCTGGCGAAGGCTGAGCCGGCGTGAGCCAGTGCTCGAGCCGTTCGAAGGCGTCCGTGTCGCCCCGGTATTCCCAGTTTCCGAGCAGCTGTGCGATGCCTCCGGGGGTGAGATGCTCGGCCGCCCCGCGCACCACGGCCTCGACCAGCGCGTCGCCGACCATTTTGCCGTCGCGATACTCGTAGCTCGGTACGCCCTCGGTGCGTGGCGTGATCACAAACGGCGGATTCGAGATGATGTGATCGAACCGCTCCCCGGCCACTGGCTCGAACAAGCTGCCGAACCGAAACTCGATATTGTCGATCTCATTGAGCTCGGCGTTCAGCGCCGCGAGCTCGAGCGCCCGCGTCGAGATGTCGGTCGCGACGACGTGCTCGGCGTGCCGGGAGGCGTGCATGGCCTGAATCCCGCAGCCGGTGCCGATATCGAGTGCCCGCGCCACCGGGGTCGGCATCATGAGTCCGCTCAGGGTGCGCGAGGCTCCGCCGATGCCGAGCACGTGACTTTCACCGAGCGGATGCCCGAGCGCCAGTTCCCCCAGGTCGCTCACGATCCACCAGCTGCCAGCGCCGTGGGCGTCGATGAAGCTGTATGGGCGCAGGTCGACGAGTGGGCGCACGAGCGTGTCGACCGCCGCCACGAGCCGGAGTTCTTCGGCGCCGGCCGTCCCGAGCGACGACAACGCGGCGTCGAGGTCCGCGCGCGGCACCGGGTCCCCCAGCAGGAACAGCCGGGCGAGGGTTGCGGCGGGCTCGTTCCGGCCCAGCGTGGTGGCGAGCGCGGCGAGCGCCCGCTGGGCTGGAACCCGCTGGTTGCGATAGAGCGCAGCATCCGCTTCGATGCCCCACAGGCCGGTCAGGCCGGGAACCGAGAAGTGGGCGGCCGCGAGGTCGGTGCGCAGTCGAGCGATGAGGTCGGTGGTCGTTATGGCAGAAGTCACTCGTCCATTCAACTCGATGCGCACCCGGGGCTGTACCCCGTGCCGTCTATCTGCGCGCGGCGCGTCCTGCGGTGACCCTCGCAATGCGACCGGCGGCACCTATCGGTCACAACCAGCGCATCGTGAAGGCGCGTGCGACGAGCTCGTTGGCCGGCGGCAGCGTGAGACCGCGCACGAGCGCGTTGCGGGCGCCGAGCCGCAGGCCATGGGCTGGCCGGCCCATTGCCATGTTGAATCCGGCCTGCAGGGCCGCGCGGCGAGCGGCGGCGCGGCGGGTGCGGTCGTAGTCGGCCAGAACGGATGCCGCCGCCCCGGGATCAAGCAGCGCCCGCTGCAGCGCCGGTGCCAGTGCAACGGCGTCGAGCCAACCGAGGTTCATTCCCTGCCCACCGATCGGACTGATCTGGTGCGCCGCGTCGCCGACCAGCGCGATGCGCCCGGCGGGCCGGGGCCCGGACACTGGTTCGGACCGTGCGTTGGACCGCCGAGACCCCGCGTACAACGGATCCGAGTGCAGGCGCCCTGCGAGCCTCTGCTGTACCGCGAACGCACTCGCCGCCCCGAGCGGCTCGGCCACGGTCACCCGCGTTCGAAAACGGATGAGCTCGGCCAGGTCGGCGCTATCGGCATCCGTGGCCAGAAAATCGGTCATCGCCACCCAGCGGCGCCGGCCGCCGGGCAGCGGGAAGGACTCCACCACGCCGCCGCGCTCGAAGTAGAGCACCGCGCCGGTGTCGGTGTCGCGGGGGCCTGAATCGGCGAAGTCTCCCATCAGATATGTTTCACGCCGTCCGAGCTGCCGCCAGGTGATACCGGCCGCCGCCCGCACGCGACTGCGCGCGCCGTCCGCGCCGATCACATAGCGGGCCTCCACGGTGCCCGCGTCGGTGGATAGCAGGGCCGCGTCGCCGCGCTCACGCACCCCGGTCACCGTCACGCCGCTGCGATACCGGCCGGGCCGCAACTGCGCGAACCGGTCGCGCAACAGGGCCTCCGTCTCGTATTGCGGCAGTGCCACGACGAACGGATAACCCGGAGTGGCCCGTTCGAACGACATCTGCCCGAGTGTTCGGCCATCGCAGTGCACCTCTCCCGCGCGAATGCGCACGGCCCGCTCGAGCAGGGCGTCGGCGACACCGATCCCGGCGAGGGCGGCGAGGGACGGCGGGTGGATGCCGATCGCCCGCGAACGCAGGGACGGCTGCTGGCGCTGCTCGAGCACCTCGACGTCGAGTCCGCCGACCGCGAGCACGCAGGCGAGCATCGTACCGACCGGCCCCCCGCCGACGATGACGACGTCACGCATCGGGCCTGTCCCAGCCCAGCACCAGCCGTGACGGCAGGCCGCGTGACACCGTCCACCCGGCCGGCACCGCCGCGCGCAGCTCCGGCGCGGTGTAGCTGCGCCGAATCGAGGTGAGCCCGTCCGGGCGAATGTAAGAGCGCCGAAAGAACGGCCGGGTCGCCGCCGCGAACCCGAGGTACGCGACGTTCGACCGCTCGAGATCGGCGTGTAGCACGTGGCGGCGAGCGAGTTGTTCCGAATCCACGAGCAGCCCCTTCAACTCGTCGACGCCGAGGTGGTGCAACACGTGGTTGGAGACCACGAAGTCGAAGCGCGCGCCCTCGACCACGAGGTCTGAGCTCAGTGCACGCCGAAACGACAGCCCTGCAATGTGCGGTTGGCTGGTGGCGAAGCCGTGCGCGCGGGCATCCGGATCGATGCCGGTCACCCGCAGCCGGAGGCCGTCGCGCACCGCCCAGCGGGCCAGCGCCCGCGAGATATCGCCGCCACCCGAGCCGACATCGAGCAGTGTCGTCTCGGTTGTGGTTGACAGGGCGGGGCGGATGCTGCGGCGGTAGATCCCCCGCCAGCCCGAGACGACCGCGTTGACCACCCGAAAATCCTGATACGTGCGGGTGAGCACGGCCGGGTCGCACAGTGGGGAATCCATGATCTCCGCTGCTTCGTCGGCCCGTACCCGCAGTGAAGGCCGGGCCATTCAGCCCTCGATCACGGTCATCAAGCCGGATTCCACGGTGAGTCCAGGGCCGAACGCCATGGCGCACACGCGTTCCCCGTCGGCGGTGGCGGGACCGTCGAGGATGGCCTTCATCACGAACAGAATGGTCGCGCTGCTCATATTGCCGTTGGTGCGCAGCGTTTCGCGCGAGGGAATCAACTGGTCGGCGCGCAGCTCGAGCTTGGCCTCGGTCTTGTCGAGGATGCTGCGGCCGCCGGGGTGAATCGCCCAGTGCTCGATCACCGAGCTGAGCGACGCGGTGGGTGCCAGGGTGAGAACCGGGGCGAGGAGCGTCGCGACGGCGCCGGCAGCCGAATCGGGTACCCCAGCGGGGAGAGCGGCGGCAAGCTGCGCGGTGATCGACGCATCGCGGGCGAACAGCGGGGCGAGGGCGCCTTCGATGTGCTCATCGATGATGTGCGGCACGTAGGTGCTCAGAATCATCTCGAAGCCCTCGTCGCCAATTTTCCAGGCCATGTCGCCCTCGCCGATCGGGGTGATCACCGTTTCGAACAGGTCGAGGCCGAGGGCCTTCTCGCCGGGCAGCGGGGCCCGGGCGCTGACGATGCCGGCTGCCGCTCCGTCGGAGAACAGAGAGGAGGCGACGATGGTATCCGGGTCGCTCGAGGTGCGCAGGTGCAGCGAGCAGAGTTCGGCGCTGACCACGAGCACGACGGCGGTCGGGTCGGCCTCGACGAACTGCTTCGCGGTGCGCAGGGCCGGCATCGCGGCGTAGCAGCCCATGAATCCGAGGTGGTAACGCTGGGTGCTGGCCTGCAGGCCGAGTTCGCGCACGAGCATGAAGTCGGGACCGGGGGCATAGAACCCCGTGCAGGAGACGGTGACGACGTGGGTTACGTCTTCGGGACGAATGTCGGGGCAGGCGGCGAGCGCCCGGCGCCCGGCTTCGACGAAGAGTTTGGTGGCCTCCGTGATGTAGAGCTCGTTGCGCACCCGGGTGCTCGGCACGAGCAGGAGCTGCTGCCGCGCATCGAAGAACTGGGGTTCCGCCGCATCGTTGTCGAGGGTGAGCTCGTCGATGACGGTGTGCCGGGTCTCGATGCCCGACACGTTGAAACTCGTGCTGACCAGCCGTTGAGCTAGTCGGCTGAGTCCGGGTTGGGCGGCGAAGATGTCGCGCACCTGCTCTTGGATCAGAATCGTCGGGGGAACTACGGTCTGGAGCGCTCTCAGCGTGACGGCCATGAGTTAGTCTCGCACGCGCCCCCGACGGAGTACACCCCAACTTTGCGAAGCTAGGGCAGCCGAGCGAACAGCCGGGTTCCTCCGAGCGCGAGCAGCAGGCCAGCCGTGACGATGGCCGCGACCCCGCCCAGGTAGGCGACCACGGTGCCGAATACTCCGACAGCGTCGAACAGACTGCTGTTCAGTACGAGGGTGGCGATGAAGGCCAGGGCGGAGAGAGCGCCGCAGCCGATCGACAGCCAGCGAACAACACGCACGGTCGACCGGCGCAGGCCGGTGAACGACAACCGGCGTGTGGCTGCCGTGGCGGAAGCCGCAGCATCCGCTCGTGGGTCGGCGCCCACCCGCCGCCAGGCCAGCACCACTCCCGCGAGACACCCCCAGAGGGCGACCCACAGCAGCGCCGCGATCACGTCACTCGGCCGGTGCCACTGGTTGGCGAGCGTCGCCACGCCCGCCAGCACAGCGAAGGCGGTGCCCCACCCGGCGACCATCGGCCGGGTGCGTGGGCTCGCCACCAGAAACACGACGAGAGCGGATGCCGCTGCCACCGTCGTATGCCCCGACGGGAAGGAGTTCCCCGCGTACCCCTCGACGGCCAGGTCGGGACGAGAAAGAATGCCGTACTTGAGCAGTTGGGCCGTGGCCGTGGCGGCCGCGGCGGCGGCGAGCGCGACGATCAAGGTACGCCAGTTTCGGCGCACCAGCGCGATGACCGCGGTCAGCACCACACCGAACGCTACGGCGACATCGGGCACCGAGTCGAGCACCCGGCCGGTGAACGGGGTGATGCTGCTTCGGCCGAATTCGGCGCCGTCGTAGGCGAGCTGGTCGGCTTCCTGGCCAGCGTGGCTGCGCACGAAAAACAGATAGAGGCCGATGAAGGCAACCGTGGTGAGCGCGACTCCCGCGAGGTATCCAAATGATCCCTGCCTGAGGGAGCTGAGAATGGACGGGTTGCGCACGACTCAGCATGCCACAGTGTTTCTGGGAGATAGCGTCTCTGGGAGACAGCGTCTCTGGCGGAGCCCGGGTCACCTCACCCGAAGGCGCCGGCCTGGCAAGTGGCGAGCACGACTTTTCCGCGCAGATGCCCGGCCATGAGGTAGCGGTAAGCGTCTTGCACCTGCTCGAGCGGGAACACGCGGTCGATCGGCAGCACGATCTCGCCATCGGCAATCAACGTGGCGAGGGCGCTGAGATCGTCGATAGTCGCGGCCTGGCCGCCGACCCCGGTGATTCCGGCGCCGGCACGATGGCCGCGCGCGGCGATCGTGTTGATGCGAGAACCGGACACACCGAGATCGAGGGCCGCGTCGATCGTGGCAGCCCCGTTGTAGTCGAGGGCCGCCGTCACGCACGGCGCGACAGCACGTACCCGGTCGACCAGACCATCACCGTAGGTGAGCGGAATGACTCCGAGGCCACGCAGAAAGTCATGATTCGCCGGGCTGGCGGTGCCAATCACGGTCGCCCCGGCCCGGAGGGCCAGCTGGCAGGCGAGTATACCGACTCCCCCGGCGGCGGCTCCGATCAGCACGGTGTCCGCCTCGGTCAGCCCGAGGGAGGCCACACTGGCCCAGGCGGCGCGACCGGCGATGTCCAGGCCACCGGCTTCTTCGAAGGTCAGAGCGGTCGGTTTCTTGATGATGCGGGTCGCGTCGACAACGACATAGTCGGCTTGGGCGTGCATCCGCTTGCCACCGAATACCGCATCGCCGACCTCGAGCCCGGCGACGCCGTCACCCACCTCGTCGATGATGCCGGAGAAGTCGTTGCCGTTTCCGCAGGGCGGGACCGCCTCGTAGCGCAGGGCAGCCGCGCCTCCGTGAAAAATTTTATAGTCGACCGGGTTGAGGCCGGCGATGTGCACGCGCACCCGAACTTCACCGCGCCCAGCCTGCGGCCGCTCATCGCGCACGATGCTGAGCACCTCGGGACCACCAAATTCATCAACGCGTACGTATCGAGCCATGCGGTCAGCCTAGGGCCGCGCGTCGACGACGTCGGCACAGACTCATCCAACGTCGGTCCCGTCCATTGGCCCACAATTTCGCACGATTAACGCGTGTCGTACACCTAACGTTCAAGAACTCCTGATGGACTACCGTCAGTACCGTTGGCGCGCGCGTGCAGAGTGCGCTCCTTCCGAACGAACGGAAGTCCTGTGAGCATTCGAACGGCTGAATATCCCAGGCCGAACCAATTTCTCCTCCATCTCAGTGACACTCACCTGCTCGCCGGCGGCAATCGTCTGTACGGCAGCGTGGATGCCACGGCACACCTCATCAAGCTCTTTGCCGAGGTTGAGGCATCCGGGCGCCGCCCCGATGCCATCATCTTCACCGGTGATCTGGCCGATAAAGGCGAGCCGGGGGCCTACGACCACCTGCGAGACATCGTCGAACCGGCCGCTGCCAGGCTCGGTGCGCGGGTCATCTGGGTGATGGGAAACCACGATAGCCGTGAAGTGTTCCGCACGAATCTGCTCGATGAACCTGCGTCAGCGACCCCGATCGACCGGGTCTACGATCTGGACGGGCTTCGTATCATCACGCTCGATACCACGGTGCCGGGCCACCATTACGGAGCGGTATCCCAGGATCAGCTCGACTGGCTGGCCGATCAGCTCCGGGTACCCGCACCCGAGGGAACGATCCTCGCCATGCACCACCCGCCGGTGCCGAGCATGCTCGATCTTGCCGTCGCAGTCGAATTGCATGACCAAGCCGGGCTGGCACGGGTGCTTCGCGGCACCGATGTGCGCAGCATCCTGGCCGGCCACTTGCATTACTCGTCGACCGCGACCTTCGCGGGGATCCCGGTATCGGTGGCCTCGGCCACCTGCTACACACAGGACCTCACCGTGCCCGTCGGTGGTACGCGCGGCTGGGATGGCGCCCGTGCATTCAACCTCGTACACGTTTATCCGGACACCATCCTGCATTCGGTCGTGCCGATCGGCAATTACCCGGCGCTCGAATATATCGACGCTGAAGAGACGGCTGGGCGACTCCGCGACCTGGGTGTACAGATTATGCTCGCGGGTGCCGTGCCGGCATCACATGAGCCGCCGATGACCATGCCGATCCCGGTTCTGCAGTAACCACCTGGCTCGCGCGCTCCCACGGCGCGGCGAACGGGAAGTAGAGGTCCAGAAATTCAATGACGGCCGTATGGCGCGCGTCGTCGGAAATCTCCGGGAAGCTCCCGTCGTTCAGGCAGAACATGTCCTGGTTGCGGTGTTTGCGCAGTCGGTTCATCTGCCGCAGCGCGATGCGCAACGTTGTCTCGATGTAGATCGAGTGCGCCTGGGTCTGAGCGACCGCGCGGCCGGTCATCAACGCGTAGTAGTGGTAGAGCGAGTTGGTGACGGAGATGTCGGTCGCCGACCGAAAGCGGCTGGCCGCGGTACGACTGAAGTCTTCGGGAAATTCCTTTTCCAGCTCCAGCAGCACGCTCTTACGCATCGGCGCCGGCGTGTGCTCGAGGTGCCGGGTGGTGACCTTGCCGAAGCGGCCGCGCAGCAGGGCGCGGTTCACTCGGGCAGCGTTCTCGAACCCGCTTCGGGTCGGATCGTTCTCGCCCAGGCCAATGCGGGTGGAAGCCTCCACGAACTTGGTCACTCCGCCGGGCGAGAAGAACAGCTCGGGGCCAACCGGGCGACCAAAGAACATGTCGTCGTTGGAGTACAGGAAGTGCTCGGCGAGGCCGGGGATGTGGTGCAGTTGGCTTTCCACGGCGTGCGAATTGTGAATGGGCAACACGCTGGTGTCAACAAAGAAGTCTTCGCTGCGCATAATCGTCACACGCGGGTGTTCCGCGAGCCACTCAGGGGCGGGAGAATCGGTCGCGATGAAGATGCGCCGAATCCACGGGGCGAACATGTAGACACTTCGCAGGGCGTACTTCAGCTCGTCGATCTGGCGAAAGCGGGCATCCGAATCGTCACCCTCACCCACTACGTAGGCCTGCATGCGCTTGGCGCGTTCGCGCTGAAACTCGTCGCTTGAGCCGTCGACCCAGCTAAAGACGAGGTCGATGTCGAAGGAGACGTCGCTGGCCAGATCCTCGAACATATTCTGCAGGGTCAGCCAGGTGCGCCCGTGCAGGTCGATCGTGGTTTCGCGGGCCTCGGAGCGCGGCAGCCGGGTGCGCATGAGGGCGTTTTCGACCGGGGCGACGATTTCGTCCTCGCTGAAACGCCACAGTTCAAATTGGAACGCGGTCTGAGCACCGTAGCGCAGGCGGCCGATTGGTTCGATGCGCGGCCGATAGACGCGAAAGACTGAGGACTTGCGCAGCGTGGTGAACGCGCCGTCGGCGAGCAGAAACTGCTGGCTGACATGGCCGTCGAGCGGCTTGGCATAAAAGGGCTCGTTGGCGAACGCCGTGGCCAGAACCTTCGTGATTTCCTTCCGTCGTTTGCGGTCGACGGCGATGACCGGACGGTTCTGGTCACCGCGCACGAGCAGAAAGTCGATGCCGGCGTTGGTAAGGGCGTCGTGCACAGCTACGAGGTCTTTCACCATGGACTCGTGCGGCGTGTAGTGGCCGTTGATGAGGGCGATCTCGCCCTTGCGCACAACAAGGTCGTCACGGTCGAACCGGCGGGTGCGGGCATCCGGAGTGATCAATACCAGTTCGGTCTCACTGCTGAGTGAGAGCGTCGAGATCAGCCCGGTGTTGGTGGATGGTTCCGGCGCGCTCGAGTCGGAGCCGACCGAGTCGGGGCGTAAGGCATCGGTGTCGAAGATGTCGCCGACGAACGATTCGGGACGGCCGTGGGTGGCAGTATCCGGTTGTGCGTCCGGAATATCGAGTTTCGCCATGGTCCTCCTTGAAAAAATGGAGCACTCGATCGCGGGCCAGCCGAGACTGAAACCGAGGAGTGCGGCCGATTATGTCGGCGTGGATGCTTCAGGGTGTTTCTGAGCGGTAAACGTCTTGAGAAGCGACGAGGTTCTCGATGAGCGACTGGCGTTCGGTGAACGCGGTGGCATTCGTCCTAGTGTACGTCGCGCTGTCGGAAGTTTGCTGCGCGGACCGATCGATCGGTCGGCGGCGGCGAAACGGAGGCTGCGGCATCCGTTTCGCTCGTGTGATGCAGGTCAGGGGGCAGAGCTGGCGAACAAACCGGTGATGGGGGCCATGAGCAGAATCGTGATTAGTTCATAGGCGACGACCACGCTCGACGCGGTGGCCAGGAGCGCGGTCCAGATGGTATTCCAGGGAACCCTGCGGGATCCTCTCGGCGGGCCGGTCGGGTGCGGGGCCAGGTTGCGGCGTGGCTGGATCCTGCGATGTTAGTGCTCGTGTGCCCGCTTCACGGGTTGCGCTTCAGCGGCAATTTCGGCCAGGAGCGCTGCGGTGGTATCGACCGGAGGCAATTGCGCCGGGTCGGTGACCGGCAGCTGGCAGACGAAGTCGCGACAGAGGTAGGCGGTGGGCTGGCCACTTGGTGCGGTGCGCTCCGCGAACAGGCCGAATCCGGCATCGGCGAACGACCGGGCATTCGATTCTGAAACGGAGGCGACAACTCCCGCCGCGTAACGTCGAGCGAGGTCGTGCAGGGTGATGGCGGGCGCGGCGGCGGGCGGGGCGACGCCGATCGTCGGGGGCGACGCTGCGGGGGTGTCGGGCGAGACGATGACGAGCTGCTCGATTGGAACTCGCAGCTCGTCGAACAGGCGCAGGGCGGCGCCGAACGCGAGCGGACGGTCGGGTGCGAGGGTCGCGACGAGTCCCAGACCGGCCTGCGCCGCCCGAAGATAGCGGTCGTCGCCGGTGAGGCGGTGCAGCAGCAGGGCCGCGTCGGCGGTGGCGGACAGGCCGGATGGGTACGCTCCCTCGGAGGGATCGACGCCGCTGACTCGGCCCTGTGTGGTGAGCACCGGGTCCGCGCCGTGTGGTGGGCGGAAGGCGGGCGCCAGAGTCGTGGTGGCGGACAGTGATGTGATTCCCGCATCGGACCGGGGCGCTGCGGAGGACGCAACGGGTGTGTCGGCGGTGACCGATAGCGTGCTGTCGAGCAGGTGACGAGCCTGGGTGGCGTAGGTCACGTCACCGGTGACGAGTGCAAGTTCGAGGAGACCCCGTGAGTACATGCCGTAGTCCTCCAGCGTGGCCCTCGCCGTTGAGATGCGTCCGCTGACAGAGGCGCGCACGAGGGTACCGTCGGCGCGCTCGTGGTGCTCGCGCAGGTAGTCTGCTGCGCGGCGCGCAGCGTCGATGAGGTGCGGCTGGTCGAAGGCGAAGCCGGCCCGGGCCAGAGCCTGGATGGCGAGGCCGTTCCAGCCGGTCAACACTTTCTCGTCGAGGGCGGGCGGCGTCTGCCGCAGGCGGTCGTGCTGCTCGAGTGCGTAATACCCGCCCTCGACCCGGTGGCCGTCGACGGTGCTCTCGGAGTCCTGGGCGCTCGCGAACCCGCCGCCGGGTAGCTGCATCACGTCGCAGAGAAAACGGGCGATTCCGTCGGCGACGAGGCGTGCCCAGGCCGCTCCGGTGAGCATCCAGGCGCGGGTGTACAGGGTGAGCAACTGGGCGTTGTCGTAGAGCATGCGTTCGTAGTGCGGGTCACTCCAGTCGCGGTTCACCGCATAGCGAAAGAAGCCGCCCTCGACCGGGTCTCGCAGCGGGGACGCGCCCATGAGCTTGAGCGTGCGCAGGGCGAGCATCGGTCCGTCGTCACCCGCCGCCCCCGCCGCCCCCTCGCCGCGCGGGTACCCCGCACCGGTCGTGTTCTCGTCCCCGTGGCCGAGGAGGAAGGAGAGCGCCGGGGCCACCGGAAATTTCGGCGCGCCACCGAAGCCACCGAAACGGGCGTCTTCGTAGCCAACCAACTGTGCGACGGCCTTGTGGAGCTTGTCGGCAGTGGGCTGCGCGCCAGACTCGGAGGCGGCGGCGTCCGCGGCGTCCGAAGCGAGCTCGCGCGCTGAGCCGGCGAGCAACTCGGCCACGCGGGCGGCGCCGGCCAACACCTCGGGGCGGCGGGTGAGCCAGGCCGTCGTCACCGCGGTCAGAACGTCGCGAAATGACGGATGTCCGGCCAGCGCCACCGGCGGAAAGTACGTTCCCGCGTGAAACGCCTGCCCGTCGGGCGTGACGAACACATTGAGCGGCCAGCCGAGTCCCTCGATGAAGGCACTCGCAGCGGCGAGGTAGCTCGCATCAACGTCGGGGTGCTCCTCCCGGTCGACCTTGATGGAGACGAAGTGCGCGTTGAGGTACTCCGCGATCGCCGGGTCACTGAAACTTTCCCTGGCCATGACATGGCACCAATGGCAGGTGGAGTAGCCGATCGACACGAGCACGGGCACATCCCGCTCGCGGGCTTTTGCGAACGCTTCCTCTCCCCAGCCGAACCAGTCGACCGGATTGTCGGCGTGGCTTCGCAGGTAGGGGCTGATGGCGTCGGCGAGGCGGTTGGGCATACTCCATTGTGCTCCCGAGATGCCGTGTCGGGCGAGCGGCCCTTGACGCTAGACGACGCCGAGCCTGCCAGACGGCCGGCCGGCGCATCCCCGTGACACCCAGTGGCCCGGCAGCATCGGTCGGCGGGCCACTGGGAACAACGAATGCTGCCGGCTAGTTCACCTCATTGGGGTGCGCCGCGACGCGGCCGGCTCGTTCCAGCGCGGAGATCATGGTGAATTCGGTGCGAGAGAGTTCGAAGTCGAACACGTCGAAATTCTCCGCCATGCGCTCGCGGCGGTTCGACTTGGGAAACAGGATGTTGCCGTTCTGCAGGTGCCAGCGAATGACGATCTGCGCCGGCGACTTGTCGTGCGTTTCAGCGGCATTCTTCACGACGTCCTCATTGAACAGCGGGTACTTCCCCTGGCCGAGGGGGCCCCAGGCTTCGATGTGGATGCCGTTTTCGCGGGCGAAGGCGGTGACCTCCGGCTGCTGGTGCGCCGGGTGCAGCTCGATCTGGTCGACGGCGGGCACAATGGTGGTCTCGTGCAGCAGGCGGTCCAGGTGCGGCACCAAGAAGTTGGAGACACCGATGGAGCGGGCACGGCCGGATTCCTGAATCTTCTCCAGGGCTCTCCAGCTCTCGACGAACTTGTCATTGGCCGGCGCCGGCCAGTGGATCAGATAGAGGTCGACCTGGTCGAGACCGAGCTTCTCCAAGCTCTCCTCGAACGCATCGAAGGCGGACTGGGTGCCCTGGCGGTCGTTCCAGAGCTTGGTGGTGATGAACAGCTCGGAGCGGTCGATGCCCGAGGTGGCCAGCGCCTTACCCACGCCCTCTTCGTTGCCGTAAATGGCAGCGGTGTCGATGTGGCGGTAACCCACCGAGAGCGCATCGGTCACGATGCGGGTGGTTTCGTCGGGTTCAACCTTGAACACGCCGAAACCGAGCTGCGGAATCGTGTGGCCGTCGTTGAGGGTGATGGTGGGTACAGATTTCGTCATGCATCAACACTATGGGCCGCCGCCACCCGTCTACCCTTCACGCGCCGGATGTTCACTGACCGCGAAAGCGCGCACAGAGCCCCCTGTGGCCTCCTCGAACGGGCATCTTCTGTGCTCGCTCAGCACGGGTGAGGGCGAAGTAACATTGAAGCTTCATGGAAACGCTGAATATCACATTCCCCGCCGAACTGCCGGTCAGCCAGCGCCGGGAGGACATCGCCCGCGCTATTCGCGACAACCAGGTCGTGATCGTCGCCGGATCGACCGGGTCGGGCAAGACTACCCAGCTGCCCAAGATCTGCCTCGAACTCGGCCGAAAGAACATCGGCCACACCCAGCCGCGCCGACTCGCCGCGCGCACCATCGCCGAACGCATCGCCGAAGAGCTCGGCCAGGAGGTCGGCCAGCTGGTCGGTTACCAGGTGCGGTTCACCGACAAGGTCGGCGCGGAGACCCGCATCAAGTTGATGACCGACGGTATCCTCCTGAATGAGATCCACCGCGATCGCATGTTGCGCAAGTACGACACGATCATCATCGACGAGGCGCACGAGCGCAGCCTCAATATTGACTTCCTGCTCGGCTACCTGCGGCAGCTGCTGCCCCAGCGCCCCGATCTCAAGCTCATCATCACCTCAGCCACCATCGACCCGGCCAGCTTCGCGAAGCATTTCGCGGCGCCGGACGGTACCCCGGCGCCGGTCGTCGAGGTGTCTGGCCGCACCTTTCCGGTCGAGATTCGCTACCGGCCACTCGTGGCGGAGCCCGGCCTCGACGACGATGACGACGGGGCGGATGCCGCTCCCCCGGTCGACCGCGACTACATCGAGGGCATCACCTCGGCTCTCGATGAGCTCGAACGGGAGTCCAACGGTGACGTGCTCGTCTTTCTCTCCGGCGAGACCGAGATTCGCGACGCCGCCGACGCCCTGCAGGGCAAGTACGCCTCCTCGGCCAGCCGCAATCCCACCGAGGTGCTGCCGCTCTACGGCCGGCTGTCGTCGGCCGACCAGCACCGGGTGTTCCAGCCGTCGACCGTGGCCGGGGTGAAACGGCGCATCGTGCTCGCGACCAACGTGGCCGAGACCAGCCTGACCGTGCCGGGCATCCGCTACGTCATCGACGCTGGAACCGCGCGCATCAGCCGGTACAGCGTGCGCTCCAAGGTGCAGCGACTGCCGATCGAAGCGATCTCGCAGGCCTCCGGCAACCAACGCAGCGGCCGCAGTGGGCGCACCAGCGACGGCATCGCGATTCGGCTCTATTCCGAAGAAGATTATCTGCGCCGCCCGGACTACACCGAGCCGGAGATTCTGCGCACCAACCTCGCCGCCGTCATTCTGCAGATGATCTCGCTCGGCCTCGGCGACATCGCCTCGTTCCCGTTTTTGACCCCGCCGGACAGCCGTAACATCAAGGACGGCCTCGACCTGCTCGCCGAACTCGGCGCCATCGAGGCGGAGGGGGGCGGGCGCACCAAGAGCGCACGCGGCACCACCCGTGCCACCAGCAGCGGAGCCGATGCCGCCGTCCCGACCAGCACCGCTGCGCCGGCTACCACCACTGCGCCGGTCACCACTGCTGCGCCAGCCGCCGCCGCTGCCCCGGCCACCCCGCGCCTCACCCGCATCGGCCAGCAGCTCGCGCAGCTGCCGATCGACCCGCGCTTTGGCCGCATGGTGATCGAATCGAAAACGCAGGGCACCAGCCGGGAAGTCATGGCGATCGTGGCCGGGCTGACCATTCAGGACCCGCGGGAGCGCCCGCTCGAGCGTCGCGCCCAGGCCGACCAGTTCCATGCCCGGTTCGCCGACCCGACGAGCGACTTCCTCAGCCTGCTCAACTTGTGGAACTACCTCGAAAAACAGCAGTCCGAGCTGGGCTCGAGCGCCTTTCGGCGGTTGTGCAAGAACGAATACCTCAACTACCTGCGGGTGCGCGAGTGGCAGGACGTGCTGCGGCAATTGCGCCAGCTCGCCAAGCCGCTCGGGCTGACGCAAGGCGAACCCAGCACGAACCCCGACGGCGTGCACCGATCGCTGCTGGCCGGGCTGCTCTCCCATATCGGTCTCAAGGACGTCGCCAAGAAAGACTACGTCGGTGCGCGCCAGCAACGCTTCGTGCTGTTTCCCGGTTCGACGCTGGCCAAGAAGCAGCCCAACGCGGTCATGAGCGCCGAACTGGTCGAAACCAGCCGGCTGTTCGCCCGCATGAACGCCGTCGTCGACCCAGCCTGGGCAGAACCGCTCGCCGGCAACCTGTGCAAGCGCAGTTACTCCGAACCGCACTGGGAGATGAAGCAGGGCGCCGCCGTGGTCTACGAACGTGTCACGCTGTACGGCGTGCCGATCGTGGCCCGGCGTCGGGTGCAGTTCTCGCGGATCGACCCGGCGTATGCCCGCGAGCTGTTCATTCGCCACGCGCTGGTCGAGGGCGAATGGGACCGGGCCTCGGGACCGCAAACGTCGGCAACCGAGCCGGAAGCGGACCGTGGCGGTCGCGGGCCGTCGCGCAACGAACGCGTCGGCATCTCGGTCGACGGCGGCACGGCTACGGGCGGGCGCGGTTCCGGCCGCGGCGCACCCGCGGTCGGCAGCAGCGCGAGCCGTGGCGGCCGGCCCGGCCAAACCGGCGACCCGGGCATGTGGGCGTTCGAACGAGCCAACACCAGGCTGCGGGAGGAACTCGCCGAGCTGGAGGAGCGCACCCGGCGCCGGGACATCCTCTTCGATGACGAGGCCGTCTTCGACTTCTACCAGCGCCGCATTCCAGCCGAGGTGTCGTCGACCAAGAGCTTCGAGGGCTGGTGGCGCACGGCCAGGTTCGACACCCCCGACCTGCTCACCATGACCGCTGACGCGCTTGTCGCCGAGGACTCCCCCGAGATCGATGAGGGGCTCTTTCCGCCGAGCTGGCAGCAGGGCGACCAGCGTTTGACCCTCGGTTACCGGTTCGAACCCGGCGAGGAGGACGACGGCGTGACCGTGCGCATCCCGCTCGCGCTGCTCGCCCGCCTCTCCCCCCATGGTTTCGACTGGCAGGTGCCGGGCCTCCGCGCCGAGCTGGTGACCGCCATGATCAAGTCGCTGCCGAAAAGCATCCGCCGCAATGTCGTCCCTGCCGCCGACTGGGCCGCTCGGTTGCTCGGCGAGCTGCCGGCCGAGCCCGGCCTGGTCGAGACGCTGCCCACGCCGGTGCCGCACGTCTCGTTCGCCGAAACCCTCGCGGCGCTGATTCAAAAGCTCACCTATGTGCCGGTGAGCCTGCGCGACTTCGAGCTCGGCCGGGTTCCCTCGCACCTGCGCATGACGTTTGTCGTCACCGACGAACGCGGACGCACCGTCGCCGCCGATAAGGACCTCGCCGACCTGCAGCGCCGGCTCGGCACCCGGGTGCGGGAGAGCGTCGCGAAGGCGACGAGCTCCGCGGCTCCGAGCAACGCGATCGAGCGCGGTGGCGTCACCACCTGGGACCTCGGTGAGCTGCCCCGCTTTCTCGACACCAAGCAGGGCGACAACACGATTCGCGGGTATCCGACGCTCGTCGATGACGGGGCATCCGTCTCTATTCGCATGATGAGCACCGAGCTGGAACAAGCCCGCGCGCTGCCTCGCGGCGTGCGCCGGCTGCTGCTGCTCGCGACGCCGTCGCCGGCCGCGTATGTGCAGCAGCACCTGACCGCGGCCGAAAAGCTCAGCCTCGCCACCAGCCCGTACAAAACCACGCAGGCTTTGTTCGAGGATTGCCTCGCCGCCGCGATCGACGACGTGCTCTTTCGCGTGCGCCCGGGCGGCCAGGTGTTCATGAAGGCGGAGTTCGACACCATTCGCGATCGGGTGTCGGGGGTCGTGATGGACTCCATGTTCGAAACCGTGGGTTTAGTCGCCCGTATCCTCACCGCGAGCCGCGCCGCGGACAAGGCGCTCAAGGCCGCGACCAGCATGGCGCTGCTGCCGGGGATCAGCGATGCCCGCCAGCAGCTCACGGCCCTGGTCTACCCCGGGTTCGTCAGCGAAACCGGCCTCACCCAGCTGCGGCACCTGCCGCGCTACCTCGGCGGGATCAGCGCCCGGGTGCCGAAACTCATCGACAACCCGAGCCGCGACCGGGTCTGGATGAACGAGACCCAGGCCGCCACCACCCGATTCGAGAACGCCGGTGGCACGATGCCGGTAAAAGCGGATGCCACGGCGCCGGTTCTGCGCGCCCGCTGGATGATCGAGGAGCTGCGCATCAGCCTGTTCGCGCAGGAGCTCAGGGCGGCAGAGTCCGTCTCGCTGCAGCGCATCCAGAAGGTGCTCGCCGGCTAGTTCGCACCCCAGGCCCACCTGATGAACCCGGGCCCAGGCCCCGAACGCACTTGTACGCGGCGGGGCGGAACGGCGGGCACCGGGGCTATAGCACCTTGGAGAGGAAGGCGCGGGTGCGCTCGTGCTGCGGGTTGGCGAGCACCTCGGTGGGGACGCCACTCTCGACGACGACGCCGCCGTCCATGAAGACCAGCGAATCGGCGACCTCACGGGCGAAACCCATCTCATGGGTGACCACGATCATGGTCATGCCGTCGCGGGCCAGGCCCTGCATGACGTCGAGCACCTCGCCAACCAGCTCGGGGTCGAGCGCGCTGGTGGGCTCGTCGAACAGCATGAGCTTGGGTTCCATGGCGAGGGCGCGGGCGATCGCGACCCGCTGCTGCTGGCCGCCGGAGAGGTGCGCCGGGTAGTAGTCAGCGCGTTCGGCGAGACCGACCCTGGCCAGCAGGGCGCGGGCGTTGGCCTCGACCCCGGCCTTCGACAGGCCCTTGACCTGGATGGGTGCCTCCATCACGTTCTGCAGCGCGGTCATGTGTGGAAACAGGTTGAAGCGCTGAAACACCATGCCGATATCGCGGCGCTGCCGCGCGGCCTCCTTGGGGCGCATCTCGTAGAGCTTGTTGTTGGCCTCGCGGTAGCCGATGACTTCACCATCCACGCTCAGGCGTCCAGCCGAAACGACCTCGAGATGGTTGATGCAACGCAGAAAGGTGGACTTGCCCGAGCCGCTGGGCCCGACCAGACACATGACCTCGCCGCGCTTGACCTCGAGCGAGATGCTCTTGAGCACCTCGTTGGAGCCGAAACTCTTGGAGACACGGTCGGCGACCACCATGGGGGTGTCGATTACAGCAACCATCAGCGGTCTCCCTGGTGCGGGTCGGTGGCGGGCGACACAACGGTGGGTTGGCCGCTGCCGACGACCGGGGTGACCCCCGTGAGCGCCGCGCTCGCGTCATCCGTTTTCTTGTCTGGACGGCGGTCGCCGATGCCGCGGGCGAACCGTTTCTCGAGAAAGTACTGACCGACCATGAGGATGGAGGTGAAGAACAGGTACCAGATCGACGCGACGATGAGCATCGGCACTGTTTCGAAGGTCACGGCGGCAATGTCGCGGGAGCGCGTGTAGAGCTCGAGGGTGAAGGGAATGGCCGTCACGAGCGAGGTCGTCTTGAGCATCGAGATGACCTCGTTGCCGGCCGGCGGAATGATCACCCGCATCGACTGCGGAACGATCACGCGCACCATGGTCTGGAACCAGCTCATACCGAGCGCGGTCGCCGCTTCTTCCTGCCCGCTGTCAACCGAGAGCAGGCCGGCGCGCACGATTTCAGCCATATAAGCGGCCTCGTTGAGGGCCAGTCCCACGATCGCGAGAATGAACGCGCTCAGCGCGACCCGGGTCGGAAAAGACACCCACGGTTCGGTGAAGGGCAACCCGATGTCGATGGACTGGTAGATCGTGCCGATCAGGCCCCAGAATGCGAGCTGAACGTACACCGGGGTACCACGGAAGATCCACAGGTAGACCCAGGCGATACTGCTGACGACCGTGTTGGGTGAGAGCCGCATGATGGCGAGGGTCACCCCGAGAATGATCGCGATGACCATGGAGTAGACCGTGAGCTGCAGGGTGATGAACGCCGCCTGCGAGATGCGCTGGTCGAACAGGTACTTGCCGACCGCCGGCCAGTTGTAGGCCGGGCGCATCGCCGCATCGGCGATGAACAGCGCCACGATGAGCAGTAACACGACCGCGAAGGTGTTGCGCCACGGGTGACGCAGGCGAATGGCCTTGATACCGGGTTCCGTCTTGACGCCGGTCGCGGTCGTGTTAGTCATGATGTGGGTCGCTGACTCTTTCTAGCCGTTGGCGGCGGCGTTGATGGTGATGGTGTCGATGCCACCGTCGGTGACACCCCAGGCGTCGAGGATCTTGCCGTAGGAACCGTCATCGACCATGGACTGCAGGGCGGCCTGCACGGCCGCCGTCAGCTCGGATCCCTTGTCGACGGTGATGCCGTACGGCGCCGTGTCGAAGCTCTCGCCGGCGGGCTGCAGCTTGCCGTTGGCCTTGGAGATGGCGTAGAGGGTGACGGGCGAGTCGGCGCTGAGGGCATCGGCCTTGCCGAGCACGACCGCGTTGGTCGCTTCGTCCTGCGAACCGTAGGGCAGCACGTCGATGGGCTCCTTGCCGGCGGCGGCGCAGGCCGCGTTCTTGGCGGGCAACTCATCGGTGTCTTCAACCGTGTTGGACTGCACGGCGACGGTCAGGCCGCAGGCATTGTCGGGGTCGACGGTGCTGCCAACGGGCGCGGCCCAGAGAATTCCGGCGTTGTAATAGTTGACGAAGTCAACCTGCTTCTCGCGCTCGAGGTTATCGGTGAAGGAGGATTCGCCAATGTCGACGGTGCCACCGGTGATGCTCGGAATGATGGTGTCGAACGACGCGATCTGGTACTTGGTGGTGAGGCCGAGCTTGGCGGCGATACCGTCGGCGAGCTCGATACCCCAGCCGATCGGTGCACCCGACTCGTCCTTGAACTCGTTCGGCGGGTAGGCCGCGTCGGTTCCGACGACGAGCACGCCTGCGCTCGCAATGTCCTTGGGGAGCAGCGCGACCGCGGCAGCATCCGGTTCAATGGTGCTCGCGGCATCGGGCGTCGTCGTGGCTGCAGGAGTGGAGTTGTCGACACAGCCGGTCAGCAGCAGTACGGCGGCGGCAGCGAATGCCGGGATAACGTAGCGTGCGCGCATGGCACTTCCTTCTCTAGGTGGTCGAAAATGCGCGGGTTCGACGATGAACCCACACGCGGGTAAGACCTAACGAGCCTAGTGCAAGCGCGGCGCGGCAAATTCGAGCGTTGACCCCCAGCGGGATATTTTGGGCGAGGGATATTTTGGGCGAATGATATTTTGACGAGGGGATGCCGCGGATCTATCGTCGAGGGGTGTCTACCGAAACCCCGAACATTTTGTACACCTCGCCAACCGATCCCCTTGCCGCGCCCCTCGTGGCCGAGCTGTCCCGGGAGTATGACGAGCGCTACGGCTCGACCGACAAAATCCTGCCGTCGGTCGTGCTCAGTCGATACCCGGCCAGGCGTTTCCAGCCGATTGACGGCGGTACATTTCTGCTGCTGGTGGAGAACGGCCGCGCGGTCGCCGGCGGCGCGTTCATGCGGTCCGATGACCCTCGCGCTGCTGATGACAGCTCGGTCGAGATCAAACGGGTGTGGACCCACTCGGCCCACCGCCGGCGCGGGCTCGCCCGCCAAGTGATGGCCGAACTGGAGGCCGAAGCGAAGCGGCGCGGCATCCGTTCGATCGTGCTGACGACGGGAGCGCGCCAGCCGGAGGCGGTGGCGTTGTACCTCGCGCTCGGCTACGAGCCACAGTTTGATCCGGCCGCGAACTGGGAATCGATCGGCTATCTGGAGTTTCGCAAGCGGCTCGATGCTGTCGTCGACGACCGAGATTCTGACGAGCAGTAGACCGGTCGGCGAAACCGGTCAACCGTGCACGCCGCCGGGTCGGTAGTCGGTAGTCGGTAGTCGTGCTGAGGCACACGGATGCCGCAGCGGGCTGACGCTGCGGCATCCGTGTGCGGAATGCGTGTGCGGAATGCGTTACTACTTGACGGCGGCGGCGAGCAGGGCAACGTAGTCGGCGAGGCCCCAGGATAGCGAGAGTCCGGTGGGCGGGGAGACCGAGCTGATGAACGCCGCTCCGACCGGGGACGCGACTGTACCGGCCTGCACCTGCGGCATGGCCTGGGCGTAACTCGCAGTCAGGAACGCGTCGGACTCTTCCCGGGTGGAACCGAAGTTCACCAGCAGGTCGCTCGAGAGCTGGTCGAGCTGCTCGTAGCTGAGCGTGTAGTAGAAGCTTGCCTCGTCGGTGGCGAGGTCGTCGACGGCGGGGGCGCTGACAAAGCCGAGGTCGAGGGTGAAGTCGACCCGGGGGTCTTCTTTCTTATAGACGTAGAAGGTGCCGGCGCTGTCGCTCGCGAGGGCGATGCTCTTCCCGGCGAATTCGGGGTGGGCGGCGGCCTGGTCGGCGATCTGGCCGTCGATCGACGCGAGCAGACTGTCGGCTTCAGCGTTCTTGCCGAGCGCGGTCCCGGTGATCTCGATGAGGTCACGCCACGGTGTGGCCCAGGCATCTCCGGGGTAGGCGACAACCGGAGCGATCTGACTGAGCAGGTCGTACTCCTGCTCGGTGATGCCGGAGTAGGCGGCAAGAATCACGTCGGGCGTTGCTGCCGCGATGTCTTCGTAGGGCGGCTCATCGGAATCAGGCAGTATGACGGGCATCTCTTCGCCCTCGAGCGCCTCGGTTATCCACGGGAGCACGCCGTCGGCGTCGCCGCCATAGCTCTGGAACGGCATGGCCACTGGAGTCACGCCGAGTGCGATCGCGTCGTCGGCGCTGCCCCAGCCCCATGTGACGACGCGCGTCGGCTGAGCGTCAATCGTGGTTTGGCCGAACGCGTGCTCGATGGTGACGGGGAAGCTTTCGGATGCCGCGGTGTCGGGTGCGGGGTCGGCCGCGCCAGCAGTGCAACCGGAGAGGCCCAGGGCGAGAATGCTCGCTGCGGCAGCGAGTGTGACAGTGAAGCGTCGGGACACGAAAAATCTCCAGTTCATCGGGCGGGATCGAGGCGCAAGCACACCCGGATCACATCGGTTATAAGGTTAGCCTAACCTAAGTCAGATCTTGCGGGTGTTGCACCGCACGGGCGTCGACCCGGCTGCCCCCATTGCTGCGGTCGTGCAGGGTGCGGTCTGGGTGCTGCGGTCCAGGGCGGGGTTACGCGGCGGGTGCACGCCCGTGGAACCGGCCGATCGGCACGACCATGGGCGCGCCGCAGACCGGGTCGGACACGATCCGTGCCTCGAGATCGAAGGCATGCCGCACGATCTCGGCGGTGAGCGTCTCGGTCGGCGTGCCGTTCGCGACGATTCGCCCGGCACGCATGACGACGAGGTGGTCCGCGTAGCGGGCAGCCAGGTTGAGGTCGTGCAGCACCATCACGACGGTCGTTCCGTGCTCGCGGTTGCGCTCGAGCAGCAGGTCGAGCACCTCGATCTGGTGGGTCACGTCGAGAAACGTGGTCGGTTCGTCGAGCAGCAGAATCTCGGGATCCTGGGCGAGCGCCATGGCGATCCAGACGCGCTGGCGCTGGCCGCCGGAAAGGTCTTCGAGGCGGCGCGCGGCCAGCTGCTGGGTGTTGGTGGCGGCCATGGCCTGGGCAACGATCGCGTCATCCGTGCTTGACCACTGCCGAAACCAGCCCTGGTGCGGATAGCGGCCGCGGCTGACGAGGTCGGCCACGGTGATGCCCTCGGGTGCGATCGGCTGCTGCGGCAGCAGGCCCACCACGGTCGCGACCTTTTTGCCGGGAAGCGCGGCGATGTTGCGGCCACCCAGGGTGACCTGGCCGGCCTCCGGTTTCAGCAGCCGCGAGAGTCCTTTCAGCACTGTGGACTTGCCCGAGGCGTTGGCACCGACGATGACGGTGATCGCGCCGGGCACCAGGTCGAGGTCGAGGTCGTCAATGATGGGGATGTGGTCGTAACCGAGGCTGAGCCCCTCGGCGCGCAGTCGCGGGGTCATCAGGCGCCCTTTCCGGTTGTGTTGCTGGTTGCGAGCAACCAGAGCAGGTAGGGAGCGCCAATGGCGCCCGTGATGATTCCGGCGGGCAGTTCGAGCTGCCCGGGGAGTAGATGCTGGGCGGTGAAGTCGGCGACAGCAGCAATGAGGGCGCCCACGAGAGCCGCCGGGATCAACGCCAGGCCGCCGGTGCCGAGCACGCGCCGCGCGATCGGAGCCGAGACAAAGGCCACGAAGGCGAGCGGGCCGACCGCAGCGGTGGCCGTTGCAGCGAGGGCGACGGCAATCACGAGCAGCACGAGCCGGGTACGTTCGGTGCCGACGCCAAGGCTGCGCGCGAGGTCGTCGCCGAGTTGCAGGGCGCGCAGGCGTGCGCTCAACACGCCAATAACGGGAATCAGCACGAGCAGCACGACGGCCATGGCGGAGATGTCCTGCCAGCGAGCACCACTCACACTGCCGACCAGCCAGAGCAGGGCTCCCTGAGCGTCATTTCGCGTGGCGCGGGAGAGCAGATATCCCAGCAGGCCCTGCACCATGAACGCGACCCCTACCCCGATCAACACGAAGCGGTAGCCGACCACGCCGCCGCGCCAGGCCAGCAGGTAGATGACACCGGCGACGATGATGGCCCCGGCGAATGCGGCGACAGAGGTCGCGACGGCTCCGAAGCCGAGGATGAGCATGCCGAAGACCGCGGCGGCGCTCGCTCCCCCGGTGACGCCGATGATGTCGGGGCTCGCAAGCGGATTGCGCAGCACGGTCTGGAACAGCGCGCCGGAGAGTGCAAAGGCCACCCCGACGAGCACGGCGAGGGTCAGTCGGGGTAACCGCAGCGAGAGCACGATGAAGTTCTCGCTCTGACTGCCCTGGCCGGTGAGCGTGCGCAGCAGGTCGGGCACACTGAGCGAGTAAGCGCCAACCGCGAGGCTGAGCGCCGCGACCATGACGAGGGCACCGAGCAGCACGAGTACGACGCTTCGGTTGCGTCTGCTCCGCTGAGCGCGCGCTCGGGCCAGCGGTGCGGCATCCGCTGGGCGAACGGATGCCGCCGCCCCGGCGCGCACGGCGCCCCACATCACAGGCCGGCCAGTTTCACGCGGCGCACGAGGGCGATGAGTACTGGCGCCCCGAGGAACGCGACGACGAGACCGGCCTCGATTTCGCCGGGCTGGGCGATGACGCGGCCGAGCACGTCCGCCGCCACGAGCAGGGTCGGACCGAACAGGGCCGAGAAGCCGATGATGAGGCGGTAGTCGGGGCCGGTGATCCAGCGCGCGATGTGTGGCACGGCGAGTCCGACGAACACGATCGGGCCGGCCATCGCGGTAGCCGAGCCGCACAGCAGTACGATCGCGACGGCGCAGACGATGCGGGCGGTCACGAGGTTTTGGCCGAGTCCGCGGGCGAGGTCGTCGCCGAGGGCGAGAGCGTTGAGCATGCGCGCGGCGACGATGCTGAGAATCGCACCGACCAGAATGAAGGGGGCGAGCGGCAGGGCCGCGTCGAGGCCGCGCGCCACGAGCGACCCGGCCGCCCAGAACCGGTAGCGGTCGAAGGCCTCGGTGTCGGCGAGCAGCACGATCGTGATCAGCGAGGTGAACGCGGCGGTGAGTGCGGTGCCGGCGAGGGCGAGCTTGACCGGGGTCGCGCCCTCGCGGCCAAGCGAGCCGATCAGATAGACGATCGTGGCCGCCACGGCGGCACCCGCGAAGGCGAACCAGACGTAGTCGAGCGAGGAAGTGACGCCAAACCAGGCGACACCGGCGACGACGAACAGCGAGGCGCCCGCGTTCACACCGAGCAGGCCGGGGTCAGCGAGCGGATTGCGGGTGACACCCTGCATGAGGGCGCCGGCCAGACCGAGGGCGAGGCCGGCCAGGAGGCCGACGACCGTGCGCGGCACCCGCAGGTCGAGAATGACGGTGTGGTCGGTCAGCCTGCGATCGGGGTTGGCCAGCGCCTCGAAAACGGTGCCGAGGGTGATCTCCCGGGTGCCGACCACGAGTGACGCCGCAATGCTGAGCCCGAGCAGCACGAGCGCGAGGGCGAAGCCGATGACGACGCGGCGCGGACGCATGCGGGCCGGTGCGGCCGGTTCCAGAATGGCGGACTCCGGGTGAATCTGGATCATTGGCCTTCGGACCGGCCGAGCCGCCAGTAGCCCATGAAGGCCACGCGCGACCGCTCGATGCCGGTCTCGCTCACCAGAAAGCGTCGCAGCAGTTTGATCATGCACGATTCGCCTGCGAGCCAGGCGTAGAAGCCGGTTCCGGCCGCGTTGCCCGGCGATTCCCAGAGCGGGTCGCAGTCCACGTCGATCTCGGCGAGGGGCTGCGGAGCCGCCGCGACCGCCGTGCGCACCAGGGCGGTGTTGCTCTCGGCCCAGCCGCGCACGGCGGCGTACAGGCGTTCCCCGTGCGCGGCGGCGTCGCGGGCCAGCCAGGTGATCTCGCAGCCGGCGGGCAGAACCAGGGGGAGAGCATCCGCTTCGCTGGGCACTTCAATGAACGCGCGTGCGCGGCGACCTGCCGGGAGGCTCTCCAGGATGCTGCAGATGGCAGGGGCCGCGGTCTCGTCGCCGGCCAGCAGCAGGTCGGTCGCGTGGGCCGGACGCCAGTCGAGGCCGATCCCGCGGCCGGGGCTGCGCTCGTCGGGGCCGATGATGACGACGTCGGAGCCGATCGTCGCGGCGAGCAGCCAGCGCGCTGCCGGGCCGAGAGGGGCGTGATCGGGGTGGGTGACGAAATCCACGTCGACTTGGCGCAGTTCGGGGCGCACCGCTCGAATCGTGTAGGTACGGAACGGATTGCGGTCGGCGTCTGGCAGCTCACGCCAGCGGGTGTACCACGTGCCGTCGGCCACGGTGCGCTCATCGTCGGCTCCGATGTCGCTCAGGCCACGGCCGGGCAGGGGCAACACGATCTTGATGCGCTGATCGAGGCCCGTGGTTCCGAAACTGTTGAACTGTGCACCGAAGAATGTCACCCGGGTGAAGTGGTCGCTCAACGAACGGATGCCCACGACCGTCGCCCGGTATGGACGGTAGGCCGGGCGGTCAGCGACCGCCCGGCCGCCGCCTCCTCCCGTCCCGATCGGTAAGGTAAGCATTACCTAAGTATGGCAGCCCTTCCTGGGAAAGGATGTCCCGCCTGACCCAGTCAGGGGTCCTGCAGGTCGCGTCTTCTCCCCCAGTTTTCTGCCTGCCCGACCCTAGACTGAAATCATTGTGAAAAGTTACTGGACCCTCCTGCGCACGCCCGGCGTATCGCGCCTGATCGGCGCGCAGCTGACGGCCCGTTTTCCATTCGGAATGCTCTCGCTCGCTTTTCTCATCCACATTGAGCGGATCTTCGATTCCTATGGCGCGGCCGGGCTGGTCCTTGGCGCCATGAGCATCGGCCAGGCCATCGCCGGGCCGCTCACCAGTCGTCTGATGGGCCGGCTGGGCATGCGCCCCGTGATCATCGCGACGATGTTCATCTGCGCGGTCTCGATCGTCGTTATGGCGCTGGTTCCGCTGTCGGTGCTGAGCCTCATGCTCATCGGATTCGTAGCCGGCCTGTCAACGCCGCCGATTCAGCCGGCCGTGCGCACCATCTATCCCAAGATCGTCAACTCCCGCCAGCTCACCCCGCTGTTCTCGCTCGACGCTTCGGCGCAGGAGATCATCTGGGTGCTCGGTCCCGTGATCGCGACCTTCGTGGCGCTGCAGGTATCGACGACTGCTGGCATCCTGCTCGCCGCATTCTTTCTGGTCGCAGGCGGCATCTGGTTCGTCTCCCTGCCGGAGGTGGGGCGGGTGCGCATCCCGCGCAGTCGCCGCAAGATCGGCGTCGTGCTCAAAAAACCCGAGGTGCTGCTCAGTACCATCGTCGGGTTCACGCTCGTCGCGGCCTGCGCCGCCGTCGAAGCCGGCGTGGTCGCGGTGTTCGGCCACGGCAGCGCTGACGCCGGTTGGGTGCTCGGCATCTTCGCGATCGGCTCCCTCATCGGCGGCCTCGCGCTCGGCCACGCACCGATCGGCCCGTGGGCCCTCGCCGCGCGCATGCTCATCGTCACCATCGGGCTGGCCCTGGCGAGCCTGTGGCTCACATTCTGGTGGTTGTCCCTGGCCTTGCTCGTGGCCGGGGTCGGCATCGCCCCCGCCTTCGCGGTCTTGTTCGGCATCGTCTCGGCGAGCGTGAAGTTCAGCGACACTGCCGAGGCGTACGGGTGGGTCGGTACCGGCCAGTTGATCGGCGCCGCCATGGGCTCTGCCATTGCCGGGTTCTCGATCGACCAATCCGGGCCGGTTTCGGCGATCTATGTCGCCGCGGGCTTCGCCGCCCTCGGCTGCATCATTCCCGCGCTCGGACGCCGCTGGCACCCCGACCTCCGTGGCCGGGACGTCAGCCCCATCCCCGACACCGAACCCATCCAAGTGCAGGTTTCCTAGCCTCTCCCCGACACCGAACCCATCCAAGTCTAGGTCTCCCCGCCTGCTCCCTTCAGGTTCCTCTCTTCTGCATTGCGCCGTAGTGTGAATTTGGAGTCTGTTTTGGGCGGCGGCAAATTCGTCCAAAATCACAGATCGCTGCCGGGGCGGCCGGGAGAGAGATCAGCGGAGGCAACGGGTCAGTACCCGGGCCTGCCACGGCGCGAGCACCAGGTTGTCGATCCCCTCGTTTGCTGGGTAGTTATCGATCAGTGTCGGCGCCGTGCGCCAAGCGTCAGCCTCTGGCAACTCGATGTCGGATAGCTCACCAACCTCCAGGTGTCCATTGCCAAAGTTGGCCAACACGAGCAGCTGGCGATTCTTCAGCGTGCGGGTATAAGCCACGAGCGTCCGATGCTCT
The DNA here is from genome assembly GCF_004402825.1 of Cryobacterium sp. Hz9. NCBI lineage: Bacteria > Bacillati > Actinomycetota > Actinomycetes > Micrococcales > Microbacteriaceae > Cryobacterium > Cryobacterium sp. Hz9. The sequence continues at coordinate 257,792 of NZ_SOFC01000011.1, forward strand.
GGGTACAGCAGTTCGAACGTCCCACGTGAGATCACCGGATCGGTATGGCGCAAAGCGATGAGGGTACGGTAGAACTCAAAGATTGATCCGGCCCGGCCGTGCTGCGACTGGGCATTGATGGTCGGGTAATTCGGGTTCACGGCGATCCAGGGCGAGCCTGCCGTGAAGCCAGCCTGCGGCTCGTCGCTCCACTGGATTGGAGTTCTCGCATTGTCCCGGCTGATGTGCCGGATGCTATGGAGTACGCTCTCCGGTTCCCCGCCCAACTCTTCGATTGCCTCGGCGAAATAGTTGAGCGACTCGATGTCACGAAAGTCTGATATTCCGCCGAACGGAACGTTGGTCATCCCGAGCTCTTCGCCCTGGTAGACGTACGGCGTGCCGCGCTGAAAGTGCAAGACCGTCGCGAGCATGGTTGCCGACTTGGCCCAGTACAGACGATCATCGCCGAATCTGCTCACCGCACGGGGCTGATCGTGGTTGTTCCAATAGAGACTGTTCCACCCGACCTTAGCTAGACCCTCCTGCCATCTGGCGAAAGACGCTTTGAGTTCACGCACGTCGAGGGGGCGGGGATCCCATTTCCCGGAGGGGCCGTAATCGAGGCCGACATGCTCGAACTGAAATACCATGTCGAGTTCGCGCCGAGCGGGGTCGGTGAACCGGCGCGCCTGTTCGACGGTCACACCCGGCATCTCACCAACGGTGAGAAACCGACCAACCCGGCCGGCGAAGACCCGCTCGTGCATCTCATGCAGAAATTCGTGAATGCGCGGGCCGTAGCCGTAGTGCGGGAAACCGTCTCCGTAGTGCTTATCGGGCGCGATGACCCCGTCGGGAAGCGCCGGATCCTTTGAGATGAGATTGATTACGTCCATGCGGAAACCGTCGACCCCCCGATCGAGCCACCACCGCATCATCTCGTACACGGCCTCGCGCACGTCGGCATTCTCCCAGTTGAGGTCCGGCTGCTTACGGGAGAACAGGTGCAGGTAGTATTCGCCGGAAGCCTCGTCGAATTCCCAGGTCGAACCCGAGAAGAATGAACCCCAGTTGGTCGGCTCCGCACCCGGTTCTCCCCCAATGCCCCCCGTGCGCGCCGGCCGCCACCAGTACCAGTCGCGTTTGGGGTTATCGCGGCTCGAGGCAGATTCCACGAACCACGGATGCTCGTCCGACGTGTGATTGACGACAAGATCCATGAGCAGCGTCATGCCGCGCCGATGAACCTCGGCCACAAGCAGATCGAAGTCTTCGAGCGTACCGAAGACCGGATCGATGGCACGATAATCGCTGATGTCGTAGCCGTTGTCGTCGTGCGGCGATGCATAGATCGGGGAGAGCCAGATGATGTCGACACCGAGGATCTCCAAGTGATCGAGACGCGCGATGATGCCGCGTAGATCCCCGATCCCGTCTCCGTTCGAATCCGCGAAGCTTCGGGGGTAGATCTGGTACACGACGGACGATTGCCACCACGCGCTGTCGTCAGGAGTGTCGTCGGAATCAGTTTCTCCGGCGCCCAAAACGTCCGGCATACTGTCGTTCATGAGGCTCCGATCGGGGCAGGGTAACGAGGGAGGCCGCCCCGGCGGGGCAGAAGCTAATTCTGGACCAGCGTCACAAGTGTGAATCCGCCTGCGGCAACGGATACCCGGCCCGAGTGGTCCGCCCCGTTGCTGTTCTGACCTGCGACCAGGAGCTGACCGTTAGCGTCGAACGCCTGCTGTTGCAGCATGTAGCCTCGCGGCACTCCGCTCTTCCAGACGGTGGTTTCGTTGGCCGCACTCACGTACAGGGTGGAGTCCCCACCAGATCCGGTGACGGCGACGGACGAGATCAACGGCTGGATGAGTAGTGCGTCGACGGAGGCCGTTCCATCGCTGTGGCCGACGACGGAGGTGGCACCGGCGGGCAGGGTGCGTTCCAGCGAGAACGGGAAGATCCTCCCCGGTGCGTCCGTGATGCCTTGGGCACCGGCACCGCCGTTGGGCGTGCTGCCCAGATCGATGCTCTTCCCGGCAGTCCATGCCGTGCTCCCGGCCGGTTCAACCGACTGGTTCACGATCGGGTAGATGGTCCGTGCCTGGTCGGCGGCCGGCACCGGAATCGATAGTGCGTCCCCGGCATCCAGCCGCACGTAGGCACCGCCTGACCAGTTGGACTCCCCGGTCCACGCCGAAGCGGGCGTGACGACGGATCCGCTGTTGGTGATGGTGCCGGATTCGGCCTCGATGACGCTCAGGCCGTTGGTGGAGACGGTCTCGTTGATCCCCAGCGACTTGGCCTTGAGAGCCGGATTCGCGTCGAGGACCAGCATGGAGAGCAGCGCATGGATTGTGGACTCAGCGCCGGAATTCGGGTTGACCCGGCCGTCCCGTGCGATCCCGTCGATGGCCGTTCCGGTGGCGGGGTTGTAGGCCGGGGCGCCGCTGCGGTTGGCTCCGAAGTACCAGCTTGCCGCGATGGCGGCGATGTCCAGCAGTCCAGGAGCGTTGGCGGCATGAGCGGTGGCGACCAGGCTTTGCACTCGTGAGTCGACCCCGTAGGCAATCTGCGATTCACCGGGCGTCGGTGTCCAGGCATTGTCCGCTCCACCGGCTGCCAGAAGCTGTGGGGTGAACTGCGCGGCATCCTTGATAGCCGCCGTCAGCAGGTCAGGCCGGTCCAGCACGTCGGCGGCCGTGGCGACGGCGGCCGGAGCCATTCCGCCCCAGGCGTGCCAGAGCGTCTGTGACTTGTTCCACGGGAGGATGGCACCGAACGGCCACTGATTCACCGATCCGGACGACATCGCGGCGATGCCCTCGGTCAGCTGAGTCAGTGCAGTGGTGGCGATGGCGTCGGTCGGTTCTGCGCTGGCATATGCGACAAGTCCGAGCACGGCCTCGGCCGAGGCATCCGCCCCACCCGCGATCAACCAGGCCGGGACCTCCACGCCGTCGGCCACGTCATAGCTGCCGTATTCGGCCAGCGATTGCTCGTTCAGGGAGCCGAGCGCCAGGTGCAGGCGGTCTTGCAGGAACGCGGCGAACTCCGGGTCGGCCGACTTGAACGCTGCGTATCCCTCTCCCAGTGCCCACACGGTGCGCGCCAGCCAGTAAGATTCGGACGAGTCGCTCGGGTCCGGCAGCTCGACGGGTGACGCACTGGGCGTCAGGCTGCCATCCGTCTGCTGCCAGAGCACCACGTTGCCGGCGTTGGGGCCGGTCGTGGTCTGTAGGAAGGTGAGCGAGCGAAGAGTCTGGAATGCGTGCTCCCGGCTGGTCTCATCACCGGTCTGTTGCCAGTGCCGCAGGTAGACAACGGCGGTGCGGGCGATATCGTCAGCGTTAAAGGCGCCTTGGCTCCAGTAGCCGGTCACCGCATCCAGGGACCCGCCGCCGACGCGCGTGTACCTGCCATCGCCGTTGCTGTTGTCCGCATAGGTCCATGGAGCCAGGACCTTCGGATTCTCTTCCAGCCGATAGGTGGTGTGCCCCTCGACCGCCGTGAGCGGCACGGTGTCGAGCAGAAAGTTTAGGTGGGCCAGATTAGTCAAGGACGCCATCGACGCTGGCGTGCCGTGGACGAGCGCTGACGCGGGTGCCGCGGCCGCGGCACCCGCACCCGCACCCGCACCCGCACCCGCACCCGCACCCGCCAGGAGCATCGATAGCGCGGCGGCGAGGGCCACAGGCTTGGATATCAGTCTTCTGCGCACATCGTCGAAGGTCATGTGTCTCTCCTGGTCGGGTCAATGGTGGGGTCAGATCAATGAGACCTAGACCCGGTCGAGTTTGGCGACACCGATCTTGGAATCGGCCATGCCGTAGAACACGAACAACTGGCCATCGATCTTTTCGATCGCCGTCGGAAACACCACGTTCGGCACGATGCCGGAAATTTCGTCCTCGGTTTCGGGCGTCAGCAGCGGCTTGTCAGTGCGGGCGATCACTATAGAAGGATCATCGGCGTCGAGAATCATGGCGCCTGCGGCGTAGTTGACCTTCTGCTGATGATCGAACGCCGACTTCTCCAGCGCCCCGGCGACACCGTGGTGGATGAGCAGCCAGCCCTCGTCGACCCGGATTGGCGCCGGTCCACCGCCGATCTTGAGCGCCTCGAACGGATACTCGCTCAGGGCGACGAGCTTGTGCTTGCCCATGTGCACCAGGTTGCGGATGTCCGCCTGCACGTCGGTTACGGCGACGTAGGAGATCCAGATGCCAGGGCGGTTGTCGGTCAGGCCGGCGGGCAAATGCTCACCCTCGCCCTCACGGATCCAGCCCAGGTCCCACATGGGCCGGTGCAGCATCGCGTAGGAGGGGACGCCGTCTGGGTCGTTCACCGGCTCGGGGAAGAAAACCGCGTCCTTGTTCGGGAACAGGTTCAGGTCTAGGGATAGCTCGGCTTTGTACTCGAACAGACACGGGCCGAGGCGTTCCCAAGTGCGCAGGTTCTCGGAGTGGGCGAAGGCCAGGCGCGGCCCCATCGGCCCGTACGCCACGTACGTCATAAGGTGTCTGCCGAGGGACGGCACCCAGGTGACGCGCGGGTCTTCGGTACCGGCATTATTCCGGCCGCGTTCCCAGCCCTCGTCGGGGGCGAGTACGGTACCTTCGCGCTCGACGCCGGAGGGCACGCCGTCGTCACCGATGATGATCCTGGCGATCCCTACCCGGGAGACGTTTCCCTTGGCCACCAGCCGCGGCAGGAGGTAGAGCACGCCGTCGGGGCCACGGCCGCTGGCGGGGTTTAGCACGCCCTCGGCCTCGAGGTCGTTGCCCTCTTCCGGCGTCATGATGACGCCGGCGCGGGTGAGTGTGAACGGAACGGTTGGCAATGCAGATGTTGGTGCGGAGTTCATGTGTCAGTTAGCCCTTTACGCTGGATCCGAGATTGGTGGAAATGAATTGACGCTGGAAGAAAATGAACAACGCGATGGCGGGTGCTGCGAGCACACAGGCACCGGCCAGGATGGCCCCGAACGGGTTGGAGGCTGTCGCCGCGATGTTGGAGATGTAGTTGGCCAGTGAGACGGCCAGCGGCTGAAGGGCCGCGTCTTTCGTGATCAGGAATGGCCATAGGAACTCGTTCCAGGGGCCGATGAAAGTCAGCAGGATGGCCGTGACGATAGCGGGGCGCACCAGTGGGATGGCGATCTGCCACAGAATCCGAAGCTCGCTGGCGCCATCGATCCGGGCCGCCTCGAACAGGCTCGCGGGCAGCTGCAGGAAGTACTGCCGGAATACGAATACCGCGGTGGAGTTGATGGCGAACGGCAGGATCATGCCGAGGTAGCTGTCGGCGAGACCGTAGTCGCGCGCGATCATCACATACAGCGGGATGAGTAGCAGCTGGAACGGGATCATCTGTACTAGCAGCATCATGCCGAACACCACACCGCGGCCCCGGAACTGCATCTGCGCCAGGGCATAGCCCACCAGAAGGCCGAACACCACGGTGCACAGGATGACGCCGCCGGTGAAAATGCCCGAGTTCATCAAGCCGATTAGCAGGCTTATCCGGTCGTTGATCTCGGTGTAGTTTTCCAAACTGAGATTGGTCGGATTGGGGAAGGCGCCGGCCACCGACGTGTCTGGTGAGGCCTGCAGCGAGCCGATGAGCATGTAGTAGAACGGGAAGAGGAACACGAAGGCGCCGACGGCGAGCATCAGAAAACTGCCAACTGTCAGGTTCCGGCGTTTCTCAGTTTTTTCTTGGTGAGGCTTAAACCGTGCCATTTCAGTCCTCCTTCCCGCCGACAAGGCGTTTCTGAATCAAAGCGACCAATAGCACACCGAGTACCAGCACGACGCCCAGCGCGGCCGCAACATCCGGGTTTCCCTGCAGGATCCCCTTTTGGTACATCAGGAATACCGGAGAGCTAGATGCACCGTCCGGCCCGCCGCCTCCGGTGAGTAGGTAGGGCTCCGTGAACAGATTGGCACCGGTAATGGTGGCGAGGAGGGTGACCAGCACGCTGGCCGAGCGCACGCCGGGGACCGTGATGTTCCAGAATTGCGCCCATTTGTTTGCGCCGTCTACCGAGGCAGATTCGTAGAGTTCTTCCGGGATGTTCTGCAGCGCGGCCAGATAGAGCAGGATGAAGAATCCCAGCTGTTTCCAGGTCACATACAGCGCTACGGTGGGCATCGCCAGCCAGGAGCTAACCAACCAAGATGGGTCGGGGGCCAACGGACCGAGCAGGACGTTGACCAGACCGTTCTCCTGGAAGAGGAACAGCCACACGCCAACGACGGCGACACTGGCCGTGACGTAGGGCACGAAGTAGCTCACACGAAAGAACGTCCGCAGCCTCGTCACCCGGTTGAGGGCGTTGGCCAGGATCAGCGACAGGCCCACCGTGAGCGGAACGTTGATGACCAGAAAAATCAGAATGTTGAGGAAAGAGCGTTGCACGGCGGGGTCGGACAAGATCGTGACGTAGTTGTCCAACCCGACGAACGGCCGGTCGACCTGCACCCCGGGGGCGGTGAAGAAGTAATCGTGGAACGAGATGTAAACGGCATAGCCGAGCGGGAACGCCAGGACCCCCAGAACGTACACCACGTACGGCGCGCTGTACAGAAGCCCTAGCGGCTGACGGCCCAAGGGAGACGTTTTCTTCCTGGGGCGCGTCAGCTGCCGGTTTGCCGTTACCCCGACCGGGCTGTCTTGGACGGTGCGGAGTGACATGGGAATCGCCGTTAGTTCTGCGCTACGAGCTGATCAATTTTTTCGGCTGCATCCTGAAAGGCCTCGTCAATGCTTTGGTTTTCGAAGACCACGGATGCTGCGTAGGCCGTGCGGAAAGTCTGCCAGACCTCGACCGAGTTGGAAACGTTGGGAACCTCAACGGTGCGAGCAGCCTGGTCGGCGAACTGCTCATACGCCGGGTTCGCGGCGAAGTAGTCGGCGTAAGTGCTGGTCAGGTCTTCGCGCATCGGCATCTGTCCAGTGAGGGCCAGAAGGCTTCCGTCCTGCTCCTCGCTCGTGGCGAACTTCAGCACCTCCCAGGCCGTTCCCTGGTTCTCGCAGGCGGAGTACAGGCCAATGTTCTTGGCGTCTGAGAAGGTATAGCCGTCATCCTGCGCCTCAGCGCCAGGGATCGCGACGGCGCCCCAGTTGACCGCGTCCTTGTAAGCATTGATGGCCCACGGACCGGCCAGCGACATGGCCGACTTGCCCTCAGCAAAGGAGTCGCCCTGGTACACCTCTTTAGAAGCTAGGTTCTCCTGGTAGAGGGTCTCGAACATTGTGGCCACCTGCTTGCCCGCGTCGCTGTCGAAGGTGGCCTTGCCGTCCTCAACTAGCGAGGCACCATTGGAGTTGGCCGCATAGAACGGGTAGAAGTCGAACCACGATTGGAAGAAGTCACTGGCCGGGGAAGGCCAGATGGCGTTCTGTACGGCGCCGGATTCCACCAGTGCCCGTGCGGTGTCGAGGAATTCCGCCTGCGTGGCCAGCTGCGGGTTCTCGGCGTCCAGGCCGGCCGCGGTGAAGATGTCCTTGTTATAGAACAGCACTACCGGGTTCGACTTCCACGGCATCTGGTAGGTCTTGCCGTCGCTGGACTGATACTGGTCGGCCAGGTTCCCGGTGCGCTCCGCGAGGTAGTCGGCACCATCCGGGAAGGAATCCAATGCCACCAGACCGCCCTGCTTCTGAAACTGAGGCACGGCCACCGGGGCGGTATTGAAGACCAGGCAAGGGGCGTTGCCAGCGGTGATGGCAGCGCCGATGACTTCTTCGCTGCTCTTACCGGCCGGGATTTGCTGGCCGGTGACCTGTTCGTCCGGGTTGGCGGCGTTCCAGTCGGCCACCATTTTCTCGGCCCACTGGACTTCGAACTCGTTGTTGGAGTACCAGACCTTAATCGGGCCAGTCGCGGTGAGTGCTCCGCTCGCGTCCTTGCTATCACTCCCCCCGCTACTGCAGGCTGCCAAGACCATACTCCCCGCCACGGCGACGGCCGACATGGTGAGTCGTCGAGCAGTGGTTTTTATGTGCTTCATTGCATCTCCTCAGAAAGTGACTGTGTTGGTGCAGGTCGTTAGGTTGTGCTGAATCTGACCGGTCCGGTGGAGCCTCGGACCAGAAGCTTTGGCGGGGGAAGAACGATATCCTGCCCGTCGTGGGTGCCAGCGAGCTGGTCGAGCAGAACCGCCGCGGCCAACCGGCCCCACCTGAGCGGATCGGACGAGATCGTGGTCAGCGGTGGATTGAGATACTGGGCAAATTCGGCATTATCGAAGCCGGTAATGGATAAGTCACCTGGCACGGTGAATCCGTGGGTGAGGGCGAACGACTGCCCGGCGGTGGCCATGAGGTCGTTGGCGTAGACGATAGCGGTGGGTCGATCGGGCCGGCGCAGCAAGGCTTCGGTAGCGGTGACTCCCCCAGACGCGGTGAAGTCGGCGTCGGCGAAGAGGTCAGCCGGCAACCCGGCCGCGAAAAGTGCCCTTTCCCACGCCAGACGGCGGCTGCGGCCGTGAACGTAGGCCTGCGCTCCGCCGACATGAGCAATGCGGGTGTGGCCCAGGCCAATGAGATGGTCGACGGCGGCCGTGATGGCGTCCGTGTCATCCGTGCGCAGGGCAGTAAACGGGGAGGGTGTATCCGAACGCTCCAGCGTGACTGCGGGAAGCTTGAGTTCTCGCAGGAGAGCAATCCTGGAATCGTCGTTCCGCATGTCGGTGAGGATTACGCCATCCACCCGTCCACCCTCGACGAGCTTGCGGTAGCTACGCTCTTCCGCGTCGGGATCGGTGGCTATGGTGAGGACCAAAGCGTATTCGTGCTCCGAAAGGGTGGATTCGATACCGGCAATGAAGGCCGGGAAAAACGGGTCTGTACCCAGCAGCTTCAGATCACGAGCGACGACGAGCCCCAACGCATAGGCCTTGGATGAAGAGAACCCCTTGGCGCGAAGGCTCGGCTTCCAACCGAGTTGTTTCGCCGCCTCCACGATGCGCTGGCGGGTCACGTCACTGACGCCCGGTCGGCCGTTGAGCGCGTACGAGACGGCACCCTTGCTCACGCCGGCCGCACGAGCGACGTCGCTGATCGTGACCGCCATGCGCCTGCCTCCTTACAACGACGGGCCAGCGATTTCCATTGCTGAACCGGTTCAGTAAATTCAACTCAACCGGTTAAGTCAGGAACTGTCAAGTGCCCGCGGTCAATCCGGAATTGTAACTTTCAAAACAAATTTTCTTCCCCGTGCGCACAATCGGATGGCTGCCGTAGCCGGGAAGCGCGCTGCCTGAGGACGAAGACCTCGACTGATCAGGCGCTTTCGGATGCACGATGGGGGTTTGGCCCGAGCGGGTCGACAATATCCCTCCGGAGTTTGCAGCGTGCGGATACCTTGGTAAGTGAAGCGTCCGCGTATGACATTTGCTCAGAATCGGCACTAATGGGGTCGTTGGTCAGGTGTGCCTCAGGCAGCGGCAGCGCGTGCCGACGCCGAGGACGTCGGCGAGGCTGGCCGCTACCGGGCGGGTGACACCTGGCCCGAGGCCGCCCGGTGCGCGCCCCTGCCTCACCAGCGCGGGTGGATCTGCTTTCGCAGGAGCCGATCGTAGATGTCCTGCACGGCCTCGTTGAACGCGACGCCCAGCGGCTCGGCTACGCCCGCAGCGGCATTTGCCTGTGCCTGCGCGACCGAGCGGGCTCCCGGAATCACGGCGCTCACACCGTCGATCTGGGCGACCCAGGCCAAGGCGGCCTGCGCCGGGGTGAGGCCGGCCGGAACCAGGGCCGCGAACTCGGTGGCGGCCTGCAGACCAACCTCGAAGTCGACGCCGGAGAAGGTCTCACCGACGTCGAAATGGCTGCCGTCTCGGTTGTAATTGCGGTGGTCGCTGTCGGCGAACACGGTCTCGCGGGAATATTTGCCGGTGAGCAGCCCGCTGGCCAGCGGAACCCGGGCGATGATGCCGACCCCGGCAGCGCGCGCGGCGGGCAGGACCTCATCGAGCGGCTTGAGCCGAAAAGCGTTCAGGATGATCTGCACCGTTGCGACGCCCGGGTGGCTGATCGCGGCGAGGGCCTGGTCGCAGGTCTCCACGCTCACACCATAGTTCTTGATGACGCCCTCGTCGACGAGGGTGTCGAGCGCGTCGTACACCTCGCCGGACTTAAAGACCGCGCTCGGCGGGCAGTGCAGTTGCACGAGGTCGAGGGTATCCATGCCGAGGTTGGTGCGCGACCGGTCGGTCCACTCGCGAAAATTGGCGAGCACGAAATTCTCCGGCAGCTGTTCGGCCCGGCGACCCATTTTGGTGGCGACGGTGATTTCAGCACCTGGAGCGTCGTTCGCAAGAAAGTGCCCGATCAGACGCTCGCTGCGGCCGTCACCGTAGACATCCGCTGTGTCGAAGATGGTGATTCCGGCTTCAACGGATGCCGCGAGCACAGCGGCCCCATCGGCGTCGGTCACGTCGCCCCAATCGCCCCCAAGCTGCCAGGTTCCCAACCCGATCACGGAAACAGTGTGGCCGGTTCGTCCAAGAGTGCGTGTTTGCATATACCCAGCTTAGGCATCGGGTGTGCTTCGCCGACGCAACGGTGCGCCGCGGCCCTGACGCGCCGCTTTGCAGGGGCGACCGCCGGCGATCGTGCCGCCGCTAGCGGCTCCCGATGCGTTCCGCGATCAGCGGACCGCCATCCTGCACGCGCTCCCCCGGGTCACCGATGCGCCAGGCTCCCTCGACGGCGGCAAGCGCCCGTGCGAACCGCTCGGGCTCATCGGCGCTGAGCGTAAACAGCGGCTGACCCTTGACTACGGTGTCGCCCGGCTTGGCGTGCAGGTCGATTCCGGCGGCATGCTGCACGGGATCCTGCTTGCGCGCCCGCCCCGCACCGAGCCGCCAGGCGCCGACGCCGAACGGCAGGGCCTGCTGTTCGACCAGCACGCCGCTCCGCTCGGCGAGCACGACGTGAGTCTCACGCGCGACCGGCAACGCGGCATCCGGGTCGCCGCCCTGCGCCCGAATCACGGCACGCCATTTGTCCATCGCTCGGCCATCCGTGAGGGCCGCCGCGACATCGACATCGGTGATCCCGGCCAGGGACAGCATCTCCGCCGCCAGGGCGACGGTGAGCTCCACCACGTCGGCCGGGCCGCCGCCGGCGAGTACCTCGACCGACTCGCGCACCTCGTTGGCGTTACCGATCGCACGTCCCAGCGGCACGTTCATGTTGGTCAGCAGAGCGGATGTCGCCACCCCGGCATCTTCGCCGAGCTCCACCATCGTGCGTGCCAGCTCCCGCGACCGCTCGATGTCTTTCAGAAAGGCGCCGGAGCCGTACTTGACGTCGAGCACGAGTGCGCTGGTGCCCTCGGCGATCTTCTTCGACATGATGGACGACGCGATCAGCGGAATCGACTCGACCGTGCCGGTGATGTCACGCAGGGCGTAGAGCTTGCCGTCGGCCGGGGCCAGGCCGCTGCCGGCCGCGCAGACCACCCCGCCGATCTCCTGCAACTGCTTGAGCATCTCGGCGTTGGTGAGGTTGGCACGCCAGCCCGGGATCGACTCGAGCTTGTCGAGGGTACCTCCGGTGTGGCCGAGGCCGCGGCCGGAGAGCTGCGGCACGGCCGCCCCGAACACCGCGACGAGCGGCATCAGTGGCAGGGTGATCTTGTCGCCGACACCGCCGGTGGAGTGCTTGTCGGTGGTCGGCTTGCCGAGGCCGGCAAAGCTCATCCGCTCGCCGCTCGCGAGCATGGCCATGGTGAGGGCGCGAATCTCGTGACGGGTCATGCCGTTCAGAAAGATTGCCATGGTCATAGCGGCCATCTGCTCGTCGCCGACATAGCCGCGCGTGTATGCGTCGATCAGCCAGTTGATCTGCGGCTCGCTGAGTTCGCCGCGATCGCGCTTGGTGTGAATGAGGTCGACGGCGTCAAACGCTTCGATGGCGGTCATGTGAGACTCCTTAGGAAGCGGTGGCTGCGCGGTAGTCGGTGAGTTGCCGCGGTCCGAAGGCATCCGGAAGCACTTCGTCGATGGTCTTGACCCCCGACACGGTTTCGAGCAACATGCCCGGCGCGGAGTGTTCGTAGAGCAGCTGTCGGCAGCGACCGCACGGCATGAGAATGCCGCCGCTGCCGTCGACGCAGGTGAACGCGACGAGCTGGCCGCCACCGCTTCGATGCAGCGCCGAGACCAGACCGCACTCCGCGCAGAGGGTGAGGCCGTAGGAGGCGTTCTCCACGTTGCATCCGCTGATGACCCGCCCGTCTGTGACGAGCGCGGCAACGCCGACCGGAAACTTCGAGTACGGCACGTAGGCGGTCTTCATGGCGGCCAGGGCGACCTCGCGCAGCGAGGCCCAGTCGACGGTCACCGTGCTCACTTGATGTACGGCTTTCCGTCGGCGGCGGGCGCCCGCGAGCGGCCGACGAACCCGGCGACGGCGAAGATCGTCACGACGTAGGGCAACATGAGCATGAATTCGCTCGGAACGGGAGAGCCGATGATGCCCAGCACGTTTTGCAGGTTGGTTGCGAAGCCGAACAGAAGCGCCGCGAGGGTGGCCTTGATCGGATGCCATTGGCCGAAGATCACCGCGGCCAGGGCGATGAAGCCCATGCCGTTGGTCATTTCTTTGTTGAACGCACCGACCGCGCCGAGCGTGAAGTACGCGCCGCCGAAACCGGAGATGACGCCGCCCAGGGTGACGGCGATGAAGCGTGTGCGGTTGACGTTGATGCCGACCGTGTCGGCGGCCTGCGGATGCTCCCCCACGGCCCGCACGCGCAGGCCCCACTTGGTGCGAAACAGACCGAAATACACCAGGGCAATCGCGACGTACATGACGTAGACGATGATGGTCTGGCGAAACAGCACCGGACCGATGATGGGGATTTCGCTGAGGAACGGAACGTTGAGTCGGGGAAAGACATCCGGAGAGTTGAGGTTGGCGCTCGGCGCGAGCACCTGCGAGTAGAGAAAACTGGTCAGGCCGATCACGAGCACGTTGAGCACGACACCGACGATGACCTGATCGACGAGGTATTTGAGGGCGAAGGCGGCCAGCACCATCGACACGAGCGCACCGGCGACCATGGCCGCGAGCAGGCCGAGGTAGGGGTTGCCCGTGGCGGAGGCCACAACGGCCGAGCTGAAAGCTCCGGCCAGCAGCTGACCCTCAATGGCCACGTTGACGACGCCGGCACGTTCTGAGAGCACCCCGCCGAGGGCGCCGAAGATGAGCGGTGCGCTCAGGGTGACCGTTCCGATCAGCAGTCCGGGCACCGGAATCGTGGAGCCGGACGCCGCCCAAGCCAGAAATCCGACCAGGAACAGAAGCGCGAACAGGATGGTCAACACGATCGGAATCTTGGTATGACGGTAGACCAGCCAGGCCGACGCCGCGGCCATGAGCACGAGGACGACGGCGACGAACACGCCGGTAGCGAAGGTCGGCAGGGCAACCTCGGGCAGTTGGATCAGGTCGCGTCCTTCGGACAGGCGGAAGGTGCTGAGTTCACCGCGCAGGCCGCGCCCGAGCACGACGAACAGAAACAGCGACAGCACGGCGAAGCTGCCGAAGGTGATCGGAATCTTCCAACTGCGAATCTGCGCCGCTGGCTTCACGATCGGGGTCGAAGCCGGAGCGGAGCTCTGTGTGAGAGTGCTCATTTCGCCACCACCTCGTTGGTCTGGCGCGTCTTGACAGCGCGAATTTTGGGTTTCCTGGAGGTGCCGGGTGTGGGCAGGTGGAACATGGCGCGCACCAGCGGCGGGGCCGCGATGAACAGCACGATAAGAGCCTGCACGACCACGACGATATCGATCGGCACACCCTCAGCAGCCTGCATGGCGAACCCACCGGCTTTGAATGCACCGAAGAGGATGCCGGCGGCGAAGATACCCCAGGGTTTTGAACGACCGAGCAGGGCGACGGTGATGGCGTCGAAGCCGATACCAGCGTCGATGCCGGACCCGAACCCGGTGGTCACCGTGCCGAGCACCTGATTGATGCCGGCCAGGCCCACGAGCGCGCCCGAAATGGCCATCGCATACAGGTAGACGTTCTTCACGTTGATGCCGGCCACCCGAGCCGCGCTCGGGTTCTGCCCGACGGCGCGAAACTGAAACCCGAGGTTGGAGCGACTCAGCAGCCACCAGACGAAAATCGTGGCCGCGACGACCGTGAGAAAACCGGCGTGCAGGTTGTACCTCGGCCCGAACAGGTCGGGAAACACCGCGGTGGCTGCCATGGCCGGGGTCTTCGGGTTGTTGCTCCCTGGAGCCTGCAGGGCGCCCGGGGTGCGCAGCAGGAACTGAATGAGATAGAGGGCCACAAAGTTGAGCATGATCGTGACGATCACCTCGTGGGCTCCGGTACGCGCCTTGAGCAGGCCCACGATTCCGCCCCAGATGGCGCCGCCGAGCAGTCCGGCCAGGATGGCAACGATCAAATGGATGCCAGCGGGCAGCTCCACCGCGAAGGCAACCCACCCTGCGGCCCCGGCAGCGATGAGCATCTGCCCGCGGCCACCGATGTTGAACATGCCGACCCGGAAAGCGAGTCCGACACCGAGACCGGCCGCGATCAGCGGGGTAGCGAAGGTGAGAGTCTCGGTCAATGGGCGAATCGCGGTGAGAAAGTTCGTGGCGCGGAAGTTGTAAATCGAGCCCTGGAACAGGGCGGAGTACGCCCCCGCGACAGCGTCCCAGACGGCTCGAAGCAGGTCTGTCGGACGCGAGAAGAAGTATCCGGCGGTCTCCTGCACGCGTTCATTGGTGAACGCGATCAGTATGGCGCCGACCACGAGCGCGAAGAGGACAGCGAGGACGGAGATCATGGCGCTGCCGCCGGTGATGTCACGCAGCGTCTGGGTCCAGCGCTCAGAACCGTCCTTTCTGCTGTCACGGCCCGCCGGCGCAGTGGTCGTCGTGGCGCTCACAGTCCGGACTCCGTCGCCGGGGCGTGTTCGCCGGCCATCATGAGGCCGAGCGTGGCGCGGGGGGTGTTACCGGGCACGATTCCCACGATTTCTCCTCGATACATCACCGCGATGCGGTCTGCGAGAGCGACGACCTCGTCGAGCTCGGTGGATACAACGATCACCGGAATGCCGGAGTCCCGGGTTTCGATGACGCGCGTGTGCACGAATTCGATCGACCCGACATCGAGCCCCCGAGTCGGCTGCGCCGCCACGAACAATCGCAGTTCTCGGCTCAGTTCCCGCGCGAGTACGACCTTCTGTTGGTTGCCGCCGGACAGCCGGCCGGCCTCCATCTCACTGCCCTGCGACCGAATATCGAATTCCGCAATCTTCTCCGCGGCGAACTTAGCCCGGAATCCCAGCTGCAGGTTGCCGGCCTTCACGAACGGAGCCCCGGAACTGCGGTCGAGCATGAGGTTCTCGGCGATGCTGAAGTCGGCGATCAGGCCGTCTTCCGTGCGGTCTTCGGGCACGAACCCGACTCCTGAATCAAGAATGTGCCGCACGCTGTAGCCGCGCAACGGTTTCCCGTCGAGTTCGATCAACCCCGTGACGTGCTGCTGCAGCCCCAGCAGGGCTTCGGTCAGCTCGGTTTGGCCGTTGCCCTGAACGCCGGCGATGGCGAGCACTTCACCGGCCTGCACGTCGAAGCTCACACTGTTGACGACGATCTGGTTGCGGGAGTCGATCACCGAGAGGTTTTTCACCGACAGGGCGGTTCCGCGCAGTTCGGGGGCGCTCTTGTGCACCGTCAGCTCGACGGCGCGGCCGACCATGAGCGAGGCCAGCTCCGCGTTCGTCGCGGTCGGCGACGCCTCACCGACGACGGTTCCCAAGCGGATGACGGTGATACGGTCGGCGACGGCGCGCACCTCCCGCAGTTTGTGCGTGATGAACACGATCGAGGTGCCGGACTCGGCGAGCTGTCGCATGATGATCATGAGCTCGTCGGTTTCTTGCGGAGTGAGCACGGCGGTCGGTTCGTCGAAGACCAGCACCTTCGCATCCTGAGACAGCGCCTTGATAATCTCCACTCGCTGCTGAACACCGACCGGCAGGTCTTCGATCAGGGCGTCGGGGTCGATGTCGAAGCCGAAACGGTCAGAGATCTCGCGCACCTTGGCCCGGGCCGCGCTCAGGTCGAGGCGGCCGCCGAAGGTGGTTTGCTCGTGGCCGAGCACGACATTCTCGGCGACGGTGAACACCGGGACGAGCATGAAGTGCTGGTGCACCATCCCGATTCCCGCGTTCATGGCGTCGCCAGGGCCAGCAAACTTCTGCACCACGTCGTCCAGCAGAATATCGCCTTCTTCGGCGATATACAGGCCGTACAAGACATTCATCAAGGTGGACTTGCCAGCGCCATTCTCACCCAAAAGGGCATGAATTTCACCCGACGCGACGGTGAGGGAGATGTTGTTGTTGGCGACCAGCGCACCAAAGCGCTTGGTGATGCCGCGAAGTTCGAGCTTCATTCATCCTGAATTCTTGGGTCGAGCATGCGGGACTGCACGAGGGACATGAAATGGGGAGGCCGAATACTCGGCCTCCCCATTTCCATGAGCCTATTACTGCTTGGGCGAAGCGGGCGATTCGACCGTGATCGAACCGTCGATGATGCCGGCCTTGATGGCGTCGACGTCGTCGATCATCGACGCGGGAACCTTGGACTCGAAGTCGTGGAACGGTGCGATGCCCACGCCTTCATTGTCGAGGGTTCCAACGTAGGCGGTCGCGTCGAACGTACCGGATCCGGATGCCGTCACAACGTCGGACACGGCGAGCTTGATGTCCTTCAGGATGCTGGTGAGGAACACACCGGAGTCGGCGGGGTTGGTCTCGAACAGGTCGGCGTCAACACCGACCATGGCGATGTCCTTACCCGAGCTCTTGATCGCTTCGATAGCGCTCAGGAAGATCGGTCCACCAACGGGCAGGAGCACGTCAGCATTTTGGTCGATCAGGGCCTGGGCCTTGGCGAGCGATTCGACGCCGGCCGCGAAGCCACCGGTGAACGATCCGGTCTGCGAGGCGACGTCCCAGCCGATCGTCTGAACGGAGGTGCCGTTCTGGTCGTTGTAGTATGCGACGCCGTCAGCGAAGCCGTCCATGAAAATGGTGACCGGGGGGATCTGCAATCCGCCATAGGTACCTACGACGGCGGTCTTGCTGTATCCGGCAGCGGCATAGCCGGCCATGAATCCGGCCGGTGCCGTGTCGAACAGGATTGGCTTGATGTTCGGCGCGTCAACCTTGCCGTTGAAATCCAGGTCGGCATCGTTGTCGATGATGGCGTAATTCACTTCGGGGTTGGCCAGAGCCGACTCCACGGTGGCGGCGGCGAGGTTGAAACCGACCGTCACGATGAGGTTGCAGCCCTGGTCGACCAGGTTCTGAACGTTCGACTGGTAGTCGGTCTCCGCTGCGGATTCGACAGTTTTCGGCGTCACGCCGAGTTCGGTGGAGGCCGCGGTGAGGCCCTCGAAGCCGAGCTGGTTGAAGGACTGGTCGTCGAATCCGCCCTCGTCGGACACCATGCAGGGCAGGAAGTCGCTGGCGGCGGCGTTGGTGCCGTCGGTGGTTGCGGGCGCTTGAGCACAGGCGGCGAGCATCGCCACGGTACCGAAGATGGCAAGACCGGCAAGTACGGTCTTACGGGTCGAAATTGTCAAGAGGGCCTCCAGTGTGCTGCCCAGCGAGATCGCACGGGCGTGATGCGATCCACGTTACCCAATCTGGCGCTGCGCAGATGAGCAATGTGGGTGCGCGACCGAGTCGTTACCAAGCCGCGACATTGTGGAACCGAATCTCCCGCTATTGGGGCGAACTCGGGCCCGTCACGGTGATGATCCCCGCTATGATCGCGGACCGTATCTGCTCGATTTCGCCGACCAATTCCACCGAGACCAGGGCGGACTGATCATGGAAGTCAGCAATTTCGACGCCGCCGTTCTCGAGCGTGCCGACGAACGGCGCATTGTCGAAGTTACCGTCCAGGTCGGCTCCGATCGCTTCCACGACCGCCGCCGACGTATTTTTCAGCACGCTGGTGAGCACGACCGACTGAAACTGGGTCGGCAGGGTGACGTATCCGTCGTTGTCGACCCAAATAATGGAGACGCCCGGGGTCTCGATCGCAGCAGCCGCTGCGCCCTGCCCCACCTGGCCCGCCACCGGCAGGATGATGTCGGCGCCCAGGTCGATGAACGACTGGGCGAGAGCCTTCCCCTTGTTGACGTCCTCGAAGTCACCCGTGAAACTGCCGTCCTGGGTGTCCTTGTTCCAGCCGAGCACCTGCACGGCAGCTTTGTGCTTGTCGTTGTACATGGCGACGCCGTCGACGAAGCCGTCCATGAACAGGGTGACAGGCGGCTGGTTGCCGCCACCGAAGGTGGCCACAATGCCGGTCTTGCTCACGCCGGCGGCGAGGTAACCGGCTAGAAACGCGGCCTGGGCCGTGTCGAAGACGATCGGTTTCACGTTGGGCGCATCGACGACTTCGTCGACGATCGCGAAGTGCACGTCGGGGTTGGCGGTCGCCTCGGCGAGGGTGGCGTCGGCGAGTTCGAAGCCGACGGTGAGGACGAACTGGCATCCGGTCGCGACGGCCTGGCTCACGTTGGGCGCCAGGTCGGTCTCTGACGTCGACACGATCGCCTCGGTGTCGATGTTGTACTTCGTCGCCGCCTCCTGCAGCCCCTCCCAGCTGGACTGGTTGAATGAGCGGTCATCGAGCCCACCCGAGTTCGTGACCATGCGGGCGCAATAGTCCGGCGCCGTCGCATCCGTTGTCGCGGTGGGTGTCGGCGCCTGCGCGCAACCGGCCAGCAGCACAGCGGATACCGCGAGGGCAGAAACAGCAATCAAGCGACGCATTGACACTCCCTTAATCATGAACTGGAATTCTAGCCAGAACCGGGCTAGAGCACGTCGCTGGAACCGGACAGCTTGAGCGCGTCGACAACCGCCTTGACCTTTTGGGCGTTCGCGCTCGTCGTGACCAGCAGGGCGTCCGGGGTGTCGATTACGACGATATCTTCGACACCGATGAGCGCGATCATACGACCGGTGTGGCTGACCACGATGCCGCTCGACGAGTCGGCGAGCACCCGGGCACCGTCGCCGAGGATGGCGAGGTTGGACTTGCGGCCGCCGGAATGCAGCTTGGCGATCGACGCGAAGTCGCCAACGTCGTCCCAGTCGAACTGGCCGGGAATCACCACGAGCTTGCCGGCCGCTGCGGCCGGTTCAGCGACCGAATAGTCAATGGCGATCTTCTTGAGGGTCGGCCAGACCTGATCGACCACGGCGCCGCGGGCCGGGGTGTCCCAGGCCTCGGCGAGCCTCATGAGCCCGGCGTGCAACTCGGGCTCAGTCGACGCGATCTCGGCCAGCAAGCGGTCGGCGCGGGCGATGAAGATCCCCGCGTTCCACAGGTAATTGCCATCAGCGAGGTACCGTTCAGCGACCTCGGGGCTCGGCTTCTCCACGAAGGAGTCGACGGCCAGTGCGGTCGGGGCGCCATCGACCGCCAGCGCGGCGGCGCTCTTGATGTAGCCGAAGCCGATCGCGGCTTCGGTCGGCCGGATGCCGATCGTGACGATATAGCCGGCATCCGCCGCGGCCACCGCCTCCGTCACGGCCGAGCGGAACAGGGCGTCGCCCTTGATGACCTGGTCCGCCGGGAACGATCCAATGATCACTCCGGGTTCGCGCAGCTGCAAGATAGCCGCCGCGAGGCCGATCGCGGCGGTCGAGTCGCGCGGTTCGCTCTCGAGCACGACGTTCGGATCGGCCAGTTCGGGCAACTGCTGTTCGACGGCGGAGCGATGGGCACGCCCGGTGACGACCATGATGCGCTGCTCGCTCGAGAGCGGAACGAGACGATCCCAGGTGTCGCGCAGCAGCGTCTGGCCCGAGCCGGTGAGGTCGTGCAGAAATTTGGGGGCGTCCGCTCGTGACAGCGGCCACAGACGAGAGCCGATGCCGCCGGCGGGAATCACGCTGTACAGGCGGTCGAGGGGCTCACTGGACGTAATCATTGGTCCAGACTATCGGGCGGCCCCGACACGACTGTTCATGCGCCGGTCACCCGGCGGCAATGCCCATTACCTACCCTCCAAACATGCGGATCGCAGTCATCAGCGAAAGTTTTCTCCCCACCATCAGCGGGGTGACCACCAGTGTCTGCAAGGTTCTGGAGCACCTGGCGGCCACCGGACACGACGCCATGGTCATCGCGCCCGCCGGCGCCCCGGCCGAATATGCCGGATTTCCGGTGCATACCGTCTCCGCGTTCAACTACCGCGAGTTTCCGGTCGGCATGCCGAGTCCGCAGGTGCAGAAGCTGCTCGCCGATTTTCGCCCCGATGTGTTGCATGCCGCGTCGCCGTTTCTGCTCGGGGCCCAGGGCATCAGTGCGGCCAACCGGCTCGACATTCCCTCTGTCGCGATTTTTCAAACGGATGTCGCCGGCTACGCTCACCGAAATCATCTCGGCCCCGCCGCCGCGCTGGCCTGGCGATTCGTGAAGTGGGTGCACGAGGGCGCCACCCGCACCCTGGTGCCGTCATCGTCGTCGATGGCGGCGCTGCAGCGCCTCGGCGTGCCGCGGCTGGCCCTGTGGACCCGCGGCGTCGACCTTACGGGGTTCCACCCGAACCTGAAGAACGATCCGGCGGTCACGGCACTGCGGGAACGAATTGCGCCGCTCCCGCGTGCTGCGCACGCCGAGGGCGCCGCTCGCGACGTGATCGTCGGTTATGTCGGTCGAATGGCTCCGGAGAAGCAGGTGGAGCGGCTGCGTGCGCTGCGCGGGATATCGGGCATCCGTTTGGCCCTCGTCGGTGACGGGCCCAGCGTTCCGTCGATACAGCGTGCCCTCGCGGATCTGCCGGTCACCTGGCTGGGACGACTCTCCGGCCGCGAACTCGCCGTCGCCTACGCGAGCTTCGACGTGTTCGTGCACGCGGGCACCGAGGAGACCTTCGGTCAGACCATCCAAGAGGCGCACGCCGCCGGGCTGCCCGTGGTGGCCCCGCACGCAGGCGGTCCGATCGACCTCGTGGCGCACGGCGAGAACGGCTACCTGTTTCGCCCCGACGACGACCGCGATCTGCGGCACTGGGTGTGCCAGCTTGTGCGTGACCCGATGCTGCGGGCACGCATGGGCGAAGCCGGGCGTCGCGCTGTACTGGGGCGCTCCTGGCCGACGGTCTGCGCCGAACTGGTCGAGTACTACGAGCAGGCCGTCGACGAGCGCCTGGCCGTGCGCGCCGACACACACATACCACCTTCGATGCAGCGTTAGGTCACCCTAACCCGCACGAGTGGGCTGACCGCTTGTAGAATACTGGCATGTGCTTATAGCGCATTCTCGGTCTCACTAAAGAGCCATTATTCAGCCAGGGAGGGTTGTTCATGCCACAGACGGCAGGAACCCTAGATTCTCAGCAGAAGACGACGTCACGTCGCCCCGCCGGCACCCTGTATCGGGGTAACACAGGCATGTGGTCGTGGGTATTGCACCGCATCACCGGCGTCGCGATCTTCTTCTTTCTGCTCGTTCATATTCTCGATACGGCGCTCGTGCGGGTCAGCCCCGAAGCGTACAACGCGG
The DNA here is from genome assembly GCF_004402825.1 of Cryobacterium sp. Hz9. NCBI lineage: Bacteria > Bacillati > Actinomycetota > Actinomycetes > Micrococcales > Microbacteriaceae > Cryobacterium > Cryobacterium sp. Hz9. The sequence continues at coordinate 279,364 of NZ_SOFC01000011.1, forward strand.
TCATCGCGCAGTATCAGACGCCGATCATGGGTCTCGGTGAGGTCGCACTCGTCGGCGCCATCGTGTTCCACGCGTTCAATGGACTGCGCATCATTCTGATCGACTTCTGGAACGCCAAGTACCAGCGGGTGCTGTTCTACGTCGTCATCGGCCTCTGGGTCGTCACCATGCTGGCATTCGTGCCGCGCCACCTCATCAACGTGTTCAGCCACTAGGGGGCGACAGACATGACTTCAACAATCGAAGCTCCCCGCAGCCCGCATAGCCGCAGCACGAAAAAGAGCGGTGTCAACTTGGAAAAGTGGGGCTGGATCTACATGCGTGTCTCCGGCGTCGTGCTGGTCGTGCTCATCTTCGGCCACCTGTTCGTCAATCTCATGATCGGCGAGGGCGTCAGCGCCCTGAACTTCGCGTTCGTCGCCGGCAAGCTCACCAACCCGTTCTGGATGGTCTGGGACGTCATCCTGCTCTGGCTCGCGCTCATTCACGGCGGCAACGGTATGCGCACCCTGGTCAATGACTACGCCACCGCGCGGATCAGCCGCGGCATCTTGAAGGTCGCGATTCTGGTCAGCGTTGTCTCGCTGATCGTGCTCGGCACCCTCGTGGTGTTCACCTTCGATCCCTGCCCCGCCGGTGCGCCCGCCGACCTCGTCGCCTCGTTCTGTTCGTCCCTCTAGGAGCTGCACTCATAAATATGACTTCTTCCACAACGCCTCCCGGCGCTACTCCAACTACGGAGGCCACCGTCGTAGACGGCGTGCACTACCACCAGCACGACATCGTCATTGTGGGAGCGGGGGGAGCGGGCATGCGTGCCGCCATCGAAGCCGGCCCCAACGCCAGCACGGCGGTCATCTCCAAGCTCTACCCGACGCGTTCGCACACCGGTGCGGCGCAAGGCGGGATGGCTGCCGCCCTCGCCAACGTCGAGGAAGACAACTGGGAGTGGCACACCTTCGACACGATCAAGGGTGGCGACTACCTGGTCGACCAGGACGCCGCCGAGATCCTGGCCAAGGAAGCCATCGACGCCGTCATCGATCTCGAGAACATGGGCTTACCGTTCAACCGCACCCCGGATGGCAAGATCGACCAGCGGCGCTTCGGCGGTCACACCCGCGACCACGGCAAGAGCCCGGTTCGCCGCTCCTGCTACGCCGCCGACCGCACCGGCCACATGATTTTGCAGACGCTCTACCAGAACTGTGTCAAGCGCGGCATCAACTTCTTCAACGAGTACTACGTGCTCGACCTCGTCATGACCAACGTCGATGGTGTCGACCAGCCGTCGGCCGTGGTCGCCCTCGACCTGTCGACCGGCGAGCTGCACGTGTTCCAGGGCAAGGCGTTCATTTTCGCCACCGGCGGTTTCGGCAAGATCTACAAGACCACCTCCAATGCGCACACCCTCACCGGTGACGGTGTCGGTATCGTCTGGCGCAAGGGCCTGCCGCTCGAGGACATGGAATTCTTCCAGTTTCACCCGACCGGCCTTGCCGGGCTGGGCATCCTCCTGACCGAGGGAGCCCGCGGCGAGGGAGCCATTCTGCGGAACGCGAGCGGTGAGCGGTTCATGGAACGGTACGCGCCGACGATCAAGGACCTCGCGCCGCGTGACATCGTCTCGCGCTGCATGCTCAAGGAGGTCGCTGAGGGTCGCGGCGCCGGGCCGGAGAAGGACTACCTGTATCTGGACTGCACGCACCTCGGCAAGGAGCTGCTCGAGACCAAGCTGCCCGACATCACCGAGTTCGCCCGCACCTATCTCGGCGTCGACCCGGTCACCGAGCCGGTACCGGTCATGCCGACCGCGCACTACGCGATGGGCGGCATCCCCACCAATGTGAAGGCCGAAGTCTGGCGTAACAACGAGCAGGTCGTTCCCGGCCTGTACGCCGCCGGCGAATGCGCCTGCGTCTCGGTGCACGGCTCCAACCGTCTCGGCACCAACTCGTTGCTCGACATCAACGTGTTCGGCAAGCGCGCCGGCATCAACGCGGTCGAGTACGTCAAGACGGCCGAGTTCGTTCCGCTGCCGGAAGACCCGGCCAAGGAGGTGCGCGAACTGCTGGAAGGTATCCGCTCATCGACTGGAACCGAACGCATTGCCGTGCTCCGCAAGATTCTGCAGGAAGAAATGGACAAGAAGGCTCAGGTGTTCCGCACCGACGAGTCGCTCGCCGAGGTCACCGAGACCATCCACCTGCTGCGCCAGCGTTACAAGAACATTGGTGTGCAGGACAAGGGCCGTCGGTTCAACACCGACCTGCTCGAAGCCGTTGAGCTCGGCTTTCTGCTCGACCTCGCCGAGGTCGTCGTGTACTCCGCGCGCAACCGCAAGGAAAGCCGCGGCGGACACCAACGCGAAGATTACCTCGTGCGCGATGACGTGAACTATCTCAAGCACACCATGGCGTATCTCCAGGGTGACGCGATGAGCGCGGACGCCGCCGACCACATCAAGCTCGACTGGAAACCGGTCGTCATCACCCGTTACCAGCCGATGGAGAGGAAGTACTAGTGAGCACCACCACGATTGACCAGAAGCCCGTCGTCCCCGAAGAGATCGCCTCCTTCACGGTCACGCTCATTATTCGTCGGTTCAACCCCGAGGTCGACGACGAGCCGCACTGGCAGGATTTCGACGTGCAGCTCTACCCGACCGACCGCGTGCTCGACGCGCTGCACAAGATCAAGTGGGAACAGGACGGGTCGCTGACCTTCCGTCGTTCCTGTGCGCACGGCGTCTGCGGCTCGGACGCCATGCGCATCAACGGCCGCAATCGTCTCGCTTGCAAAACGCTCATGAAGGACCTCGACGTCACGAAGCCCATCTACGTGGAGGCCATCAAGGGCCTGCCGCTGGAGAAGGACCTCATCGTCGACATGGAGCCGTTCTTCGACTCGTTCAAGGCGGTGCAGCCGTTCCTCATGAACAGCGTCACCCCGGTGAAGGGTAAAGAACGCATTCAGACGGTCGCCCAGCGCGCCCGTTTCGACGACACCACCAAGTGCATTCTGTGTGCAGCGTGCACGTCGAGCTGCCCGGTGTTCTGGACCGACGGCCAGTACTTCGGGCCGGCCGCAATCGTCAATGCGCACCGGTTCATCTTCGACTCCCGCGATGAGAATGCGGCCGTGCGCCTGGACATTCTCAACGACAAGGAAGGCGTGTGGCGTTGCCGCACGACCTTCAACTGCACGGAAGCCTGCCCACGCGGCATCCAGGTGACCCAGGCCATCGCCGAGGTCAAGCAGGCCATTATGCGCGGCAAGGCATAGCCGATTGATTGTGTGACTAGACACCCTCGTCGATTCGACGGGGGTGTCTGTCATTGTGTGGGCAGCGGATGCCGCGTGCGGCTGCCCTCGCCGCCACACCGAGCACTGCGGTTAAGCTGACACAGTGAAAGAGCTGGTAGAGCGCGTTCTGGCCTGGCGCCCCGTGCGGGTGCTGACCCATTTCAACACCGTGGGTGGCGGAATCCTGGCCGCCGGAATGTCGTATCAGGCCATCTTCGCCATTTTCGCCGCCGTCTGGGTGGGCTTCTCTATCGCTGGGCTCGTTCTGACCGCGAACCAGGGGCTGCTCAACGCCCTGTACGCCATCATCAACCAGTCGATTCCGGGTCTGATCGGCACCGACGGCATCATCGATCCGGAGGTGCTCGCCACTGCGGGCATCCTGACCTGGACCGGCGCTATCGCCCTGGTCGGACTGCTCCTGACCGCTCTGGGCTGGCTCTCGGCCACCGCGCAGGCCGTGCGGACCGTGTTCGGCATGCCCCCACAGACCACATTCTTCATCTGGGTCAAGCTGCGCGAACTCGGCCTCGGGCTGATCTTCGGGCTCGCCCTGGTCGTGTCGGCGCTCGTCTCCCTCGCGAGCACCGCGCTGCTCGGCGCCCTGTTCGACCTCTTTCAGATTGCCCAGGACTCGTTCTTCTACGAAGCGTCCGCCCGCGGCATCGGCCTCGCAGTCGTGCTCGTCATCGACACCCTCACCCTCGCCGCCCTGTTCCGGGTGCTGTCGCGGGTACGCATTCCGTTACGACGCCTGTTCGCCGGGGCGCTGCTCGGCGCTGTCGCCCTCGGACTCCTGAAAATTCTCGGTGGCGTGCTCCTCGGTGGCGCCAGCCGCAACCCGCTGCTGGCGACCTTCGCCGTAATCATCGGTCTGCTGGTCTGGTTCAACCTCGTGAGTTCCGTGACGCTCATCGCCGCCTCGTGGATCGCGGTCGGCATGGCCGACGCGGGCATTCCGCCGCACATGCTCAGCGCCGATGAGACCGCAGACCGGCAGGAGAAACGGATGCACGACGCCCTCCGGCTGACCGCGCAGGCCGAGCTCACGGCGGCTCGGGCCGACCTCGATACGTCGCCGTGGTATGCCCGGTGGGCCGCTGGCCGCCGGGTGAAGGCGGCCGACGCTCGGGTGACGGAGTACGCCCTGGCCGATGCGGCAGACGCGCGCTAACTAGACTTGACCCATGTCTTCAGCCAAACCCCTGCGCATTGCCAGCATCAACACGAACGGGGTACGAGCCGCGTACCGCAAGGGAATGGGCGACTGGCTGAACAAGCGCGACGTGGACATTCTTGCCATTCAAGAGGTCCGCGCCTCGACCGAAGACCTCGAGGGTCTGCTGGGGCCGGACTGGAACATTCTGCACGACGCCGCCACCGCCAAGGGCCGGGCCGGTGTCGCCCTCGCCAGCCGGGCGGGCGCATCCATTCACCGGGTTGTCCTCGGCGCCGAAGAGTTCGACAGCGCCGGCCGCTGGCTCGAAGCCGACTACGAGGTCGACGGCCAGATGATCACCGTCGTGAGCACCTACGTGCACTCCGGCGAGACCGACACCCCGAAGCAGATCGAGAAGTACAAGTTTCTCGACGCCATGTTAGCCCGGCTGCCCGAGCTGACCGAGCACAGCCCGCTCGCGCTCGTGCTCGGCGACCTCAACGTGGGCCACCGCACGCTCGACATCAAGAACTGGCGCGGCAACAAGAAGCACGCGGGTTTTCTGCCGGAGGAGCGGGAGTATTTCGACCGTATCCTCGGAAGCGAGGGTGACCCGCACTACAACGCGGGTGCCGGACTGGGCTGGGTCGACGTCGGACGTAGGTGGGCCGGAGAGGTCGAGGGGCCATACACCTGGTGGTCTCAGCGCGGCAAGGCCTTCGACACCGACACCGGGTGGCGCCTCGACTACCAGCTCGCCAGCCCGCAGCTGGCGGCATCCGTTCTGAACTATGCGGTCGACCGGGCCGCAGCATACGACCAGCGCTGGAGCGACCACTCCCCCGTCGTCGTCGACTATGACCTCTCGAAGGACGCACGCTCGTGACCAAACCCCGTCTCTATTCGGGCATGCAGCCCTCCGCCGAGTCCCTGCAGATCGGCAATTACATCGGCGCGCTCCTGAACTGGAAGTCGCTGCAGCAGACGCACGACGCGTTCTTCTCCATCGTCGACCTGCACGCCATCACCGTCGCCCAGGAGCCCGCCAAGCTACGCGAGAACACGCGCGGCACGGCGGCGCAGTACATCGCCGCCGGCATCGACCCGTCGGCCTCGACGCTGTACGTGCAGTCGCACGTCGCCGCGCACGCGCAGCTGGCCTGGGTGCTCAACACCATCACCGGGTTCGGTGAGGCGAGCCGCATGACGCAGTTCAAGGACAAGTCCGTGCGGCACGGCGCCGACGCGACATCCGTTGGTCTGTTCGCCTACCCGACGCTGATGGCGGCGGACATCCTGCTGTACCAAACCACGGTGGTGCCGGTCGGGGAAGATCAGCGCCAGCACGTGGAACTCACCCGCGACCTCGCCCTGCGCTTCAACTCACGGTTCGGCGACACCTTCACTATTCCCGAGGTGGCGATCGTGAAGGAGACCGCGAAGATCTACGACCTGCAGAATCCCACGTCGAAAATGTCGAAGTCGGCCGAGTCGCATGCCGGTATCATCTGGCTGCTCGATGAGCCCGGCGTCACCAGGAAGAAGATCATGCGGGCCGTGACGGATGCCGACGGCGGCGTAATCTTCGACCGCGAGAACAAGCCGGGTGTGGCCAACCTGCTCACGATCTACTCCGTGCTCGCCGGCGAGTCGATCGAGTCGATCGAGAACGAATACGCTGGCCGCGGGTATGGCGACCTGAAAAAGGGGCTCGTCGAGGTGGTTCTGGGTACGTTCGATCCGATCCGCCAGCGCGTGGCCGAGCTGCTGGGTGACCCGGCCGAGCTCGACCGGGTTCTCGCGTCCAACGCGGCCCGGGCCTCTGATGTCGCTAGTGAGACCCTGGCCACCGTCTACGACCGCGTCGGCTTTCTACCCCCTCGCTAATGCAGCCGTTCTCGCTCTCCTCACCGCTGGTACTGCTGGACGAGCTAGCGGCCAGCGACACCGACCGCGTCTTCGACTACTGCCAGGACCCGATCTTCGAACGCTATTTGACCGTTCCGTGGCCCTACGAACGTGCGCACGCCGCGGGGTTCATCCTCGAGTATGTTCCCGACGGTTGGCTGTCGGATCGGGAATACACCTGGGCACTGCGGGACCCTGCCGGGCCAGGACTTCTGGGCGTGATTGGGCTGCGCCTGACGGGCGAATCCGTCGCGGTGGACGCATCCGTTCACCGGGTGGGGTCAATCGGATTCTGGCTGGGTGCCCCGCACCGTGGCCGCGGGCTCATTCCCGAAGCGCAACGGCTCGTCGCCGATTGGGCATTCGCACAGGGGATTATCGACGATCTGCACTGGGAGTGCCTGCTCGGAAACGTCGCGTCAGCCCGAGCAGCGTGGAAGTCGGGGTTTCGATATACCGGCGTCGCGCCGTCCGTCGCCGCCTACCGCGACAAAAGCTACCCCGACTCGTGGCAGGGCCACCTCGCGGCCGGCGATGACCGCACCCCGCAGCCCGGCTGGCCCGCCGCGGCCCTCGCCCGATGACCGTGCCGCGGGTTGTGTTGTTTGACCTCGACGACACCCTGTTCTCGCACCGGGACGCAGTCGCTGCGGGCATTCTGCTGCACCTCGACCGGGTCGGCGGCGCCTTTGCGTCCGGCGACCGAACGGCGGCGACCGTGCTGTGGAACGCGCTCGAGGAGGAGCATTATCACTCCTACCTCGCCGGCGATTTGGACTTTGCCGGTCAGCGCCGCGCCCGGGCCCAGGATTTCGCGGCGTCATTCCGCATCGCACTGACCGACGCCGAGGCGGATCTGTGGTTTGACGAGTATTTCGAGAGCTACCGGTCCAGTTGGCGGCTGCACGACGACGCGCTCCCCTGCATCGATGAGCTGGCCGAGATGATTCCCGGGGTGCGTTTTGGCCTCATCACGAACGGCGACCCGGTTTTTCAGGGCGAGAAGATTCGTCGCGTCGGCCTGGCCGACCGGTTCGAGCATGTCGTCACCTCGGGCGCGCTCGGTTTTGCCAAGCCCGACGCGCGCATCTTTGAGCACGCCTGCGCGCTGTTCGACGTGCCCGTGGAGTCGGCGGTCTACGTCGGAGATCGATTACGCACGGATGCGCTGGGCGCGGCCGCTGCGGGGCTGACCGGTGTCTGGCTCGACCGAGCCGGCGCATCCGCTGTGGGCCCTGCCGACACAGATGATGCCGCACGCCTCGGAGTTCTCCGCATCGACACCCTCACCCGCCTGCCGGGCCTGTTTGCCGCCCTCCCTAAGGCATAACTCCTGCAAATTGCCACCTTCGCTCGGTGAGGCCTCACATTGCGGGCTTCTCTTCCGGCTTATGCAAAATCTGCAGGAGTTACGCGCCACGGATGCCCGTTGTCTGGGCGGCAGTGAAAACTCGGGGACTCCCATACCGGCAAATGTCGACGAGCTTCTGAATTGCCCGAAGCACGCCCTCCGGATCGAACATGATGTCTTGATAGAGCACGCGGAGTGTGACATAGCCGAGGGCTGCCAGCAAACGGTCTCGGGTGCGGTCGCGAATGTGCTCGTCCCAGGCTTTGTGGTGACTCTGGCTGTCCGCCTCAACGACCACACAGCCCTCGACCAGTAGATCGACCCGGCCGACCCGGTCGATGTACACCTGGATGTCGCAGCGGTACCCGGCGGAACGAAACAGGTCGCGCACGATGGACTCCTGGCCGGCATCCACTCGCGCATCGATGCGGGACCGCAGCCCGCCATGCTTCTCGGGGACATGGGCGAAGATGTCATCGAGGTCGGCTGCCCGAATCTTGTGCTCGTGCAGGGCTGTGTCGAGCGCCGCGAGAGCAAAGCGAGGTTCCTGGCACTGGATAATCTGGGCGAGGACGTCGCGGGGCCCGACGCAGTACTCGGTGCCATCGGTTCTGTCGATGAGCGGCCACCAGTGTAGCTCGACGCCGTCCCGCGGGGCGGCCGCCAACGGAACGTGCCGACTTCGGGGACTGCGCAGACGGGAGCCCTCCCGCGGGATATGCACGTGGGTGAATTGCGAATCGAAGGCAAAGAAGCCGATCTCCCGGGCCGCCGAAACGCAGGCTTCGCGCCCGCCGACGCGAACCGCCTCGAGGGTGTGGCGATCGGTTCCCGGCAGGGCGTAGTGATCGCGGCGGACTCGGATGAGCGTATTGCTACGCACTGCAGCAGTGATGTGCTTGGGTCGCATGCCGCTGTTCAATAGGTCTTGTCGGCTGACGATGCGGCATTGGCCAACGAGGGAGGTCAGGAATGGGTTCATGCAGACGATCGTCGTCATTCTCCAGTGGCTGTGACCTCCCCGCAACCAATCTGGGGACAGCACTTCCAGCCGCCTGTGCATAACTCTTCCGTACTTACTCTTCCGAGCTTATTCTTCCGTGTCACACCTCTCGCGAGAGCGCATAACTCCTGCAATCTCCCCACAAGTCCGCAATCTGACCCGGAAGCACTCGGGTCGGCCGGACCGAGATATCAAATTGCAGGAGTTACGCGATTGGGCCATCCCGGAGTGACAACGGTCACCCAGAAGGGCGGTCGAGCCGAATTGATGGATCACCGGGCAGTCACCAAGGCATAACTCCTGCAGATTGCACGCGCTGTGTCTACGGACCGCGAAAACACGGACCTCCGAAAATTTGACACGGCAATTTGCAGGAGTTATGCGCCCCGGGAGAGGGGGAGCGGCCGGGCCGGTGGAGAGGTGAGGCTAACGCACGTCTTCGTCTACCCAGTCCAGGGTTTTCGTGACTGCTTTTTTCCAGTTGCGCAGCAGGCGGGCGGCTTCCTCCGGCTCCATGGAGGGCTCCCAGCGTGCGTCTTCCTGCCAGTTGGAGCGCAGGTCGTCGAGGCCGCTCCAGAAGCCCACGGCGAGGCCGGCCGCGTAGGCGGCGCCAAGCGCGGTGGTCTCGGCGACGACCGGGCGCACGACGGGCACGCCGATGATGTCGGCCTGGAACTGCATGAGCAGGTCGTTCACCGTGGCACCGCCGTCGACCTTGAGCTCGGTCAGCGGCACCCCGGAGTCCGCGTTGACCGCGTCGAGCACCTCCCGGGTCTGATAGGCGATGGCCTCGAGTGCTGCACGGGCGATGTGACCCTTGTTCACGTAGCGGGTGAGGCCGACCAGGGCGCCGCGGGCGTCCGACCGCCAGTACGGCGCGAACAGGCCGGAGAAAGCCGGCACGAAGTACGCCCCGCCGTTGTCCGTGACCGTCTTGGCCAGGTCTTCGATCTCGTTGGCGTTCTTGATGATGCCGATCTGGTCGCGCATCCACTGCACGAGCGAGCCGGTGACAGCGATCGACCCCTCCAGGGCATAGTGCACCGGGGCGTCGCCGAGCTTGTACCCCACGGTGGTGAGCAAGCCGTTCTTCGAGTGGATGATCTCGGTACCGGTGTTGAAGATCAGAAAGTTTCCGGTGCCGTAGGTGTTCTTCGCCTCGCCCTGGTCGAAGGCGGCCTGGCCAAAAGTCGCCGCCTGCTGGTCGCCGAGGATTCCGGATATCGGCACCTCGCGCAGCAGGCTGTGCCCGCTCGCAGTGCCGTACACCTCGGAGGACGACTTGATCTCGGGCAGCATCGACTTCGGCACGTCGAAGATGCTGAGAATCTCGTCGTCCCACTGCAGGGTTTCGAGGTCCATGAACATGGTGCGGCTGGCGTTGGTGACGTCGGTCGCGTGGACGCCGCCCTCGATGCCGCCGGTCAGGTTCCAGAGAACCCAGGAATCCGTGGTGCCAAACAGGAGGTCGCCGGCATCCGCTCTCGCGCGTGCTCCCTCAACGTTTTCCAGGATCCAGACGATCTTGGTTCCGGAGAAGTAGGTGGCCAGTGGTAGACCGACCTTCGCTTTGAACCGGTCGACGCCACCATCCGCTGCCAACCGGTCGACGATGGGCTGGGTCCGGGTGTCCTGCCAGACGATGGCGTTGTAGACGGGCACGCCGGTGTTTTTGTCCCAGACGACAGCGGTTTCGCGCTGGTTGGTGATGCCGACGGCTTCGATGTCGTGGCGGGTGATGTTCGCCTTCGATAGCGCCTGGCCGATGGCCTCACGGGTGTTGTCCCAGATTTCCTTCGGGTCATGCTCGACCCAGCCGGCCTGCGGCAGAATCTGTTTGTGCTCGAGCTGGCCGGTCGAGATGATCGAGCCGGCCTTGTCGAAGACGATCGCGCGGGAGCTGGTGGTTCCCTGGTCGATGGCGAGAATGTATTTGGCCATGTGTAACTCCTTTGTTGTTCCAGGTGAGAAAGCAAGTTTTACGACGACAGCGCATGCTGCAAAATATGTGGGCGGGCTTAGCCCAGGATGGGCAGCAGCACCCCCGATGAAGCTCCGGCAAGGACCCCGCCGATGATGGGACCCACGACCGGCACCCAGGCATAGGACCAGTCGCTGCCCCGCTTGCCCTTGATCGGCAGGAGGAAGTGCGCGATGCGAGGGCCGAGGTCACGCGCCGGGTTGATCGCGTACCCGGTCGGCCCACCGAGCGAGGCGCCGATGGCGATCACGAGCAGGGCCACCGGCAGTGCACCCAGGGCGGCGAGGCCGCCGGCGTCCCCGTTCCGGCCGAAGCCGATGACCACGAAGACGAGCAGGAAGGTGCCGATGATCTCGGTGACGAGGTTCCAGCCGTAGGAGCGGATGGCCGGCCCGGTCGAGAAGACACCGAGCTTGTTGGCGGCATCCGGTTCCAGGTCGAAGTGCTGCTTGTAGGCGAGCCAAACGACGACGGCACCGAGAATGGCACCGATCATCTGCGCACCGATGTAGGTGAGCGTCGACGCGACGTTGACCGGTACACCGGACCCGAAGGTCTCGGCCCCGCTCGCGACGAGGCCGAGCGTGACGGCCGGGTTCAGGTGGGCACCGGAGTTGTAGGCGGCGATCACACCGGCGTAGACCGCGAGGCCCCACCCGATCGTGACCATGAGGAACCCACCGCCCAAGCCCTTGTTCTTGGCGAGCGCCACGTTGGCGACCACACCACAGCCGAGGAGCACGAGGATGGCCGTTCCCACGACCTCTGACATAAAGACGACATCGATATTGTCCACATTGACCTTTCAGATGGGGAGTGCTGTTCGCCGATCGACCTTGTTGTCGAGTGCGGCAGTCGAGCACCTTGTCTAAAAGGTATCGGCGCGCGCGCCAGCCCCGGCCGATTTCCACTGCACGTTCGTGCAGATTGCCGGCCGGGTGCTGCGGCTACGAGACCAGGGCGGTGTTGTGGCTGACCGGGCCGAGCTCGACCCCGTGCACGTCGCTCAGGATTCGGCGAGTCAACTCGATCTCCTCGGCCCGGCGCCCGGCATCCCAGCCGAGAACGGGGGCGACCACGAGCGTCAACTCCTCGATCAACGGCGTGGTCACGTCGCCGACGAAGGCCATGCTGGTGCGGCGCAGGAGTACGTCGAGCAGGCGAACGACGTCCTCGGTCGAGGCCAGAAACTCAATTTCGCGCCGGGTGTATGCGGCGTTGTGCGCCAGAGGAGCATCCGCTTCACCGGCCGGATCCGTCAGGAAGTCGATGACCTCGCTCGCCCGGGTACCATAGCGGGCGAGCAGTGCCGCTGCACGGTCGGCCCCGACCTCGTCACCGTGGGCGGTGACCCAGACCAGGGTGGCGGCTTCCGTAGCAGGCCAGTCGCGCCCGCCGCCGATGGCGAGGCCCTCGGTGGAGGCTGTGCGCGGCAGGCCGAGAAGTTTCAGAATGTCCGTGCTGAGATTCTCGGCGAGGGCGCGGAAGGTGGTCCACTTGCCGCCGACCAGGCTGAGCAGGGTGCCGTTCGCAGCGCCCGTGCGCGGCAACGGCCGCGACTCGATGCGGTAGTCGCGGGAGACGAAACCGGGGGCTTCATCGTCGTGGCGCGGCAATGGGCGCACTCCGGCGAAGCGGAACACGATGTGGGATCGGTTTACCGTAACGGTTGGGAAAACGTGCGCGACCAGGTCGAAGAAGTAGTCGATCTCCTCTTCGGTACAGCGAATCGGCTGGGTCATGTCGTGCTCGAGGTCGGTGGTGCCGACCAGGACACGGCCCTTGAGCGGGTAGATCAGCACAATGCGGCCGTCTTCGTGTTCGAAGAAGATTTCCCGGCCCCCGGTCGCCGCGAGCAGCTCCGGGTTGTCGAGTACGACGTGGGAGCCCTTGGTACCGCCCATGAATGTGCTCGGCTGGCCGAGCACCTCGTTGGTCAGGTCGGTCCACGGCCCGCTCGTATTCACGACGACATCCGCCTCGAATCGAAATTCCTCGCCGGTGATCGTGTTGCGCAGGAGCACGCCGGTGTCGTTCATACCGGCAGCCTCAACGTAGTTTGCGGCGCGGGCGTGCGGGCCGGCCTCGAGGCCGTCGCGCAGCACGTCGAGGGCGAGGCGTTCCGGGTCGTGCATGGCGGCGTCATAGTAGGTGGCCGTGTACTTGAGGCCGGGGTTGAGCATGGGCAGCGCGGCAAGGGCCTTCGTGCGGCCCTTGAACTCGTGGCGCGGCACCGTACCGCCATCGCGGGAGAAAGCGTCGTAGATCATCATGCCGATTTTGATGAGCAGGGCACCGCGCTCTACGTGCTTGGCACCTTGTTTGTGGGTGAGGAACCGCAGCGGCGCTGCCATCACACCGGAGAAGGTGGAGAAGATGGGAATGGTCGTCTGTAGCGGCTTGACGTAGTGCGGCGCGATCTTGAGAAGGCTGTTGCGCTCCTCGACCGATTCCTTGACGAGGCGGAATTCGCCGTTTTCGAGGTAGCGCACCCCACCGTGAATCATGTGCGAACTCGCCGACGAGGCACCCGAAACATAGTCGTTCTTCTCCACGAGGACCACGTCAACGCCCTGCAGGGCCAGGTCGCGGAAGGTCGCGATGCCATTGATGCCGGCGCCGATGATGAGCACCTGGGCGCGGGGACGGTCGGAGATCGCGGACGGCGTCTGTTCGTGTTGGAACGACATTGTTGTCACCTCTGTCTCGGGGCGGGCCCGGTGTGAATCTGCGCAGTGGATTTGCGCGGGGCAAGCCATGTGAATAGATTCAGTCTGACAGGACGACACAATTTCTCAACCGGATTGAACATACGTGCAAGGAGCCGCTGTGACCTACGCTATTGATCCGATGCCCGATCCCGTGCAATCCGATCGCAGCCGCGACGCACTTACCGCGGCGCACCTGTATTACATGCAGGACCTCACGATGGATGCCATCGCTCACGAGCTCCACACCTCCCGCTCCTCGATCTCCCGCCTGCTCAGCCATGCCAGGGAGACGGGTTTGGTCGACATCCAGATCAAGTCTCCCCTGGATGCCCCGAGTCACCTCGAGCAGCAGCTCGAGGCTCGGTTTCAGATCACCGCGCACGTGGTCCCGGTGCCCGACAGTGCTACCGACGTCGATCGGCTCGAGCGGGTGGCCCTATCCGTTGCACGAATTCTCGGTCAGTATTTCGACTCCAACATGACCATGGGCATCGCGTGGGGTTCCACCATGAACGCGATCAGTCGGCACGTTACCCCGAAACAAACGCACAACTCGCAGATCGTGCAGCTCAACGGAGCCGGAAACATGCGCACGACCGGCCTGGGCTATGCGAGCGAAATCCTCGGACGTTTCGGCACGGCGTTCGGCGCGCACGTGCAGCAGTTCCCGGTACCCGCATTCTTCGACGACCCGGCGACCAAGCAGGCGTTGTGGCGGGAGCGCAGCGTCAGCCGCCTGCTCGAGATGCAAGCCATCATGGACATCGCCTTATTCGGTCTCGGTTCCCCCTTTTCCGGCGTGGTCAGCCGCGTGTACGCCGGCGGATACCTCGAACAGGCCGAATTCGATGAGCTCAGCGCGGCCAGCGTCGTGGGCGATGTGGCGACCGTGTTCTACCGCGCCGACGGCTCGACCGACGGCATCGCCCTGAATGAACGCTCGACCGGCCCGGACTTCACCGTGCTACGCCGCACCCCACGCCGCATCTGCGTTGTAGCCGGCCGCTCCAAGCTCGCCAGCCTGCGCGGGGCCCTCGCCGCGCGGCTCATCACCGACCTGTTCGTCGACGAGAGCACCGCCCGCGCCCTGGTCGGAGCCCCCTGAACTCGTACCCGTGACAGCGGATGTCGGCGGGAATAACGCGGCGTGCAGCCTGTTGCACTATAACTAGAAGTAGTACTTGCAGTACACGTGCTCCGGGGTCGGTGTAATTCCGAACCGGCGGTTAAAGTCCGCGACCCGTTAGTCCCTCGAGAACGTTTGAGGGACGAAGCGGTTGAGCTGGTGAAACTCCAGCACCGACGGTCACAGTCCGGACGGGAGGCGCACGAGTTGGTTGGCTGCTACAGCCGACCAACGGAATTTTGCGTGCGGTATTTTCCGTGCGCAGATCCACACCCCCGGAGCTCGTCCAATACGGATGAGGGCGGGATGATCGAGAACACGGCAGTCGGCACGGGCCTGACCGGTCCAGCCGTCGAGGGTGCCATGCGCCGCGCGTTCGAACTCGCCGCCCACGGCCCGGCCACCGGCGTGAACCCGCAGGTCGGCTGCCTCATCCTGAACGGGCACGGCGAGACCCTCGCCGAAGGCTGGCACCGCGGTGCCGGAAGCCGGCACGCCGAGGTCGACGCCCTTGCGAAGCTCGCCCCCGGCGCGGCTCGCGGCAGCACCGCCGTCGTCACCCTCGAACCATGCAACCATGTCGGCCGTACCGGTCCGTGCGCGCTGGCCCTGATCGACGCCGGCGTCGCCCGCGTCATCTACTCTGTGAGCGACCCCGGCAAGCACTCCTGCGGCGGGGCCGCCCGGCTACGCGCCGCCGGTATCGAGGTGCAGGGCGGCGTGATCGTCGAGCAAGGCGAAGCATTTCTCGGTGACTGGCTCGTTGCCGCCCGCCTCGGCCGCCCATTCGTCACGCTCAAATGGGCCTCGAGTCTCGACGGTCGCGCGGCCGCGACCGACGGCTCCAGCCGGTGGATCACCGGCGCCGCGGCCCGCCTCGACGTGCACCGACGCCGCGCGGCCCGCGACACGATTCTGGTCGGTACCGGCACCGTGCTCGCCGACGACCCGGCGCTGACCGCACGGGGCGAAGACGGCGGGCTGCTCGCCCAGCAGCCCGTGCCCGTGATCGTCGGCCGTCGTGCGCTGCCGACATCCGCTGCCCTGTTCGCGCACCCGAAGCAACCGTTGTTCTTCGACGGCCTCGATCTGCCAGGCCTGCTGGCCGATCTGCACGGCCGGGGCCTGCGCAGCGTGTTCATCGAGGGCGGACCGACCCTGGCGAGCGCCTTCGTCGCCGCGGCGCTGGTCGACGAATACCTCATCTACCTCGCGCCCACACTGATCGGCGGGCCCCGACTGGTGCTCGGCGACATCGGCGTGAGCGCCATCGGCGAGCAACGCCGCCTCTCTATTCAGTCTCTCGACCGGCTCGGCGACGACGTTCTCATCGTGGCCCGGCCCCAACCCACTTCGATCTAAGGACCACCCATGTTTACCGGAATCATCGAGGAGCTCGGCCAGATCGAGCGTATCGACCACACAGCGGATGCCGCCCGCCTCACCATCCGCGGCCCGCTCGTCGTCGACGGAGTCGGTCACGGCGACTCCATTGCCGTACAGGGCGTCTGTCTCACGGTGGTCGAGCGCACGCCCGACACCTTCACCGCCGACGTCATGAAGCAGACCCTGACCATGTCAACGCTGTCCGACGCCCGCATCGGCTCCCCGGTCAACCTCGAACGCGCCGCCCTCGTCGGTGGACGCCTCGGCGGTCACATCGTGCAGGGCCACATCGACGGCACCAGCACCGTGCTGGTCATCACGCCCGGCGAGGCCTGGCGGGTACTGCGATTCAGCGTCAGCGCCCGGCTTGCCAAGCTCGTCGTTGACAAGGGCTCGATCGCCATCGACGGCGTCTCCCTGACCGTGAGCAACATCAGCCCCGCCACCGAGGCGAGCCAGTGGTTCGAGGTCTCCCTCATCCCCGAAACCCTCGCCGCGACCACCCTGGGCGGCCTCGCCGTTGGCGACCGAGTCAATATCGAAACCGACATTCTGGCCCGCCACATTGAACGGATGCTGGCTCTTTCCGCCGCCGCACTGCCGTCGCAAGCTTCACCCCCAGAACCCCAGCACGCAACCGCACCAAGGAGCGCATCATGAGTCTCGCCGATATCCCCTCCGCACTGGACGCCCTGCGCCTCGGCCGACCGGTCATCGTCGCCGACGACGAGGGCCGCGAAAATGAGGGCGACGTCATCATCTCGGCCCAGCTCGCCACCCAGGAATGGATTGCCTGGACCGTGCGCTACTCGTCCGGGTTCATCTGCGCGCCGATGACCAACGAGATCGCCGACCAGCTCGACCTGCCGGTGATGGTCGTGAACAACGAAGACCCACTCGGCACCAATTACACGGTGAGCGTCGACGCCGCCGACCGCCTGTCGACCGGGATCAGCGCCGCCGACCGTGCCCACACCCTGCGGGTGCTCGCCGACCCGGCATCGGCTCCGGCGAGTCTGCACCGCCCCGGCCACATCCTGCCGCTGCGCGCCCGCGACGGTGGCGTGCGCGAGCGCGGTGGTCACACCGAAGCCGGCGTCGACCTGATGAAACTGGCCGGTCTGTTTCCGGTCGCCGCGATTGCCGAGATCGTCGCCGAAGACGGCGAGATGATGCGCCTCCCCGGCCTGCTCGAACTCGGCGAGCGCGAGGGCCTGCTCGTCATCACCATCAAAGACCTGATCAGCTACCTCAACGAGTTTCATCCCGACGAGGTCCTTCAGACGCGTGCCCCACTCATCGAGGTACCGCGGGTCGACTTCGAGGTGGAGACGACGGTACCCACGCGGCACGGTGCCTTTCGCGTGCGCGCCTACCGGGACCGCTCCACCGGCGCCGACCACGTTGCGATCGTGGCGGGAACCCCGGTGGATGGCGCCATCGTGCGGGTGCACTCCGAGTGCCTCACCGGCGAAGCCTTCGGCTCGCTCAAGTGCGAGTGTGGACCGCAGCTCGATGCCTCGCTCGACATCATCCAGGAGGAAGGCGGAGTGGTCGTCTACCTGCGCGGTCAGGAGGGGCGCGGCATCGGCCTTACCAACAAGCTGCGGGCCTATGCGCTTCAGGAAGACGGCCTCGACACCCTGGACGCCAACTTGGCGCTGGGTCTTCCCGTTGACAGTCGCGATTACGGCGCGGCCACAAGCATCCTGCACGATCTGGGATTGACGTCGGTGCGACTGCTCACCAACAATCCCGAGAAGGTGCGTCAGCTCGAGCTGCACGGCATCACCGTGACCGAACGGGTGCCACTCGTCGTCGGTATCGGCGAATTCAACGAGGAGTACCTCGCGACCAAGCGTGACCGGATGGGTCACCACATCACGAACACCGAAATCATGAATGGAATCGCCTAATGGCCGGAACAGGACCCAGCATCACTGTTGACGGACGGGGCTTGCGGGTCGTGATCGTGGCCGGACAGTGGCACGACGTGATCACCGACGGTCTCATCGCCGGCGCCACCCGGGTACTGCAGGCGAGCCACGCCGCATTCTCACTCGTGCGTGTTCCGGGCAGCTTCGAACTGCCCGTTGCCTGCAAGGTCGCACTCGAAAACGGGGCCGACGCGGTCATCGCCCTCGGCGTGATCATTCGCGGCGGCACCCCCCACTTCGAGTTCGTCTCGAATGCGGCAACGGATGGCCTCACCCGCGTCGCCCTCGACACCGGCAAGCCCGTCGGCTTCGGCGTGCTGACCATCGACGACGAACAGCAGGGCCTCGACCGCGCCGGGCTTCCCGGTTCGAAAGAAGACAAGGGTGAGGAGGCGGCATCCGCTGCCCTGGCCACCGCCCTGGTGCTGCGGCAGTTGCGCGGACAGATCGGGTAACGTGCGGCGTGGATGGTCCCTAGGCTGAAGGCATGGACCTTCTACGCAATATTCTGCTCATTCTGCACTTCGTCGGCCTCGCCTCGCTGCTCGGCGGATTTCTCGTGCAGATCAAGCCGATCATTGCCGGCAAGGGCACGATTGTCGCCGCAATGTTCCACGGTGCGCTGACCCAACTGGTCACCGGCCTGCTGCTCGTCGGCATCATCGAGATGGGCTCGCTCGGCCATATCGACAACATTAAAATCGGCCTCAAGCTGCTCCTACTCATCGTGATCACCGTGCTCGTGATCGTGAACCGCAAGAAGCCGAGCGTGCCGTCGCTCGTGCTGTGGGCCATCGGCGCCCTGACCTTCACCGACGTCGTGATCGCGGTGCTCTGGTAACAGCAGCAGTGTGGCGGAAGCGGATAACGGGGTGCTCCGGTTCACTCCCGGCGACCAGGAGCCCGCTTTCGCTCGTTGCTGCGGGCTTCGCGGTAAACTCTACCGTGCCCTCTAAACGCGGCCACGCCCCCATTCGTGCGTCAGCGCTACCGCGGGAAGTCAGATCGACTTGCGGGTTTCGTCGCCGCTCAGCCATCCCGACCGGAGCGTTCCACCCTCATGTCTACAACCACAGCGTCAGTTTCGACGCCGACCACGCCTTTGAATCCAAAGGGCCGCGTCATCATGGCGAGCCTCATCGGCACGACCATCGAGTTCTACGACTTCTACGTCTACGCCACGGCCGCCGTGCTGGTCTTTCCGCACCTGTTCTTTCCCACCGGAAACGAGACCACCGCTCTCCTCGCTTCCTTCGCCGTCTTCGGCGCCGCCATGGTCGCCCGCCCGATCGGCGCACTGTTCTTCGGCCACTTCGGTGACCGCAAGGGACGCAAGGCCACCCTGGTTGGCGCCTTGCTCACGATGGGCATCGCGACCTTCTTGATCGGCCTGCTGCCGACCTACGACATGATCGGCTGGTGGGCACCGTTCATGCTCGTCATCCTCCGCCTCGCCCAGGGCTTTGCCCTCGGCGGCGAGTGGAGTGGCGCGGCCCTCGTGGCGACCGAAAACGCACCCGTCGGCAAGCGCGCCTGGTACGGCACCTTCCCGCAGGTCGGCGCCCCACTCGGCTTCATCATCGCCAACGGCCTGTTCCTCGGCCTGGCCCTGGCCCTGCCGTCAACCGACCCGACCCGTCCGTCCGAGGCGTTCCTCGAGTGGGCCTGGCGCATCCCGTTCCTGTTCTCGGCCGTGATGGTCATCGTCGGTCTCTGGGTGCGTCTGCGCTTGGTCGAAAGCGAGGTCTTCACCAAGGTCGTCAAGGCCGACCGGGTCGAGAAGCTGCCGCTCGCGGCGGTGTTCAAGTCCAACTGGCGTGAACTCATCCTCGGTACGTTCATCATGCTCGCGACCTACGTGCTGTTCTACCTGATGACCACGTTCACGCTCGGCTACGGCCGGGCCGCGACGGATGCCCCGGTTCCGGGACTCGGCTTCAGCTACAACAACTTCATCCTCATGATGATTCTCGGCGTCGTGTTCTTCGGGATCTTCACCCTCGCCTCTGGCCCCTGGGCTGACAAGCATGGCCGCCGCAAGACACTCATCATCGTGACCCTGGCCATCATCGTGTTCGGTTTGCTGTTCGTGCCGCTGCTCGGCGCCGGCTTCCCCGGCGTGATGCTGTTTCTCATCGTCGGCTTCTCGCTGATGGGGATGACCTTCGGCCCGATGGGCGCGCTGCTGCCCGAGCTGTTCCCGACGAGCGTGCGCTACACCGGCTCCGCGTTCGCCTACAACATGAGCTCGATTCTCGGCGCGGCCGTCGCCCCGTTCATCGCCATCTGGCTGTGGACGCTCGGCGAAGGCAGCCCGTTCTGGGTTGGCATCTACCTCTCGATCATGGCCGTGATCACCCTGATCGCGCTGGTCCTCAGCCGCGAGACGAAGGACCTCGACCTGCACCGCTAGGCTGTCGCCGCGCAGCATCCGCACCCCTCTCGCGATTGCGAGGGGGGTGCGTTGCTTCAGTTCAAGAAGAGGGCCTTGAGGCGGCGAGTGGTGAAGATCAGGCCGATCATGATCATCACGGCGTAGTAGAGCACGTGCCAGAGCATTCCGGGGTCGATCTGCCCGGTGGTCAGGCCGCGTACGAGCTCGACACCGTGCCAGAGCGGCAACGCCTGGATCACGTATTGGATGCCCTGCGGGTAGACGCTGAGCGGGTAGAACGTGGCCGAGAACAGAAACATCGGTAGCAGTACAAAGTTGATCCAGTCCATCTGCTGGAAGGTCTTCATGTAGCTCGTCACCGCCATCCCGATGCTCGCGAAGCCGAATGCGATGAGCACGACCGCCGGCAGGGCCAGCAGCGCCCACCAGGACAGGTTGAGCCCGAGCGCCTGCATCACGAGCAGGAATCCGGTCGCGTACAGCAGCCCGCGCACCAGGGCGAGCGAGATTTCGCCGAGCGCCACGTCGAGCGGGCCGAGTGAGGTCGACAGCATGCCCTCGTAGAGCTTGGCGAACTGCATCTTGAAGAACACGTTCCAGGTCGAGTCGTAGATCGCGCCGTTCATCGCGGCGACGGCGAGCAGGGCCGGGGCGATGAACGCCGCGTACGGCACGTTCACCCCGTCAGCCGTGTGCACCTGCCCGATCAGTGCCCCGAGCCCGAGGCCCATCGACAGCAGGTAAAAGATGGGTTCGACGAACCCGCTCAGAATGGCGAGCGAGTTGGAGCTGCGTGTCGCCCGCCAGCCGCGCGCCATCACGCTGCGCGCGTTGCCGGCATAGAGGCTACCGAACGTGCGCGGTGCGCGAGCGCCGGCTGTGAGCGTCGAGGGAGACAGGTGTGGTCCGGTCACTCGTTCACCCTTCTCATTTGTTCAGGCGCCGCAGGGTGAGACGGCGGGCCCAGAACCAGCCGATAGCCAACAACGCCGTCAGGTAGAGCACGTGCACGACGCTCAGCCAGATCGGCTCCGGCCTGCCGTAGGCGAAGACACGGGATAGCTCGGTGCCGTGCCAGAGCGGCGAGATCCAGCCGATCCACTGCAGGTAGGGCGGCAGCAGATCGAGCGGAAAGAACGTGCCAGAGAACAGGGTCATCGGCAGGACCACGAAGCGCTGCAGCATGGCGAGCTGACCGGTGTCGTCTTTGAGGGTGGCCGTGTAGGCCATCACGAGCGCGCCGAAGGCGAGGCCGGTGAGCAGCGCCACCGGCACGGCGATGAACCCGAGCGCCCCGGGCACCGCCCCGAAGACCAGCATGAAGACATAGAAGATGGCGCAGGTGAGCACCATGCGCGCCGCGACCGAGATGAGGATGCCGTTGACGATCTGGCCGGGTTGAATCGAACTCGCGTTCATGCCGAAGAAGGTGGGGTTCCATTTGAAGCCGAGCATGATCGGGTACGTGAACTCCTCGGACGCCACCGCGATCGCGCTGCTCGAAAGCAGCGCCGGGGCCAAAAACGCCAGGTAGCTGACCCCATTGACGGCGTTGCCGCCAAGATTACCGTCGACGAGGCTGGCGAGGCCCACCCCCATCGCGTACAGGTAAATGAGGGGGCTGCCGACCGCGGTGAACAGCACGGTCTGGGCGTACGACCGCATGACCCGAAACCGGTGGTCGGCCACGTACCAGGAGCCGTAGCGCCGGGTGCGCGCCGCCGCCGCGACGGCCGCGGCCAGGGTCTGTGAACGGATGCCATCGCCCGCGCCATCCGCATCCCGAACGCTACCCGCATCGCCCGCGCTCACGGGCGCAAGCTCTCAGACAGGCCACTCATTCGATCAGATTCCTGCCGGTGAGACGCAGGAACACGTCTTCGAGGCTGGAGCGGCGTACCAGGCTGGTGATCGGGCGGAGGCCCGCCGCGGTCATCTGCTCTAATTCATTCTCGCCGCTGTCGCTGTAGACCAGGATGCGGTCGGGCAGCACATCGACCCGTTCGCCGAAGCCTTGGATGCGGTCGGCGACGGCGGCGTTCTGGGTGGAGCCGAAGCGCACCTCGAGCACTTCGCGCGAGGAATACCGGCGAATGAGGTCGGCCGGGGAACCCTCGGCCATGATGCGGCCCTTGTCAACGACGACCAGGCGGTCGCAGAGCTGTTCGGCTTCATCCATGTAGTGCGTGGTCAAAAGCAGGGTCGTGCCCTGCTCCTTGAGGCGAAACAGCCGGTCCCAGAGGATGTGACGTGCCTGCGGGTCGAGGCCCGTCGTGGGCTCGTCGAGCAGCAGCAGGCGCGGGTCGTTGATGAGCGCCCTGGCGATGGTGAGGCGACGTTTCATTCCGCCGGAGAGGTCATCGACCTTGGCGCTCGCCTTGTCCGCGAGCTGCGCGAACTCCAGCAGTTCGTCGGCGCGGCGAGCCACCCGGGCGCGCGGGAGCCCGAAGTAGCGGCCGTAGACCAGCAGGTTCTCTCGCACCTTGAGTTCCATGTCGAGATTGTTCTCTTGCGGCACCACGCCGAGCTGCGAGCGAATCTCCGGACCGTACCGATTGGGGTCGAGCCCGAGTACGTTGAGGCCGCCGCTCGTGCGGGTGGAGACCGCGCCGATCATGCGCATCGTCGTGGATTTTCCCGCGCCGTTGGGGCCCAGCAACCCGAAGGATTCCCCCGGCGCCACCTCGAAACTGATGCCGTCGACGGCGACGAAATCCTGGTATCTCTTGACGAGATTCTGGGTGGCGATGACAGGCTCTGGCACAGTTCCCCACTGTAGACCGCACGGGTGACATTGGGGATTGTTCGCATCTTTGACGGTTAAGATTCATGAGTGAATACCGCTACCCGTGCGCCCGAAACCACCCCTGCATCCGCTTTCCCGGCCGCTGTGAAGTCCTCGCGCGGCCGACGCGGCCGTCCAGCCCCCACCGGGCCACGCGCGAAGTTCAGCCAGCTGCTGCCCTACCTGGGCGAGCACAAAAAGGTGCTCGCCGTCGTCATCGTGCTGAGCGTGCTCGGCGCCGCTGCAAGCCTGGCCCAGCCGCTGCTGGTGAGCCAGGTCATCACGATCGTGCAGGCTGGGAACCCGCTGGGGTCGCTCGTAGGCTTGTTGATCGCCCTGGTAGTAATTTCGGGCCTGATCAGCGGCTACCAGCATTACCTGTTGCAGCGCACCGGCGAGGGTGTCGTGCTCTCGAGTCGCCGCAAACTGGTGGGGCGCCTGCTGCGCCTGCCGATCAGCGAGTTCGATGCCCGTCGCACCGGAGACCTCGTCTCCCGCGTCGGCAGCGACACCACCCTGCTCCGCGCGGTACTCACCCAGGGGCTGGTCGAAGCGATCGGCGGATCGCTCACATTCATCGGCGCCCTCGTGGCGATGCTCATCATCGACCCGGTGCTGCTCGGGCTGACCGTGCTCGTCATCGCGGTGTCGGTGGTCACCGTCATCCTGTTGTCACGACGGATCCGCACGGCGAGCCAAGCGGCCCAGGCGAAGGTCGGTGACCTCGCCGCGAGCGTTGAGCGTGCCATCAGTGCCATTCGCACCGTGCGTGCTTCCAATGCGACCGAGCGCGAAGTCGCCGTGATCGAAGAAGACGCCCGCGGCGCCTGGCGCATGGGGATCAAGGTCGCCAAGATCAGCGCCCTCGTCGTGCCGATCGCCGGTATCGCCATGCAGGTGTCGTTTCTCGTGGTGCTCGGCGTTGGCGGTTTTCGGGTCGCCAGCAACGCCATCACGATCGCCGACCTGGTCGCGTTCATTCTGTTCCTGTTCCTGATGATCATGCCGCTCGGCCAGTTCTTCGGCGCCATCACCTCGGTCAACGCGGCGCTCGGCGCGCTCGGCCGGATTCAGGAGATCATCGACCTGCCCGCCGAAGACCAGTTCGACCGCGATATCGCCCCGCTGGCCATGACGGTCGGCGCCGCCAACGAGAAGGTCAACCCCGAAGCCGCCGCGATCAGCTTCGAGAACGTGCACTTCGGCTACGCGGTGACGCCGGTGGCGGTTGACGCTGAGGCAGAAGCCGAGACTGCCGTGGTAACGGATGCTGCCGGCCCAGCGGGTTCCGCCGCTGCTACACCCGCCCCATCCACCACCACCACCACCGCCGGTGCCGACTCGGCCGACTCCACCACCACCGCCGGTGCCGGTGCCGACTCGGCCGACTCCCCCGGTACCGCCACCGCCACCGCCACCGCCGCCACCTCCACCGCCGGTGCCGACTCCGCCGTCTCCCCCGCGTCCACAGAGCCCCGTCCGGTGCTCACCGGCGTCTCGTTCAGCGCTCCGCGCGGGCTGCGCACGGCGCTCGTGGGGCCGAGCGGCGCCGGAAAGAGCACGATCCTGGCCCTGATCGAACGGTTTTACGATGTCTCGGCGGGCACCGTGCGGCTCGGCGGGCTGGACATCCGCTCGCTGGATCGCACCGCGCTGCGCGCCCAGATCGGCTATGTCGAGCAGGACGCCCCGGTGCTCGCCGGGTCACTGCGCGACAACCTCACCCTCGCGACTCCTGACGCCACCGACGACGAGTGCATCGCCGTGCTGCACGCGGTCAATCTCGGCGAGGTGCTTGACCGCGACCCGGCCGGGCTCGATGCCGCGGTCGGCGAGTCGGGCGTGAAGCTCTCCGGTGGGGAACGCCAACGGCTCGCGATCGCGCGGGCGCTGCTCGCGGCCCCGCCGATTCTGTTGCTCGACGAGTCGACCTCGAGCCTCGACGGCAAGAATGAGCAGATGATGAGAGAGGCCATTGACGCCGTCGCGGCCGACCGTACTCTCATCGTGATCGCGCACCGCCTGTCGACCGTGGTGGATTCCGACCAAATCGTGGTACTCGACCACGGCCAGGTCGTCGGTGTGGGCACCCACTCCGAGTTGGTCGTCTCGACGCCGCTCTACCGCGACCTCGCCAAGCACCAGCTCCTGGTCTAACCGGCTGCCTTTCCATTGCGCGAGTCGACGTAGCGCAGAGTCACCAGCTGGAAGGGGCGTAACTCGAGCGTCAGGGCCGGGCCGTCAGCGGCGATAATGGCGGCCGGGGCGAGGGAACGCTCCAGCAGATCAGTCTCGCCGGCCGCCGCCGCCTCGAACGAGCGGATGACCCGGGCGCGGGCCCGGGTTCCGTGCGCCTCGTAGAGCCGCACGATCACGTCCCCGCTGCCGTCTTCGGCGAGTTTGACCGCCTCGATCACGACCGCCGGGTTGTCGACCGTGACCAGCGGCTCGATTGGCCGGGAGCTGACGCCGGTCACGGTGCGCACCGGCAGGTTCAATCGATAGCCTTCAGATACCGCATCGGGGATATCCGCCCCCACGCGCAGCGACACCCGCAGGTGGTGCTGGCCCTGATCGGCGGTCGGGTCGGGATAGATCGGCGCCCGGAGCAGGGACAGTGACACGGTGCTACCGACGTGGGCGGTAATTTCGACGTTCCCCGGAGCATCCGCTGCCCCGCTGGCGCTGGCGCCGGTGTCGAGTGACGTGGCAGCATCGGGTGCTGACGACGAAAAGACGGTGCGGCTGATCGCGTGGCCATAGGTGGAATCGTTGGCGACGGCCACGCCGAAGCCGGGCTCGCCGACGTGCACCCAGCGGTGCGCAACGGTTTCGAAGCGGGCCACGTCCCACGAGGTGTTCGCGTGCGTCGGGCGGAATATATGGCCGAATTGAATCTCGGAGGCGGCCCGGTCCGCCTGCAGATCGAGCGCGAAGTTCAGCCGGAGCAGCTTCTGCCGTTCCTGCCAGTTGATGCTGAACGCGAGGTCGATGGCGCTCGACTCGCCCGCCAGGGTCACGTCCTCGATCAGCGAGGACGCGCCGAACCGCCGGGTGATGCGCACGCCGACCCGACCGGCCGGCAGCCCGTCGATTGTCTCGATCGACTCGGCGTCGGTGAGCGCGGTGAACGTGCGCGCGTGCGGGGTATCGATGTCCCAGGCGTCCCATTGGGTGGGCGTATCGCGGTGCAACGTGAGCAGGTTGCCAGCGGCGCCGATGGGCACGACCTCGCGGTCGGCGTTCCGATCGCGCACCGAACTGAAAAGTCCGTCGTCGTTGATCGTGACGGACACGTGCGTGTTGCTCAGCACCCAGCCGGCGGGGGTGCGGGCGGCCCGGGCCAGACCGTCAACGGGCGTGTCGTCGACCGCGGGCGCTGCCCGGTGGAGCGGAAGATGCACCCCGCCGAGCGCTGGCACGTCGCCTCGCGCGTACGGCCCGGCGTTGAGCAGCACCCCTCCGTCACCGGGTCCGCAGAGCGCACGAACGGATGCCTCGATCACCCCCTCGAGCACCCCGGCGACCCGCGCATACTCGCGCTCCGCCTGTTGGTGCACCCAGGCGATCGACGACCCGGGAAGAATGTCGTGAAATTGGTGCAGCAGCACGGACTGCCAGGCCGTGTCGAGGGCCGCACGCGGATACTGCGTCCCCACCCGCACCGCGGCCGTCGTCGCCCACAGTTCCGCCTCCCGCAGCAGGTGCTCGCTGCGCCGGTTGCCCTGCTTGGTGCGGGCCTGCGAGGTGAGCGTGCCGCGGTGAAACTCGAGGTACAGCTCGCCCGACCACACCGGCGGCGCCGCATACTCGGCCTCCGCCGCCTCGAAGAACCGCCGTGGACTCGACAACTCGACCGTGGGCGACCCCTCGAGCGACGCGGTGCGGCGGGCGGCGGCGATCATCTCCTCGGTCGGCCCGCCGCCGCCATCACCCCAGCCGAACGGCGCCAGCGACGTGTTCGCCGCGCCCTTCTCCGCGAACAGGCGCTCGGCCCTGGCCAGTTCGAGCCCGGAGAGCTGCCCGTTGTAGTCGGCGACCGGCGGAAAGTGCGTGAAGATGCGGCTGCCGTCGAGGCCCTCCCAGAGAAAGCTATGGTGCGGAAAGACGTTCGTGTCGTTCCAGGAAAGCTTCTGCGTGAGGAACCAGCGGCTGCCGGCCGCCCGCACGATCTGCGGCAGCGCCGCCGAGTAGCCGAACGAATCGGGCAGCCAGACCTCGAGCGGTTCCACGCCGAATTCGGTCAGGAAGAAATTCTTGCCGGCCACGAACTGTCGTGCCAGCGCCTCGCCGCCGGGCATGTTCGTGTCGGATTCGACCCACATTCCGCCGACCGGCACGAAGTTGCCGGCCGCGACGGCCCGCTTTACACGCGCAAACAGCTGCGGATAGTGGTCTTTCAGCCAGGCGTACTGCTGCGCCGACGAGGCGGCGAACACGAAATCGGGGTGCCGGTCGATCAGGTCGAGCACGTTGGAGAAGGTGCGCGCGACCTTGCGCACGGTCTCGCGCACCGGCCAGAGCCAGGCGCTGTCGATGTGCGCGTGCCCCACCGCGTGCACCCGGTGGGCGCTCGCGGCGGCCGGGCTTCTGAGCACGCTGGCGAGGGCGGCTCGACCGGCTGCGGCGGTGCCGCCCACATCGTCGGGGTCGAGCACGTCGACGCAGCGTTCGAGGGCGCGCAGTATGTTCGCCCGCCGCGGCGACGCGGCCGGAAGTTGCTGGCGCAGGCCGTCGAGCGTGCACACGTCTTGCGCGAGGTGCCAGACCTGCGTGTCGCGCTGGGCGACATCCGCTTGGCGTAGCACGTAGAGCGGCGCGCTGCCGGCGGTCGCGAGGTCACCGAGCGGGGTGGGGGCGAAGCTGAAGTCGGCGGCGATGTTGGGGTTGGCGGCGGCCTCGACGTAGATATCGATGGCGCCACCGGTCACGGTGACCGTGCGGTTCAAGGATTCGATGCCCTTGATGAGACGACCGTCGGAGCCGTACGCGGTGCCCTCGGCTTGAAACCCCGGCACGGCCGCAGTGAAGCCCAGGTCGACGACGACCTCGATGCGCATGTCGGCCATGCCCACCCATTCCAGCGGCACCGTTCCCGTGAGGTGAAACCATACGGTGCCCCACGGCCGGCCCCACGCCTCGCCCACCACGAACGGCGTAAACGGATGCGAGACCGCCTCGGCAAACGATACTGGCTCCCCCTCCGCCGCCCAGGCGGTGACCGTGAGCGGCGCGGTGGCCCGGTAGATCGCCGGCTGCAGCCGTTCGCGAACGAACCGGTGCAGCCGAGCCTCAACGAGTGCGCTGTCGTCATGCATGCTGGCATCCTATGGCCGCACCGTTCACCGCGCAGGGAAGAACAGACGTCCCCGGCACCGAGGTACCGGGGTCGTCTGCTGCAGGAACTAGTCCTTGAGGTGGTAGCGCACGCTTGCGAGCTCGGCGCGGAGCGCCGCCGGTACCTTGTCACCGAACTTGTCGAAGTATTCCTCGGTCAGGTCGCACTCGGCGAGCCAGCTGGTCTGGTCGATCGCGAACAGCTGCTGCACGGCTTCCTCCGACAGGTCGAGACCGTCGAGGTTCAAGCCGTCTTCGGCCGGGAGCAGGCCGATCGGGGAGTCGACGGCGTCGACGGTGCCCTCGATGCGGCGAATCATCCATTCGAGCACGCGCGAGTTCTCGCCGAATCCGGGCCAGATGAAGCTACCATCCGGACCCTTGCGGAACCAGTTCACCTGGAAGATCGCCGGGGCGTTGGTGCCGAGTTCCTTGCCGACCTTGAGCCAGTGACCCCAGTAGTCGGCCATGTTGTACCCGCAGAAGGGGAGCATCGCAAACGGGTCGCGGCGCAGCTCGCCGACGATGCCGTCAGCGGCGGCGGTCTTCTCCGACGAGATCGTGGCGCCCATGAAGACGCCGTGCTTCCAGCTGCGGGCCTGCGCCACCAGCGGAACGTTGGTCGCCCGACGGCCACCGAAGACGATGGCGTCGATCGGCACGCCGCCGGCGGCCTCCCAGTCGTCGGCGATCGATGGGCACTGGGCGGCCGCAACGGTGAAGCGGGAGTTGGGGTGCGCGGCGGTACGGCCGGAGGTGGGCGTCCAGTCCTTGCCCTGCCAGTCGATCAGGTGGTCGGGGGCCTTGTCGGTGAGGCCCTCCCACCAGACATCTCCGTCGTCGCGCAGGGCGACGTTGGTGAAGATGGTATTGCCCCACATGGTGGAGACGGCGGTCGGGTTGGTGGTTTCTCCGGTTCCGGGGGCGACTCCGAAGAAGCCGGCCTCGGGATTGATCGCCCAGAGACGGCCATCTTCGCCCTGGCGCAGCCAGGCAATGTCGTCGCCGATGGTTTCGACCTTCCAGCCCGGGATGGTCGGGCGCAGCATCGACAGGTTCGTCTTGCCACACGCCGACGGGAACGCGGCGGCGACGTGGAACACGCCGCCGGTGGGCGAGATCAACTTGATGAGCAGCATGTGCTCGGCCAGCCAGCCCTCGTCGCGACCCATGACGGAGGCGATGCGCAGCGCGAAGGACTTCTTTGAGAGCAGGGCGTTGCCGCCGTAGCCGGAGCCGAAGGACCAGACTTCACGGCTGTCGGGGAACTGCACGATGTACTTCTCATCGTTGCAGGGCCATTCGACGTCGGGACGGGTGATGCCCGAGGCGTCAACCAACGGGTATCCGACACTGTGCACGGTGTGCACCCAC
This sequence comes from Cryobacterium sp. Hz9, assembly GCF_004402825.1. Lineage (NCBI taxonomy): Bacteria > Bacillati > Actinomycetota > Actinomycetes > Micrococcales > Microbacteriaceae > Cryobacterium > Cryobacterium sp. Hz9. The sequence continues at coordinate 309,123 of NZ_SOFC01000011.1, forward strand.
GGGTCGCCGGCCTCGATCATGGTCAGCACGGTTTCGCCCATGCGTGTCATGATGCCCATGTTGAGCACGACGTAGGGAGAATCGGTGATCTCGACGCCGAGCTGCGAGATGGGGCCACCGAGCGGGCCCATCGAGAACGGCACGATGTACATGGTGCGCCCGCGCATGCTGCCAGCGAAGACGCCGCGTAGTTCGGCGCGCATGGCGGACGGTTCGGCCCAGTTATTGGTGGGGCCGGCATCCGCTTCATCGTTGGAGCAGATGAACGTGCGATTCTCGACGCGGGCGACGTCTTTCGGGTTGGTGCGCGCGAGGAAGCTGTTGGGGCGCCATTCCGGATTGAGGCGAATGAGCTGGCCGGAGGCGACGAGCAACTTGGAGAGCACGTTGGCTTCGCGCTGGGAGCCGTCGCACCAGACGATAGCGTCGGGTTCGGTCAGGCGGGCGATCTCATCGACCCACGCCTGCAGATTGGGGTCGGTGCTCCCCGTACGCGTCGGGTACGCGTCCCCATCGGTCTGGAATGAAGATTTGATGAGGGTCATATGCTGGCCTTTCCGCCGAGACGTAGTTGAAACGTTGCTGAGGAGGTGTCGTCACGGTGGATGCGTGGCGCGTCCTTGCTGTCAGACGTTGTGGACGCCGTGATTTCGCCTATAAATACAGAATGGCCCCGTTTTGCTCATAGATGTGCAATTTTCTGTATTAAGAATCACCGTTCTTTAGATATTCTTAAGGAATGTCGCCTCAAGCTTCCGATCTGATCACCCTCGGCCATCGCGTCCGCCACTTTCGAAGCGAGCGCGGCCTCACCCTCGACCAGCTGGGTGCACGCGTGAGCCTCGCCGGCAGCCAGCTGTCGCTGATCGAGAATGGCCGCCGCGAGCCGAAACTCTCGACCCTGCAGGACCTCGCGATCGCACTGTCGGTCGACCTGGCCGAGCTGCTGCGTCGAGAGGCACCGAACAATCGGGCGGCGCTGGAGATCGAACTGGATCGAGCCCAGAAGAATCCGCTCTACCGAGCGCTTGGATTGCCGATGGTGAAGGTGACCAAGGGAATGCCGCTGCCGGCCATTGAATCGCTGCTCGGCCTGCACCGCGAACTGTCTCGCCGGGCCAGCGAAGCCAGCGCGACCCCCGAGGAAGCGCGCCGCGCGAACACCGAGCTGCGCGAGCGGATGCGGGAGCAAGGCAACTACATGCCCGAGATCGAAGAACTCGTCGAGGAGCGGGTGCGCGCGAGCGGGCATGTCTCGGGCGCCCTCACCCACCGTGAGGTGAGCGTCATGGCCGATCAGCTCGGATTCAGCCTGATCTACGTGAACGACCTGCCTGACTCCACCCGGTCGGTCACCGACCTCGCCAACGGTCGCATCTATCTGCCGCCGGCCTCCATTCCCGGCGGGCACGGCCTGCGCTCGATGGCATTGCAGGCGATGGGCCACCGCCTCCTCGGGCACGAACGGCCAGGCAGTTACGCCGAGTTTCTCTGGCAACGGCTCGAGATCAATTATTTCGCGGCGGCCTGTTTGATGCCGCGCGAGGCATCCGTCGCCTTTCTGTCCCATGCCAAGCAGGAGCGCGAACTGGCCGTGGAAGACTTTCGCGACGCCTTCGGCGTGACCCACGAGGCGGCCGCACTGCGGCTGACCAACCTCGCCACCTCACACCTCGACATGACGCTGCACTTTCTGCGGGTCAACGGCAACGGCGCCCTGCAAAAAGGGTATGAGAACGACGACCTGCCGTTTCCGGTGGACGTCACGGGGTCGATCGAGGGCCAGTACGTTTGCAAACAGTGGAGTGCGCGCAGCGCCTTCACGCACACCAACCGCACCACCGAGTATTTCCAGTACACCGACACCCCGGCCGGCACCTTTTGGTCGGCGACCCAGACCGGGTCAACGGATGCCGGTGAGTTCTCGATCAGCGTCGGCGTTCCCTTTGCCCAGGCCAAGTGGTTTCGCGGGCGGGAGACGACCCAGCGCACGGTGTCGCGCTGCCCCGATGAATCGTGCTGCCGTCGGCCCGATTCGGACGCCGCCGCGCGGTGGGCCGGCCGCGCGTGGCCGAGCGCCCGGCTGCACGCGCACGTACTGTCGCCGCTGCCGTCGGGAACCTTCCCGGGCGTGGACGACTCGGAGGTGTACGCGTTCCTGGAGGCACACGCGGCCGAGTAGTCGTCAGGGTTCAGCGCGACGGCAACGACGCGGCGATGGGGGTGTCGGCCGGGCACGCCGAGAAGTCCGACGCCCGGGGCGCCGATCCTGGCTAGGTCGCCGCAGGATTCAGCGCGCCGGCTGCCAGGGCGAGCTCGTGCTCGACGATGGTGCGCACAAGGGGTTGCTGCGTGCGGGCGTCGCCGTAGCGCACGGTGGCATGGGCCGTGAGGCCGTCAATGATTCCGAGCAGCTGCCAGGCCAGGGCGGGCGCGTCGTCGACGACGAATTCGCCGCGGCCCACGCCGCCTCGCAGCAGGGCAACCAGAAAGCCCTGCCAGGCATCCATTTGACGGCCCACCTCCGCTGCGAGGGCCGGATTGCGTCGACCGAGGCTCCAGGCATCGAGCCAGATTGCGGTGACCGCGCTGCGTTCCGGGCTGAGCAGGGTGTCGATCAGGGTGCCAAGGGCGTGCACCGACGTGGGGCAGGCCGCGAGTTCGGCAGCCACCTCGTGGATCTCGGCCGCTACGATCGCGCCAAAGGCGCTCGCGACCAGCACATTCATGTTGGGCTGGTAGTGCGCGACGAGGGCAGGGGCCACCCCGACGCGGGCGGCGACGGCGCGCACCGTGAGGGCAGCCAGCCCGTCGGTCAGGGCAATCTGGCGGGCGGCGAGCGCAATCTCCGCGGCCCGCTCGGCGGGGGTTTTGCGCCGGTTACGGGCGGAAAGCGTTGACATGGGACCCCAGTGTATATAGTTTGATGTCAAGTTGTTGATCATTTGATCAATAAGAGTTACCGGGAGAGCAGCATGCGCCTGATCGAGGCCCCGTCCAGTCCGGCGTCACCCACCCGCGTGCGCGAAACCACCCGTCTTCCCCTGCGCGTCGGCCTCGTGCAGCATCGCTGGCACGCGCACGCGGAGACACTGGAGGCGGAGCTGGGCGAGGGCATCCGTTTGGCGGCAGAGGCGGGCGCCCGCCTGGTGTTTCTGCCCGAATTGACCCTCAGCAAATACCCGGGTCACGTGCCTGCCACCGGCACGCCCAAAGCGGATGCCGAGCCGCTGACGACCGGCCCAACCTTCGCGTTCGCGGCCATTCAGGCCCGGCTGCACAACGTCATCGTGCACGCCTCGCTGTTCGAGAAGCCGGACGACGATGACGCTCCGCTCGATGGCCGCGGCTACAACACGGCCATTCTGGTGTCGCCCACCGGCATACTGCTCGGCCGCACCCGCAAGACCCACATTCCCATCAGCGCCGGATACTACGAAGACACCTACTTTCGGCCGGGTCCCGCCGAGGACGCCTACCCGGTCTACACCGTCGCTGGCGCACGCCTCGGCCTCCCGACCTGCTGGGACGAGTGGTTTCCCGAGGTTTCCCGGCTGTACGGGCTCGGCGGCGCCGAAATTCTGGCCTACCCCACCGCCATCGGTTCGGAACCGCTGTTTCCCGATTTTGACACCCAGCCGATCTGGCAGCAGGTCGTGGTGGCCAACGGCATCACGAGCGGACTGTTCATGGTCGTGCCGAACCGGCACGGCGACGAGGGCGACCTCACCTTCTACGGTTCATCGTTCATCTCCGATCCGTTCGGACGCGTGCTCGTGCAGGCCCCGCGCGGCGAGTCCGTGGCGCTCGTGGCCGATCTCGATCTGGCCCAGCGTGACGAGTGGCTCAGCCTCTTTCCATTCCTGCTGACTCGCCGGCCCGACAGCTACGCTGGGCTGACGGCGGCGGTCGACCCGGGGCATCCGTTTGGCGAGGCCGCGGCCGGGGCGATCGCATGACCTGGCGGATGCCGGCCGAAACCGCGCCGCAAGACCGAGTTTGGATGGCGTTCCCGGCGGGCGGCTACACCCTCGGCAACACCATAGGGTCGGCGCACGAGGCGCGCCGCACCTGGGCCGCCGTCGCGCACGCCATCGCCGACTTCGAGCCGGTGACGATGGTCGTCGACCCGGCTGCCCGCGCCGATGCCGCCCGCTACCTGGGCAACGAGATCGAGGTCCTGTCGGCGCCACTGAACGACAGCTGGATGCGGGACATCGGCCCAAGCTTCGTGCACGACGACGCGGGCCGCCTCGGCGCCGTCGATTGGACCTTCAACGGCTGGGGCGCCCAGGACTGGGCCGCGTGGGAGAAGGACGCCGCGGTCGGCTGCTTGGTAGCGGATGCCGCCGGGGCGGCCGGGGTCTCGTCGGCGCTCGTGAACGAGGGCGGCGGGATCCACGTCGACGGTGAGGGCACCGTGTTGGCGACGCGCAGCGTGCAGCTCGACCCCGGACGCAATCCCGGCGCCTCGCCGGCTTCGGTCGAGGCGGAACTGCGACGCACGATCGGTGCGGAACACGTTGTGTGGCTGCCACGCGGCCTCACCCGCGACCACGACCGGTTCGGCACGCGTGGGCACATCGACATGGTCGCCGCGCTACCGTCGCCGGGCACGATCTTGCTGCACGCGCAGAACGATCCGGGGCATCCCGACTACCCGCTCACCCGCGAATTTCGCGCGCTGCTGGCCCAGGCACACGATGCGGCCGGGCGATCGTTTGCGATCATCGATCTGCCGGCGCCCGCGACTCTGCGCGATGACGAGGGGTTCGTGGACTACAACTACGTCAACCATCTCGTCGTCAACGGCGGCGTCATCACCGGCAGCTTCGGCGAGGAACGGGCTGATTCCCTGGCTCGCGACGTGCTCACTGCCGCCTACCCGGGGCGCCGCGTGGTCTCGGTCGACGCGCGAGCGCTGTTCGCGCGTGGGGGCGGCATCCACTGCATCACCCAGCAGCAGCCGTCAACGCCGGCCTGACCACTCAGCTCGCGGCGGCGACCCGCCGATTGTGCCAGGCCCGAATCACGATGAACGGCACGAGAACGGCCGCGATGAGCAGCGCAAAGGCCCAGGCTCCAATTTGGGGCGTCATGATATTCGCGCCCCAGATGACCAGGGCGATGGCTCCGACGTTTAGGAGAACGGAGGCCCGCGGCCGGCTCGGCGGGTTGGCGAACAGGGGCAATGGCGTCGTCGGGTTCGCCCAGGCGAGGCGCAGAACGTAGAAGATTCCGCAGACGAAGCCGGCTAGAACGAGAATCGTGCCGAAAATCACTGCCATGCGATGGTGCTCCCTGGTCGGTCGTTCCTTCGACCCTACAGTCCTACTTCGGCTGCATCCGAATCGCGCCGTCCAGACGGATAGTTTCCCCATTGAGCATGGGATTTTCAACGATATGCCGCACCAGGAAAGCGAACTCGTCCGGGTCGCCGAGCCGGGACGGATGCGGCACCTGGGCTCCGAGGGAGTCTCGTACCGGCTGCGGCAGCCCCTGCAACATCGGCGTGTCGAAGATGCCGGGCGCGATCGACATCACCCGAATCAGGCTCTGCGCGAATTCGCGGGCGAGGGGCAGGGTCATCGCGGCGACGCCGCCCTTGGACGCAGCGTAGGCCGCCTGCCCGATCTGCCCGTCGAACGCGGCGACCGAGGCCGTATTGACGATGACGCCACGTTCGGCGCCGCCCTGACGGTCACGGGCACCCAGGGGTTCGTTGCTCTGCATCGCAGCGGCGGCCAGCCGTACGACGTTGAACGTGCCCACAAGGTTGATACGAATCGCGCGTTCGAACTCCTCAAGCGGCAGCGGGCCGTCGCGACCGACCGTGCGAGCGCCGGGCGCGATGCCGGCGCAATTGATCACGATGCGCAGCGGCGCTAGAGCCACCGCAGCGTCGACGGCGGTCTGCACGTCGCCGGCACGTGTCACGTCTCCGGCCACGAATCGGGCCCGGAGACCGAGCGCGGCGGCGATCTCCCCTCCGGGGGCGCCGGGCAGGTCCAGGAGCACCACGGATGCGCCGGCCTCGTGCAGCGAGCGAACGCAGGCCAGGCCGAGGCCGGAGGCGCCGCCGGTGATCAGGGCGGAACATCCGTTTATCTGCATTAGATCCTTCCGATCCGGTGAGTTGCGGTGGTCGTGCTCGGCCGGGCGGAGCATCCGCCTCGGAACAGAATCCGCGTCTGCATCAGAATCTCTCGATCAGGGTGGCGTTGGCCATGCCACCGCCCTCGCACATGGCCTGCAGGCCCCAGCGGCCGCCGGTCATCTCGAGGTGGTTGACCAGGGTGCCGAGCAGGCGGGTGCCCGAGGAACCGAGTGCGTGGCCGAGGGCGATGGCGCCGCCGCGCGGGTTCAGACAGTCGGGGTCTGCGCCCGTCTCGCGCAGCCACGCCAGCGGCACGCTCGCGAAGGCTTCGTTGATCTCGTAGGCGTCGATGTCGTCGATGCTCAGGCCGGCCCGCGAGAGGATGCGCTGGGTCGCCGGAATCACGCCGGTGAGCATGAGCAGTGGGTCGCTGCCCACGACGGTGAAACTGTGAAAGCGGGCGCGCGGGTTCAACCCGAGCTGCGCGGCCCGCTTGGCGCTCATGATCAGGGTCGCCGAGGCGCCGTCGGTGAGCGGCGAGGAATTGCCGGCCGTAACGTGCCAGCCGAGTTTCGGAAAGCGTGCCGCGAGCGCGTCGGTGCGAAAGGCCGGGCGCAGGCCGGCGAGCGAGGCATGCGAGGTGCCGGGGCGAATGGTTTCGTCCTCGTCGATAACGCTGCCGTCCGGCCGGGTCACGGCCACGATCTCCCCGGAGAAGTCGCCCCGTTCGGCGGCCGCCGCAGCGAGCCGGTGGGAGCGGGCCGCATAGCTGTCGAGGGCGTCGCGGCCGAGGTTCCATTTCTGGTTGATGAGTTCGGCAGAGACTCCCTGGCTGACGAGGCCGTCGGGATAACGCGCGTGCATGAGGGTGCCGAAGGGGTCCTGCCCGCCGGCGGAGGACCCAAGCGGAACCCGGCTCATCGACTCGACGCCACAGGCGATGACCACGTCGGCGCTGCCGCTCATCACGGCCTGGGCGGCGAAGGCGGCGGCCTGCTGGCTCGACCCGCACTGGCGGTCGATCGTGGTGCCGGGCACGGTGTCGGGAAAGCCGGCGCTGAGCAGGGCGGTGCGCGTGACGTTGCTAGTCTGCTCGCCGCTCTGGCTGACGCAGCCGCCGATGACGTCGTCGATCAGTGTCGGGTCGAGGTTGTTGCGGCTGACCAGTTCGCGCAGCACGGTAGCCAGCAGGTCGGCCGGGTGGACGCCGTCGAGGGCTCCCCCGGGCTTACCCCGGCCCGACGGGGTGCGCAGAACGTCCACGATGACAGCCTCATTGCTCATACCCCCAGCCTAGGCCCGCAGGGGCGACAGCAGCGGCCCGGCGGTGCCCGGTCAGCCGGAGAGCGCCCACATGGCAACGGCACTCGCCGCGGCGACGTTGAGCGAGTCGATGCCGTGCTTCATCGGAATCTGCACGACGCTGTCGGACGCTGCGAGCGCCTCGGGCGTGAGCCCCTCTCCCTCGGCGCCGAGCAGCAGGGCCAGATGCTCATGCCCGGTGCCATCGAAATCGCGCAGGCTGACCGCATCGGCGGTCAGGGCGAGGGCGGCCACATGGAACCCGTGCCGGGTGAGCAGGGCGCGGGTTTCGGTCCAGTCACCCACGCGGGTCCACGGTACCTGCAGCACGGTGCCCATCGAGACGCGGATGGCCCGACGGTAGAACGGGTCGGAGCAGCGGGGCGTGACCAGAATGGCATCCGCTCCGATTGCGCCCGCCGAGCGAAAGATGGCGCCGACGTTGGTCGGATCCGACACGTTTTCGAGAATGACGATGCGACGCGCACCGGCCAGTATTGTGTCGGCGGAGGGCAGCTCGGGCCGGTGCATCGAGGCGATCAGGCCGCGGTGCAAAATGTACCCGGTGAGTTCAGCGAGCATTTCCCCGGGGCCCACGAACACTGGAACCTCGGCCGCGTAGTCGCCGAGCACGGCGAGAGCCTCGTCGGCCGTGTTGCCGAGCGCAAGCACAGACCGCGGAACATGCCCGGCTCGCACAGCCCGTTCGAGCACGAGCGCCGATTCGGCGATATAGAGTCCGTGCCCGGTGCCGCGGGCCTTCTTGAGGGCCACGTCGGTTAGGTGGGCATAGTCGACCAGTCGCAGGTCGTTCAGGTCGTCGATCGCGATCACAGGCATCCGCAAAGTCTAACCAGCCGCCCGGACGGGCTCCGGCCCGCGCCCGGGCGGGTGCCCCTATCGGCCCGCGCCATTCTGCGCATAACTCCTGCAATTTGCCGGCCGAGGCCGTTCGACCCCCGGAATTTCCGGGGGTCGAACGACCACCCGCCGCGGATTGCAGGAGTTATGCGCCACGGTGGCTCGGGCTGGCGCAGCGGAGGCGGAGCTACTTCGTGCGCACCGACTGCACGGCCAGGGCGAGGTTGCCGTCGGCGAGGCTGCCCCAGGCATACACGATGGTATTCGTGCGCGCGGCGATGTGCACGTCGGCCGGACCGATGAGCGCTGCGGTGGTACCGGCCGCCGCGACCGCAGCCGAGATCGTGCCGACCGGCAGTACGAGTACAGACTCGTTCGGGTTGGTCAGGCCGGTAATGGCCGGGACGCCGTTGGCGAGCACGTCAACGGCGGGTGCAGCAGCGACGTGGCGCACCGTCAGTCGGCCCTGTCCGTATCCGGGTGCGGAGGTATCGTTCGTGAAGAGGGCCGCGGTCGGATCTCCAGCCTCGCTCAGGTGAGCCACAGCCGTGTAGTTCATCCCGGACGCGACCGTGAGGTCGACCGGGCCGATCACGGGAGCACTCGCGTCAGCGGCATCCGCTGCGGTGATGGCGAGGGTGTAGGTGCCAGCCGCAATACGGAACGTCTTCGTGAGGGTGCCGGGTTCGAAGTTGTCGATGACCCGCTTGTTGTCGACGTACACGTCAACCACGACGCCGGGGATCGCGTGCAGCACTGAAACGGATGCCGGCGCTGCGGCCCGTGTGCGTACCGTCTGCACGAACAGGGCGAGGTTTCCCTTGGCGAGGCTACCCCAGGCGTACACGATGGTGTTGGTACGCGGGGCGATCGTGACATCGGCTGGGCCGAGCAGCGGCGCCGTGGTTCCGGCGGCGGCGACCACGGCACTGATCGTGCCGACCGGCAGGTCGAGCATGGCCTGCGCAGGGTTGGTCAAGCCGGCGACGGCCACTGCACCGTTCGCGAGCACGTCGACCGCGGGAGCGGCCGCAACGTGGCGCACCGTGAGACGGCCCTGCCCGGCAGCCAGCGGCGTGGTGTCGTCGTTGAACAGGGTGGCGGTGGGAATGCCGGTGTCGCCCAGGTGGGCGACGGCCGTGAAGCTGCGGCCAGCCGTGAGGGTCACGGTGGTCGAGCCGCTGAGTGCGATGTCGACCATCGGCGAGCCGTTGGCGCTGCCGCCGAGCACGAGGGGGTCAGTGGGAGAGATCTTGACGGTGTGCGTGCCGGCCGCCAGTTTCAGCGGGCCGAGCAGTGTTCCCGGCTTGAAGTCGTCGACAACGACACGGCCGTCCACCGAAATGTCGAGGGTCAGGCCGGGAATGGCGTGTAGCACCGACACCGAGGCGGTGCCCGGTGCCGCGGATGCCGCGGGAACAGCCGCCTGCGCCGGCGCGAGCCCGGCGAAAGCGACGAGAAGGCCGGCGGAGATTCCGACGGCTATGAACTTGCGCATTGCTTCCTCCAGTGGGTCGTTGCGGAAGGCAGCGGTGCCTCCCTGGTTACAACTTCCCCGGCCTGGGGCGTTTCGGATGCACTGTCACAAACTATTTCGCGACTCTCCGCTCAGAGCGCGTGTAACCGGCCGCGCACGATCGAATCTCCAGAGTGTGCCGGGTCGCCGTCGGCGGGCTCGGCCGACACATCCACGAGCGGGTACTGGGTGAGGTCGACGTTGGCGGGGATGGTGAAGCGACCAGACTTTCCCTCGAAGAATCCGATGCCGACCAGGCCGGACGCATCCGCTTTCAGCAGCCTTACCTCGCGCAGGCTCGTGGTCGGGGAGGTCTGCTCCTCGAGGTCGACGACGACCGAGCGACGGCCGTCCGCAGATTCCTCGACTCGCGCCGATCCGCTCGCGGTCCAGCCGGGTAGCGCGTCGAGGACAGCTTCGGCCACGACCTGCTCGCGGGGCGGGCCCATGCTGCTTCCCACGCCGCTGGCGATGCCGCCGAGCAGCCCGATCACGCCGGCAGCCGCCGCGAATGATGCCCAGGGGCGGCGGCGGGGCAGCGAGCGAGCCGGTGCGATTATGGATGCGCCCATCGCGCCCGGACGCGCCAGAAGATCGGCGGGTGCGGCTGATGCCCGGCCGTCAAGCGGCCCAGCCGATACGTCCGACGGGGCCGCAATATCCGTCCGGGCCTTGATCGGCCCAAAGCGTCGCGGCGTGCGCACCGCGTCGCTCAACCCGAGTTCAGCGTGGATGCTCGCCCAGATTCCCGCGGGCGGCGTCAGCACGCGGTCGACCCCGGCAGCGCGCCCGAGTTGCACGACCCGCCATAGGTCCAGGTATTCGCCGGCGCACGCACAGCAGACCGCGAAGTGGGCGCGCTCCCGGGCACTCGCTTCTATCTCGGCGAGGGCGAGCAAGTGCAGGTCGTCGCCACCGATGTGCACGGCATCAATGCGGGGGGTACCGATGCGGGCGGCATCAATGGGAGTCATCGGATACCTCCAGCCGGGTGCGTAGGCGGGTCAGACTGCGCCGCATGTGGCTCTTGACGGTACCGAGAGGCAGCCCGAGGCTATCGGCGATCTGCACCTGGGTGAGATCGCCGAAGAAGGCCAGGCGCATCACCTGCCGCGGGACGGGCTCGAGCCGGTCGATTTCGTCGCCGACCAGCACCCGGTTGACGACGCCGACGCTGTCGTCGGAGCGGTGCGGCGGCATGGTCAGGGCAAGCGATTCCTCAAGCCGCCGCTGCCGGCTGCGTGCCTCATGGGTGTCGGCGACCACGTGCCGGGTGATGCCGATCAGCCAGGCCGGCACCCGAGATCGGGCCGGGTCGAACCCGGCCCGTCCGCGCCACGCCGCGATGAACACTTTCTGGGTGACGTCTTCAGCGTCGGCCGCATTGGCGAGCGAGCGCACGGCGATCGTGAAGACCAGCGGAGACCAGCGCGCGTAGGCTGCGGCTAAAGCGCGCTCGTCGCCGCCGCGAAAGGCGCGGGCCAGGGCCTCGTCATCGTCGGTGGGTGCACTCACGTCGGTGTGGGTCCTTCGGGCCGAAACACGAATTGGGCAAAAACGCGTCGACCGGGCACCTCGGGCGCCGACCTCCGCGCGCACCAGCATAGTGAGTTTCCTTCGACTTGCGTGCGCTCGCCGGGCGGCGAGGGGCCACAGCAGCACACCCGACGTCGCATACCGTGGCCCCCGAAGCAGGAACCGACTCAATTATTACTTCTCTCAGCGCGGGCGAAACGGATGCACCCGGCCGCGATTTCGCGCGCCCGTTATGGCGTCGGCGTGAGCGTGTACTTCGTCGAGAGGTATTCCTGGATACCCTCGAGCCCACCTTCACGCCCGAGACCGGACTGCTTCACGCCGCCGAAGGGTGCGGCCGCGTTCGATACGACGCCGGTGTTCAGGCCCATCATGCCGGTCTGCAATTTATCGATCATGCGCTGGCCACGAGCGAGGTCGGTCGTGTATACGTAGCTGATCAGGCCGAACTCGGTGTCGTTGGCGAGGCGCACGGCATCCGCTTCGTCACTGAACGTGCTGATCGCCAGCACCGGGCCGAAGATTTCGTCGCGGAGAATGTCACTGCCCGGCTGCACATTGGTGAGCACGGTCGGCGAGTAGAACGTTCCTTCGCGTTCGATCGCCGCGCCGCCGGTGAGCAGGTTCGCGCCCCGGGTGATCGCATCCTGCACCAGGGCGTCGGCCTTGTCGACTGCTTTTTTATCGATCAGCGGGCCAATCGTGATTCCGGTCTCGGTGCCACGCCCGATCTGGAACGCTTCGACGCGTTCGGTGACCCGGCGGGCGAATTCGGCGGCGACGGACTCGTGCACGATGAAACGGTTGGCCGCGGTACAGGCCTGGCCGATGTTGCGGAACTTCGCGAGGAGTGCACCATCGACGGCTTTATCGAGGTCGGCGTCGGCGAAGACGACGAAGGGGGCGTTGCCGCCGAGCTCCATCGACGTGCGAAGCACGTTTTCGGCGGAGAGCTTGATGAGCGACTTACCAACCTCGGTCGACCCGGTGAAGCTGAGCTTGCGGAGGCGTCGGTCGGCGATGATCGGCTCGGTCACCGCGCCGGACTGTGACGTCGTGATGACGTTGACGACACCGGCGGGCAGGCCGGCCTCTTCGAGCAGGGCCACGAAGTGCAGGGTGGTCAGCGGCGTGAGAGCGGCCGGCTTGACGACGACGGTGCAGCCGGCGGCGAGCGCCGGGGCGATCTTGCGGGTCGCCATGGCCAGCGGAAAGTTCCACGGGGTGATCAAGAGACAGGGTCCTACCGGGTGTTGGGTGACGATCGTGCGACCGGTGCCCTCAGGATTGGTGCCGTAGCGACCACTGATGCGCACGGCCTCTTCGCTGAACCAGCGCAAAAACTCGCCGCCGTAGGCGACCTCGCCGAGCGCCTCGAGCAGCGGCTTGCCCATTTCGATAGTCATGAGCAGGGCGAACTCCTGCTTGCGTTCCTGCAGCAGGTCGAAGGTGCGGCGCAGAATTTCTCCGCGTACGCGGGCCGGAGTCGCTGCCCAGTCGGCCTGCGCGGCGTCGGCGGCGTCGAGGGCTGCAGCGCCATCGGCCACGCTCGCGTCGGCGATGGTCTTGATGACACGGCCGGTGGCCGGGTCGATGACATCGAGGGTGCGCTCGCCGGTGGCGGCAACCCACTTCCCGTTGATGTAGAGCTGGCCCGGCACCCGAGCGAGGAGCTCGGATTCATTTGTGCCTGCGTCGGTAACAGCTGTCATTGCATCTCCCAATAGTTCGTCTACCCATCGATCGGACGGTAACAGCCTAGCTGCGCGCACCGCTCTCGCCGCCCGACGGTTGCTCGTGCCCGACCGGTCGACCCGATCGTTGTGTCCGACGTGGGCGACGGCGAGAACGGATGCGAGAATACCAAGGTGTCGATTCCTGAGTTCGCCGCCGCGACCGACGAGGATGCGACCGCGGAAGCCGCGGCGCCGGAGCCTCACGCGCCCGCAGCCCACTCGCAAACCTTGTCACGCGGCATCCGCCTATTGGAGATTCTCGCCGAAACCGACGAACCGATGACCATCGTCGAACTCGCCGCCGCGCTCGTCGTGCACCGCTCGATCGCCTATCGCATCCTGCGTACCCTCGAAGATCACGGCCTCGTTATTCGCGATTCGGCCGGACTCGTGCGGCTGGGCCCGCGCCTGGCCGCGCTGGCTCGCGCGGTGTCTCGCGACCTGCAGGCCGCTGCCCTGCCCGTGCTCACGCGCATCGCCAACGAGCTCGGCATGACAGCGTTTGTCGCCGTGCTCGACCGGGGCGAGGTGGTCACGCTCGTGAGCATCGAGTCGCGGCAGGCCCACGCGACGGTCGCGCAGCGGCCGGGCACGCGCCATCCACTGCAGTGGGGCGCACCCGGAATCGCCATCCAGTCCGGCCTGAACGCATCAGAGTGGGCCGCGCTCGGGCACGCCGACGCCCGCCGGAGCGAGGCCGGTGAGGTCGCTGGCATCGGCTACGCCTCGAGTCACGACGAGGTCATTCCCGGCCTGTCGTCGATCGCCGTGCCGCTGCTCGTGCCCGGGGAATCACCCGCTGCCCTCGCGGTCGTGTACATCTCGAGTCTGCACTCCCCCGCCGACATCGGCGCCGCGCTCACCGCGGCTGCGCGCGCCATCATCGCCGAACTCAGCTGACTACCCGGTCATACCCAGGCTCTGCAGCTCACCCGGGCCCCACATAGGGCGCAATTTCGCACCCCGAAACGTTGACGAGTCATGACCCCGCACAATACTGACCAATAGGTAGGTAATCTTCACTTTTGATGCCATACTGCCCCCGTGCTGGTTTCTTCGCACGATGCACACACTTTGCAGCAGCACCCGACTTAGCACCGCAGTGAGATACAAGGGAGTATTCCATGGCATTGACGACCGATCGCAGGCAGGCCAAAAGCGCTAAACGCAGCGAAGAACGGCGGGTTCTCGCCGGCACCATGGTGGGTACCACCATCGAGTGGTACGACTTCTTCATCTATGCCCAAGCCGCCGGTCTCGTACTGGCCGGGCTGTTCTTCGCGCCGCTGGCCGGGGAGAACGAACCGCTCGCCCAGCTCATCGCCTGGGCCTCGCTGGGCATCAGCTTTCTGTTCCGCCCGCTCGGCGCCATTATCGCCGGGCACCTCGGCGACCGGATCGGTCGGAAGGCGATGCTGGTCTTCACCCTCGTCATGATGGGCGCGGCCACCGCACTCATCGGTCTGCTGCCGACCTTCGACCAGATCGGCGTCTGGGCGCCCATCCTGCTCATCGTGCTGCGCATCCTGCAGGGCTTCTCCGCCGGCGGCGAGTGGGGCGGTGCCGCCCTCATGTCCGTCGAGCACGCGCCGGTGAACAAGCGCGGCTTCTTCGGCGCCTACCCGCAGATCGGCGTTCCGGTCGGCCTCATCCTCGCCACCGGCGTCATGATCCTGGTGACCGCCTCGATGAGTGAAGAAGCCTTTCTCAGCTGGGGCTGGCGCATCCCGTTCCTGGTCTCCGTGCTGCTCATCGTCGTCGGCTGGGTCATCCGTCGCGCGGTCGCCGAAAGCCCGGTCTTCAAGGAGATGCAGACCCGCAAGAAGGAATCTGCCGCCCCGCTCAAGCAGCTGTTCCAGAACCACTCGCGTCAGGTCATCCTCACCGCGCTCATCTTCATCGCCAACAACGCGGCCGGCTACATGCTCATCGCGTTCTTCAACTCCTATGCCACCAAGCCCGCTGAAGCCGGCGGACTCGGCATGGAGCGCACTCCGGTGCTCATCGCGAGCACCATCGCGGCCGTATTCTGGCTCGCGTCGACCATGCTCGGCGGCATCCTCTCCGACAAGATCGGCCGCGTGCGCACGTTCCAGTTCGGCTACGCCTTTCTGTTCATCTGGGCCATCCCGATGTTCCTACTCATCGACACCGGCGACATCGCCTGGTTTGCGCTCTCCCTCATTGTTCTGGCGAGCGGGCTCGGCTTCTCCTACGGCCCGCAGGCGGCGCTCTACGCCGAGATGTTCCCGGCCCAGGTGCGCTACTCGGGAGTTTCGATCGGCTACGCCCTCGGAGCGATCCTCGGTGGCGCCTTCGCCCCGTTGATCGCGCAACTGCTGCTCGATAAGACCGGCCACTCCTTTTCCATCGGCATCTACCTCATGGGTCTCGCCACGGTCTCCTTTGTGGCGGTCACCCTCGTGAAGGAGACCCGCGGACTTCCGTTGGGCATCAGCACGCACGAGTAATTTCCGGTGACTCCCACCCGTGGATCGTATATGTTTTCCGATATCACGACTCGCCTGACCGTACGCACCGACGCGATTGGACACCATGACCCTTGCACCCCTGCCAGATCTGGGTCGTCCCGGCAAGGTGATCGCCGTGCACATCAACTACCCTTCCCGGGCCGCGCAGCGCGGGCGCACCCCCGAGCAGCCGTCGTACTTCTTGAAACCCTCGACGAGCGTCGCGGCCAGCGGCGCCACCATCGTTCGCCCGAACGGATGCGAATTGCTCGCCTTCGAAGGCGAAATCGCGTTGGTCATCGGTCGCTCCCTGCGCGGTGTGAGCGTCGAAGACGGCTGGAGCGGCGTCGCCGGGGTCACGGCGGCCAACGACTTCGGCGTCTACGACCTGCGGTATGCCGACAAGGGCTCCAACCTGCGGTCCAAGGGCGGAGACGGGTTCACCCCCCTTGGTCCGCGCGTGATCGTGGCTGAGACCATCAACCCCGCCCAACTGCGCATTCGCACCTGGGTCAATGGTGAGCTCGTGCAGAGCGACACCACCGCCGACCTGCTCTTCAGCTTCGGTCGCCTCGTCGCCGATCTGTCCCAGCTGATCACGCTCGAACGCGGCGATGTCATTCTCACCGGAACCCCGGCCGGCGCCTCCGTCGTGGTGCCGGGCGATGTGGTGGAGGTCGAGGTTGACGCGCCGACCATGCCCGGCGCACCGAGCACCGGCCGCCTGGTCACGACGGTGGCCGCGGGCACGACACCGCTCGGCGCGTTCGGCGCCGGTCCAAGGCTCGACGACCTGCAGCGGGCCGAGGCCTGGGGCTCAGCCGAGGAGGCCGGCCTGACGCCCGAAACGACGTTCCTGCTGACCACTGAACTCAAGGCACGCATCAACAGCGTCGGCACCGCCACGCTCAGCTCACAGCTGCGCAAGCGCGGACTCGACAACGTGTCGATCGACGGCCTGCAGTCCACCCGCCCGAGCACCCGGCTGGTCGGGCGCGCCCGTACCCTGCGTTTCATTCCCAACCGAGAAGACCTGTTCACGGCGCACGGTGGCGGCTACAACGCCCAGAAGCGTGCGTTCGACGGCCTCGGCGTTGATGACGTGCTCGTGATCGAAGCCCGCGGCGAAACCGGCACCGGAACGGTCGGCGATATCCTCGCCCTGCGCGCCCAGGTGCAGGGCGCCGCCGGAATCGTCACCGACGGCGGTGTGCGCGACCTCGCCGCGGTCAGCGCGCTCGAGCTGCCCACCTACCACCGCGGCGGCCATCCGGCCGTGCTCGGCCGCCGCCACGTTCCGTGGGACGTAGACCTGACGATCGCCTGTGGCGGGGCATCCGTTCAGCCCGGCGACATCATCGTCGGCGACGCCGACGGCTTACTCGTCATTCCGCCGCACCTCATTGAACAGCTCGTCACCGACAGCATCGAGCAGGAGCGCGAAGAGACCTTCATTGCCGAGATGGTCGGCGCCGGCGAGGTCGTCGACGGCCTCTATCCGATGAATGCCGCGTGGAAGGAAAGGTATCGCGCATGGCTCACCCAGCAGTAAATTCAGCAGCGCAGACGGATGCCGCGCCTCCCGCCATCGGCAAGGCCCAGTTCGCCTACGACTGGCTGAAAACCCGCATCGACGATGGCACCTTCGGCCCCGGTTTTCGACTGGTCCTCGACCAGATCGCCCGGGACACCTCGATGAGCCCGGTTCCCGTGCGGGAAGCGATCCGCCGCCTCGAAGCGGAGGGACTCGTGACCTTCGTCCGCAATGTCGGGGCGCAGGTGGCCATGCTCGACCCCACCGAATATCGGCACACCATGCAGACACTCGGCCTGGTCGAGGGCGCCGCGACAGCGCTGTCGGCGCCGACCCTGAGCGTGGAAGCCATCGCCCGGGCCCGGCAGATCAACGCGCAGATGCGCGACACACTGCGCCACTTCGACCCGACACGCTTCACGACGCTCAACCGCGACTTTCATTCCGCGCTCTACAGCACCTGCCCCAACCCGCACATTCTCGACCTCGTGCACCGCGGGTGGAACCGTTTATCGGTGCTGCGCGAATCGACCTTCGGCTTCGTACCGGGGCGCGCGGCCGAATCGGTGGCCGAGCACGACCAGATTCTCGACCTGGTTGAGCAGCGAGCATCCGCTCATGACATCGAACATGCTGCGCGCGACCATCGGCTGGCCACCCTGAACGCATTTCTCTCGTCTCGCGCACCGACCCATCACGTTGGCCCCCAGGAAGGCACCTCATGAAGTTCCGCGGTAATCCGAACCAGATTCGCGGGTCCATCGCCGCGCTGATGACCCCGTTCACCGCCCGCGGAACCATCGACCATGCCGGGCTGACCAACTTGGTCAACTGGCAGATCGCCTCCGGCTCGCACGGCATCTCGATCGGCGGGTCGACCGGTGAACCGAGCTCGCAGACCATCGCCGAGCGCGCCGCCGCCATCCGCACCGTCGCGACGGCGATCGGCGAGCGCGTGCACTTCATGGCCGGAACCGGCTCCACCAGGCTCGACGAGACCCTCGAACTGACCGCGGCCGGCCGCGATGCCGGCATCGACGCCGCGCTCATCATCACGCCGTACTACGCCCGCCCCACCCAGGAGGCGCTCTACGTCTGGTACAAAACCGTCTGCGAAGAATTTCCCGACCTGCCGATCGTGGCCTACAACGTGCCGAGCCGCACCGCCGTCGACATCGCGCCCGAGACGGTCTACCGCCTCTTTCGCGATCTCGATAACTTCGTCGGAGTCAAGGAGACCACCAAGGACTTCGAGCACTTTTCCCGCGTGTTGCACCTGTGCGGCCCCGATCTGCTGGTCTGGAGCGGCCTCGAACTGCTCTGCCTGCCACTCATGGCCCTCGGCGGTGCCGGGTTCGTCAGCGCCACGAGCAACATCGCGCCGGCCGCCGTCGCCCAGATGTTCGAGGCCTGGGAAGCCGGCGATTTCGTCACCGCCCGCACGATTCACTACGGCCTGCACCCGCTCGTCGACGTGCTGTTCGTGGAAACCAACCCGGCACCGGGCAAGTGGGTCATGGCCCAGCGCGGCCTGATCGAGAGTGGCTTCGTGCGCCCGCCGCTGATCGAACCGACCCCCGGCGGCCTGGCCAAAATGCGCGTGCTCCTGGACGCCGGCTCCGAGTACCTCACGTCGACCGCCGGCTTCACCCTGACCGGTGCCTCCAAATGATCGAATCCAGCACGCAGGCGCACTACGTACCCGCTGACCTGCCCACCAGCCTCCGTCATTTCATCGGTGGCGAATTCGTTGACAGCGTCGGCGGCGAGACTTTCGACGTGCTCGACCCGGTCTCGAACCAGACCTACGCCACCGCGGCGGCCGGCCAGCAGGCCGACGTCGACCTGGCCGTCGCCGCCGCCAAGCACGCCTTCGATACCGGACCCTGGCCGCGCATGCTCCCCCGCGTCCGCGCCAGGGTGCTGCACCGCATCGCCGACGCCGTCGAGGAGCAGGATGCCCGGCTCGCCGAACTCGAAACGTTCGACACCGGGCTGCCCATCACGCAGGCGCTCGGCCAGGCGCAGCGCGCGAGCGAGAACTTTCGCTTCTTCGCCGACCTGATCGTGGCGCAGGCCGACGACACCTACAAGGTGCCGGGCAAGCAGATCAACTACGTCAACCGCAAGCCGGTCGGTGTCGCCGGGCTGATCACCCCGTGGAACACCCCGTTCATGCTGGAAAGCTGGAAGCTCGCGCCCGCGCTCGCCTCCGGCTGCACCGTCGTGCTGAAACCGGCCGAATTCACGCCGCTGTCGGCGAGCCTGTGGGCGGAGATCTTCGCCGCCGCCGGGGTGCCCGACGGCGTGTTCAACCTGGTCAATGGTCTCGGCGAGGAGGCCGGCGATGCGTTGGTCAAGCATCCGGATGTGCCGCTCATCTCGTTCACCGGCGAGACGACCACCGGCCAGACCATCTACCGCAATTGCGCCGCGCACCTCAAGGGCATGTCGATGGAGCTCGGCGGCAAGTCGCCCGCCGTCGTCTTCGCCGACGCCGACCTCGACGCCGCGATCGACTCGACCCTGTTCGGCGTGTTCAGCCTCAACGGCGAGCGCTGCACGGCGTCGAGCCGCATCCTGGTCGAGCGCTCCATCTACGACGAATTCTGCGCCCGCTACGCTGCCCGCGCTCAAAGCATCGTGGTCGGCGACCCGCACGACCCGACAACCGAGGTCGGTGCTCTCGTGCACCCAGAGCACTACGCCAAGGTCATGAGCTACGTCGAGATCGGCAAGACCGAGGGACGTCTGCTCGCCGGCGGCGGTCGCCCGGCCGGGCTACCCGAGTGGTTGGCACAGGGCAACTACGTCTCCCCCACGGTGTTTGCCGACGTCGCGCCGACCGCCCGCATCTTTCAGGAGGAGATCTTCGGCCCGGTCGTGACCATCACGCCCTTCGAAACGGATGCCGAAGCGCTCACCCTGGCCAACGGCGTGAAGTACGGGTTGGCTGCGTACATCTGGACCACAGACCTCACCCGCGCGCACAACTTCGCGCAGTCGGTCGATGCTGGAATGGTCTGGTTGAACTCGCACAACGTGCGTGACCTGCGCACCCCCTTCGGCGGCGTCAAGGCCTCCGGCCTCGGCCACGAGGGCGGCTACCGGTCCATCGACTTCTACACCGATTCGCAGGCCGTGCACATCACGCTCGCTCCCGTGCACACGCCCCGTTTCGGCGGCAAGTAGCTCGTTTTCAGTCCCGCGGCCACCGATCAGCCAGGAGAACCCCATGACAATTCGGATCCCCACCCCCACCCAGGCCCCGCCGGATATTCTGCGCTGCGCCTACATGGACATCGTCGTGACCGACCTCGCCACGTCGCGCGCGTTCTACGTCGACATTCTCGGCCTCGTCGTCACCGAGGAGAGCGACACCGAGATCTACCTGCGCAGCTTCGAGGAATTCATCCACCACAACCTCGTGCTGCGCCGGGGGCCCATTGCCGCCGTCGCCGCGATGGCCTTTCGGGTGCGCGGCCCCGAAGATGTCGACCTGGCCGAGGCCTACTACCGGGAACTCGGCTGCCGCACCGAACGCCGCACCGAGGGCTTCGTCAGGGGCATCGGCGACAGTGTGCGCGTCGAAGACCCGCTCGGGTTTCCCTATGAATTCTTTTACGCAACCACCCACGTCGAGCGCCTCGCCTGGCGCTATGACCTGCAGGGCCCCGGCGCGCTCGTGCGGCTGGACCACTTCAACCAGGTCACCCCCGACGTCGGCCGCGGCCGTAAATACCTCGAAGATCTAGGCTTCCGCGTCACCGAAGACATCCAGGATTCCGACGGCGTCACCTACGCAGCCTGGCTGCGCCGCAAGGACACCGTGCACGACACCGCCCTCACCGGCGGCAACGGCCCGCGTATGCACCACATCGCCTTCGCCACCCACGAGAAGCACAACATCATCTATATCTGCGACAAGCTCGGCGCGCTGCGCAAGAGCGACCTGATCGAGCGCGGACCTGGTCGGCACGGCGTCTCGAACGCGTTCTACCTCTACCTTCGTGACCCCGACGGCCACCGCGTCGAGATCTACACGCAGGACTATTACACCGGCGACCCCGACAACCCCGTCGTCACCTGGGACGTGCACGACAACCAGCGCCGGGACTGGTGGGGCAACCCCGTCGTACCCAGCTGGTATGCGGACGCGTCGCTCGTGCTCGACCTCGATGGCAAGCCCCAGCCCGTGCTCGAACGCACCGAGTCGAGTGAAATGGCCGTGACCGTCGGCGCTGACGGATTCTCCTACACCCGCAAGAACGACGAGCTTGCCGGCTTCAAACTCGGTACCACCCTCTAGTTCTCTGCAGCGGGCCGATTTGCGGCTGGGCCCGCAATCGCCCGGCGGCCGGGTACCGCAGATATCGCCGTCCGCGCTACAGGTTTCAGTGCCGCACAGGCATCCCGAAACGAGAACTGGGCTGCAGCACACGCTCGCCCCTCCGCTCTCGCCCGCCGCCTCGGAGGCTCAGGCCAGAAACTCCAACGCCGCCTGCTTGAACTCCCGCGCGGTGAGCGCGGTGAGGTGGGTGCGGCCGGGCAGCTCGAGGTACCGGGCGCCGCGCTCGGCCGCCAGAGCGGCCACCCCCGCCGGAATCGAGTCCGCCCCACCCGCCACAAACAGCTGCGGGATGCCCGCCGGTACGTCGAGCGTGCAGCCCGCGACGCCTTGCACGCACGCCACCAGCGCCTCCCGGTCGGCACCCGCCAAGATCGCCGGTCCGAGCACCGCGGCGATGGTCGGGTCGGCCGGATGATCGCCAGATCCCACGAAGCGGTTGATGGCGTTGAGATCCCAGGTATCGAAAAGTTCAAGCGGGCCCGCCCCGCCGAGCACGAGGCGTCGCACGCGTTCCGGAGCAAGCTGGGCCAGGGCGGCCACGACTCGCGACCCCATGGAGTACCCGATCAGGTCGACCTGCTCGAGTCCGAGGGTGTCGAGTACGGCCACCAGGTCGGCGGCAAGCTGCCTCGGTGCGTAGTCGGCGGCGCGATGCGGTTTGTCGCTGCGGCCGTGGCCGCGCAGGTCGGGCGTGATCGCGCCGCGCCCGGCCTCGCCGAGCGCGCGCACCCAGCCGGAATCAACCCAGGTGAGCGCGGCGGTCGACGCGAAACCGTGCACGAGCACCACCGGTCGCTCCCCCGGTGCGGCGTCAAAAGCGATGCGCACGCCGTCGAGGCGCCGGGCGAACTCGGTCACGACACCTCCCCGGTCGCTGCGACGCTAAGAAACGCGTGGGTGACCCCGGTGACACGGATCACTCGACGGCGTCGCTCGCGGCGAATACCGCGCCGGCATGGGCCATCTCAGCAAGGGAGGTCGCGGTGGATTCGGCGGCGACACCGGCAACCAGATCGGTCAGCACGCGCACGTGCTGGCCGTGTTCGAGGGCGTCGAGGGTGGAGGCCCGCACGCAGTAGTCCGTCGCCACACCGACGATATCGATGTTCGTCACCCCGTGCTCGCTCAGCAGCGCCGCCACGGTCTGGCCAGCTTCGGTGGTGCCCTCGAAGATGGAGTACGCGGGCTGGCCCTGACCCTTGCGAATGTGGAAGGTCACGGCATCCGTTTTCAGGGCGGGGTGGTATTCGGCGCCCGCAGTGCCGGCCACACAGTGCACCGGCCAGGTCGTGACATAGTCGGGGGCCGTGTCACGGGCGAAGTGGCCCCCGTTGTCGTTGCCGATATCGTGCCAGTCGCGCGAGGCGAACACGTACTTGTAGGCGAGCGGATGCTGCGCGAGCAGCGCGCTCACGCCCGCCGCGACGGCCGCCCCGCCGTCGACGCCGAGCGCGCCGCCCTCGGTGAAGTCATTTTGAACGTCGATGATGAACAGTGCACGGGTCACGAGGTCTCCTCCGATATTCGAGTGTCAGTTATTGGACAGTCAGTTATTGGACAGGTTATCGCCGCAGTGGAAAAACCCGGTGGCCAGCGAGTCGATGGCGATTTTCGCATTTGAGCTCACGGTGCCGATGGCATAGATGGCGAAGGTGAGCGGGGTGCCGTCGGCGGCATGGATGATGCCGGCAAGCGTATAGCCGGTGTCGATCCAGCCGGTCTTGGCGAAGACGGCACCGTCGGCAGCGGCGTTGGCACCGGCGAAGCGGTCGCTGTAGGAGAGGGAGCCACGCGGTCCGCCGGCAATCGGCAGGCCGTCGAACAGTACGCCCAGATTGCCCTCGCGAGCGTTGACCTTGAGGAACAGGGCGGTCAGATAAGCCGGCGACACGGCATTGTGGGGGCTGAGGCCCGATCCGTCCTTGATGATCATGCCGGTTGTGTCGATGCCGTAGGCGGCCAGGCCGCCAACGATGCCCTGTTGCAGTGCGGAGAAGGAGTTTCCGGCGCCGTTTTCAATGGCCACGAGGCGGGCGAGCATCTCGGCGACGGTGTTGTCGCTCACGATGAGGGACTGCTCGATGAGGGTCGACACCGTCGCGGACTGCACGGCACCGAGTTGGGCGGCACCGGCCGGGGCGGTGGCCCGACTGAGGGCGAGCTCGCCGCCGAGCGCATCGGCAAAGGCCTGGCCGGCCCGAGCAACCGGGTCTTCGCTGCGAGCGGAGGTGCTGCGGGTGGGGTCGTTGCGGTCGCCGTCCACCATGAGAGCGGTGATCTCGGGCATGGTGCCGAGGCCGAGTTCGGTGCGGGCCCAGCCCTCGTCCCAGTCGGGGCCGGAGAAGTACGAGGAGTCGAGCACGAGCGAGGTGATCGGCGGGTTGGCCGGATCGGCGGCCCAGGCGGCCCTGGTCTGAGTGGCGAGGTCGTCCAGGTGGGCAGCGCCGGTATAGAACGGTTCCTGGCCGGTGGGCAGCCGTGACAGGGTGAGGTCTCCGCCGCCGACGAGCACGACCTGGCCGGGTTCGGCACCCTTCACGACGCGGGTCGTCGCCCGGTAGTCGCTACCGAGCACGTTCAGCGCGGCGGCAGAGGTGAGCACCTTCATGACGCTGGCCGTGCGTGAGGCGGACGTTCCACCCCGGTCGAACAACACCTCGCCGGTGGTGGCGTTGACAACCCGCGCCTGAAATTCGGCGAGGCGGGTGTCGGCGGCGAGCCCGGCCACCGAGCAGCTGCGCAGCCCCCTGGCTGTCGTCGGCTCGGCGGGCACCGGCCGGGCAGGGTCGACGGTGGTCGTTGGGCTCGGCGTCGCTGTGGGTGTGACCGCAACGGATGCCGCCGCCGGCTCATTCGTGCCGGTCTGGGTGCCGGCGAAGACGGCTCCGCTGCACAGCAGCACGAAGACGAGGGCCGCGATCAGGGCGGCCCGGCGGTGCTGGGCGAACACGGCTGCAGTTCCGCCCCGGGGGGCGCGGTCGGCGTCAGCGTCCACGGGTGACTGCTCTGCTTGGTCCACCTCCGTATGCTATCCGACGCGCCATCGGGCAGGCTATTCGCCCGGGTAGCGCAAGCCGATCTGCGCCCGCACCGCGTCGAGGGTGTGCATGATGGCAACCGACTCCTCGGCCGGCATGATATCGCTCGAGACCTTGCCAGCACGGATCAGCGTCTCGGCTTCGACCGCCTCGAACTGCATGCCGCGGCCGGTGAATTCGGCCGCAACGAAGGTTTCCAGCACGGCACCGAGATTGTCGAGCACCCGAAATCCAGTCGGTGAGTACCAGACGGCGTCGAGGTCGATGCGCCCGTGTGTGCCGATGATCGACGCAGTGGTGGGGCCGAGGGTGTCGCTGGCCGAGAACGTCGTGGCAATCTGCCCGCCCGCATAACGAAAAATGGTCGCGACCTGGGCATCCGCTCCGGTCGCTTTGAAGGACGCGCTGGCCAGAATCGTCTCGGGGGTTCCAAAGACGGCGTGCGCGAAGTTCACCGGGTAGACGCCGAGATCCAGCAACGCGCCACCGCCGAGGGCGAGCGCGTTCAGTCGGTGTGTCGGATCGTCTGGCAGGTCCTGGGTGTGGTCGGCGTGCACGCTGCGCACGTCGCCGAGCGTGCCGGCGGCGAGAATCTCGCGGATGCGCGCCATGTGCGGCAGAAACCGGGTCCACATGGCTTCGAGCACGAGCAGGTTCTTGCTCGCGGCGAGGTCGACGATCTGTTGGGCTTCCCGGGCGTTGACCGCGATCGGCTTCTCGACCAGCACGTGCTTGCCGGCGTTCAGCGCGAGCGTGGCGTGCTCGGCGTGGAACGGGTGCGGCGACGATACGTAGATGACGTCGACCTCGGGGTCGTCGACCAGCGCTTCGTAGCTGGCATGCGCGGTAGGGATGCCGAATTCGGCGGCGAAGGCATCCGCTGACGCCTGGCTGCGTGACCCGACGGCCTGCACCGTATGGCCGTTCTGCACGAGATCGTTGGTGAACAGGTGGGCGATACCGCCGGTGGCCAGAATTCCCCAGCGAATGAGAGCAGTCATCCCTGCAGCTTATCTGCCGGCACCACCCGTGAATTCTGGATGCCGAGGCCCGAGATGATTCCGCCTCCGACCAGCAGGATTCCGGTGACGATCGCGGCGCGATGGAACCCGTCGAGGTCGAGCACCGGGCCCACGATGATACTTGCCGCCGCGATGGCGACGAGGCCGGCGACACGAGAGAGCGCGTTGTTGACGGCGGAGGCGATACCCGCCCGGTCGGGTTCGATTGCACCGAGAATCGCGGAGGTCAGCGGCGCGACCGTGATCGTCAGGCCCAGGCCGAAGATGATGACGCCGGGCAGGACCTGACTGGAATAGGTGACACTCGAGTCGATGCGCAGCATGACGAAGAACCCGATTCCGGCGATGATCGGCCCGACGCACATGAACAGGCGCGGACCGAACCGGCCGGCCAGACGACCGATGACGGTGGACAGCGCGATGCTCAGGATGCTCACGGGCAGCAGGGCCAAACCGGCGAACGTCGCACTGTACCCGCCGACCTGTTGCAAGAAGACAGCAAGCAGGAACGTGCCGAGCGACAGGGCAGCGTAGATGAAGGTCGTCGCCACGTTTCCCACCCAGAAGTTGCGCACCCGAAACAGGCTGAGCGGCATCATCGGCGCTTTCGTGCGATTCTCGTGCCAGAGGAACGCGGCGAAACTCAGAAAACCCACGACGAGCGGAACCAGGATAACCGGGCTGCCCCACCCGAAGTTGGCCTGTTCGATCAGCGCGAAGACGGGCAGGGCCAGGCCGAATACTCCGAGCACCGCGCCCACGACGTCGACGCGGGTCGCGGCATCCGCCGTCTGATCACTCGGCAGCCGCGCCAGCAGAAACAGCGTCGCCGCGATGGGCACGAGGTTGATAGCGAACACCAGTCGCCAGGAAGACAGATCGACCAGGAGACCGCCGATGAGCGGGCCGGCGATGAAGGCGGTGCTGGTCCAGGCAGTCCAGGTGCCGATCGCTCGGGCCTGGCCAGCGCCGGAAAAGGTACTGAAGATGAGGGCGAGGGAGCTCGGTACCAGCAGGGCGCCAGCCACACCCTGCAGCGCACGCGCGCCAATCAGAAAGGGAGCGCTCGGAGCCACAGCACAGAGAACGGATGCCGCGGCGAACCCCAGCAGACCCCAGAACAAGACCCGCTTGCGCCCGAACGCGTCGGACAGGGAGCCCGCGAGCAAAATAATGCCACCGAGCGTGATGAGGTAGGCATCGACGACCCACTGCTGGGTCGCTATGCCCCCGCCGAGCTCGCGGGTGATCGCCGGGAGGGCCACATTGATGACGGTGCCGTCGAGAAAGGCGATGAACGAGGCAAGCACCGCGACCACAAGAACGAGCCGTTGGGTCGCGGTCGGTGGACGAGTCATGACTTGAGTTAACCGCACAGGCCGCCGCGTCGTGCAAATAATAGGTCAAACTAGACCAATGATCACCCTGCAGCAGGATGCCGATGGCTTCATCCGCATGAACCGCCACTTTCCCCACAACTCGCTCATTAGCATCAGCTTCACCGCAGGGGCTGCGGAGCAATTTACCGGAGCCCAGCTGAACGCCGTCTTCGACGACGCACTGGCCGAGTTTCGCGGGCAGAACCGCCTCGAGGGAGCGAAGGGATTCTCCCGTGCGCCCGCGAAAACCGTGCAGCCCACGAAGAACATCACCTTCGTCAAGGTGCGCCCCGGAATGGCTAGCTAGCCCCGCCGGCTCACGGCAACCCCTGACGGCACCGGTCAGCGTCTGTCCCGGTGGCGCCCCAGCGCAACGCACAGCCCGCACCGGCGGCAGATCCAGGCGTCGGAGTCCCCGAATGCGTGCAGGCGGTGCGGGAGCGGATAGTCGCAACGGGAGCAGTGGAGGACCTCAGCCACGAGCGGCAATGGCCTCACGAAGTTGTTCCCCCGTCGGCCATCCGGAAAGCCCGCCGGGCGTCGAGTAGACCCGGCAGGCCAGCTGCTCGATGCGCCCCGCCGACGGAAACAAATCGGTGCCGTCGATCAGGATGGTCGGCGACCCGGCAAACCGCACCTCCGCCGCCGCGGCGGGTGAGTCGATCAGCGTGTGGGTGATGGCGGCGGTCTGGTGGCCAGTCGCGTCCAGTGCTGCCCGAAGCAAACGTGCCGCTTCACGCCCGCCCGCACAATCGACGATGTGCAAAATTTCCGCCTGCATAGTCTCCAGAATACGCACACGTCCCTGACTGCCGGCGAGATCAAATCAGGCTGGGTGCGGCGCCAGCGCGGCGAGCGCAGCATCCGGCGTCCTGCCCGGAGTGTGCGCTGGCACCGCACCGTCTGTATCGGTCTGGAACAGGGTGCAGAGTGCCGGTGGCCCCTCATATTGCAGCCTTGAGCTTGAGAATGTCCGGTGGCAGGGCCGCCAGTCGCCATTTTGAGGCGAGTGGGTATCGAAAGGATCGAACTACTTTTAAAACGAGATGCGGATTCGTACCCTCATCAATCAATCGTCTGGTGGGTACCAAACGCGGTCACCATCGACCTTTGCGAAGCTGGTCATGGTGTGCGGCTTGGTCGAGGTCGGGCTCATGATGTCGGCAACCTGAAGGCCCCGAGCCAGCAACGCGTCTCCGATCAGCGACCGGTGACAACGCCAGGGCACAGCCTCGGCACACATGATCGCCACCATCTGCTTCTTCGCCAGCGCCGTCAACTCCTCGACGCCGGCAACGAACTCGGAGGTTTGCATGTAGTCGGCGTAGTTGCGGAAGCTCCTGTTACGCCACGCTCGGTTGATCGATGCTTCCGCCACCGGAGTGTGCCGTAAGCCTCCGAGCTTTGGGAGCCGCTGATAGTCGATTCCGTGCTCCGGCATGCTTTTGACGAGTTCGTGTTCCCCGAATTGCGGGTTGTGACGAGACCCTGGAACGGTGCGCACGTCGATGAGACGTTCGACACCGTGTGCTTTCAACATTCCAACGAACTCATCAATCGGATGAGTCGAATGCCCGATCGTGTACACCCAGGTTTCGGCCATGCTCTCATTGAACCGCACATGCTCGAGCCCGCATCAGGAATGTCAGATTTGCGCGCCCCACACCATGCTCCTCAATAACGTGCGGGAGGGCCTCGCATGCTGGCCGACACCGTGTTGACATCCTGAAGCTGTGGGTAACCTGATCGGTGACGAGGCTTACTCATTCGAGTCCACCGATTCACCCGAACCGATGCGGACTTCCCCGGTGGCGCCGCCGCCACCGGACTCGGGGTGGAACCTTGAGTGCGTCGAGCTACATCACAGCCTCAAGTGCTCCGGTGACGAGGTCCGCGTCATAGCTGAGCTCGATGATGTCGTCCCAGGCGTTACCAGAGACAAGGTCGTATGCCCCGGGTGATCGTTGGTCGGAGCGGACGAATCTCACGCCGGGTGGGACTGCTCCAGATTCGCCGCGAGCCAGGCACGTCACGTCCTGGCCTTGAACCGCCAACGCCGAACCCTCAACGGGCACCAACTACTGAGAGTTTGTTCACAGTTGAGGGGTCTTGGTTGTTACAGGATGCAGGTCAGGAACCCGGTCATTCATGGTGTCCAGGCTTTCAACGCTGCCGTCGAGCCGCGGGTCGTTCGGCCCGGGCAAGCGGGCCCGAAACCGCTGAGGTGGCGGATTTAGTTCTAGAGGTTCGCGTTGTGCAGCTCCGCGGCCTTCTCGGGGCTGGCGCTCATTGTGTCCCGCACGGGCTCATCCCCGAGCGGCTGACTCTTCCCGCACCCAGCGGGACAAGGTGTCCACCGCCACGTCGCGCCCTGAGAGAACAATGCCGAGCGCTTCCTTATATACGACATCACGCACGGGAAGAGGTCGCCCTTTCCCCACATCAAGCATCGTCAACCCATTCCTGAAATCACGCTTGTGGCCCTTATAAATCACCCAGTGCGCATCAGGGATAGCGGTAATCAACACTTCACCGAGATACGCTTGCACCTCATCGATCAGTTCAAGCTGACTTGACGTGAATGGACCGCTCCCCGGAACACCTTTCTCGGCTGTGGGTCTTCCCGGGTCCCACCAGGACGGTAGGTTCGCCGTTTCCGTCTCTTTTGGTTCCTTGATGTGCGTCAGGAACCATTCGTTCACGGCGTCCAGGCTTTCGACGCTGCCGTCCACTTGCGGATCGCCCGGCCCGCTCAACCAATTCCGAAGATGCGCCTGCGCCGGTTTCAATTCCCGGACATATGCCTCGTGTAATTCCTCGCACTTTTCGCGGCTGGCGCTCATGGTGTCCAACATGATCTCAGGCTACCCAAAGGGTGAAAGGGATGCCGAGGCGCTCAAACCGCTCGAGCAGAGCGACGTCGGGCCCGACGGTGCTGTTG
Source organism: Cryobacterium sp. Hz9 (assembly GCF_004402825.1). Lineage (NCBI taxonomy): Bacteria > Bacillati > Actinomycetota > Actinomycetes > Micrococcales > Microbacteriaceae > Cryobacterium > Cryobacterium sp. Hz9. The sequence continues at coordinate 338,907 of NZ_SOFC01000011.1, forward strand.
CGACTCGTGAAGAAGTGCCATTCGACTGTGTCAATACCAGTGTCTTCGTCGAGCTTCATGGCGAAGTCCCGCTCCGCCGCTGAGACGGCTTTGAAAAATAACTCTGACCAAGAGTTTTAGTGGAGCCGCCTGTCAGAATCGAACTGACGACCTTCTCATTACGAGTGACCGATAGGTGCCGGGAAACACGCCTCGCTGCGTCAAAATCGTTGATTTTGCGGGCTTCTTGGGCTCAACGTGATCACCGAAAACAGCGTCATTCACGTTCAAATGTGGGCAAATTATGGGCAAGAAAATGATCCGCCCACTCGGAGAAGACTGCCCAAGTCGCGCGGCTAGATGGGCGGCATTGACAGTTGTGCGAATTCCGCTCGATTTTAGGCGTCGGAGCGCGCTTGGTGGTCAAGCTTCCAGTCGGCATTGAGCCGAGCGTAGAGCTGGCCCAGGACGCACCCAGTACGGTGTCATTGTGACCGAAGAGAACCTGGCGCCCGGCGAAAGTGGCGGTGCGTGTACTTCGAGTGGCTCCTATTGCGTATGTCGCCCGATGAAGTCATCGATCAGATGCACAACGGTGTCCAGCTGCTCGTCCAAGACGAAGTGCCCGGTGTCGAGCAGGTGCAATTCAGCAGACGGAAGATCATCGAGGTACGCGCGCGCGCCTGCTTCAGAAAAGAACTGATCGTTACGCCCCCAAGGCAAAAGCATGGGGGGCTGATGCTCGCGCATCCACGCGTGCCACGCGGAATACAGCACGACATTGGACTGGTAGTCATAGAGCAGGTCGAGCATGATCTGGTCTCGTCCGGCTTGATCGAGCCAGTGTTGATCCAAAGTCCATGCGTCCGGATCGACGAACTCTGGATGCGCGGCCCCCTCGAGATGTTGGGAGCGCGTTGCCTCAGCTGTAAGCGCTCCGCGGATAACAGGCTCCATCTCCTCTTGATTTATCCAGTACTGGACCACAGGCTGCATATTCGGTCCCAGTCCGGACTCGTAGGCGTTGCCATTTTGTGCGATGACCCCCTGTATCCAATTCGGATGTCGCGCCGCGATGCGATACCCGATAGGAGCCCCAAAGTCGAAAACGTACATGAAGAACTTGTCGATGCCGAGGGTGACTAGAAACGCTTCGATAACCTCGGCGATGTGATCGAAAGAGTAAACGAAGTCTCCGCCGCCACTACTCGAGGTGGGAGCGCCACTGTAACCAAACCCCGGGTAATCCGGTGCGATGAGATGCACCCGATCGCTGAGCCGATCCATCAGGTCTGCATACTGGTGCGACGCAGCAGGGAAACCATGCAGCAGCACGAGCGTCGGCCCATCCGCCGGACCCGCTTCCCGATAGAAGATCTCCAGCCCGTCGACGGAAACGGTGCGATGCCGCACCCCCGTGAGCTGATCAGTTTCCGTGTTAAATTCGGCCATACTGTCCTCGTTTCGCCCGCTTATGCCTACAAATCAGGCTTTCACTCGCGGTAGCTCATGTCAACACGCCCACAAAGTGATGCTATTTTCGCTCGTCCCTGACGAGATGGAAGATGACCACGTCTACGCCCCGACTCACTTTTAAGCGGGCTGCGGCACACACTGTCGACCGTCGCCCTCCGATCGTGGCCGCCATCACCGCTGCCCGCAGGCACAGGACGTTTGCACGTTCGCGTTGGTCTCCAATTGGTGGCCGCGCATGGCTAGATCTTCGTCAGGGCCTCGCCCTTATGCATCGCCACGTGGTCAGTCGTGTCGCTCGTGATCTCGTACTGCGGATCGTCGATACTGCATCGGCGAATGTGGCCTTTGTATTCCACGTCTTTCGTATGGACCTTTGCGATGGTGCCGTGCACATGGCCGGCCTCGGAGTTCCAGCGCACGTGATCGCCGACTGAAAATTTTTTCGTCATGAGTATGCCTTTCACCTTTCACAATGGTGCCCAATTTTTCTAACGTATTCCCTGCACTACCTTGCCCGAGATCTGGATTTGCACCCTCGGTGATTAATCTTCCGGCGGGTACCAGAGGCGGTCACCCTCGACCTTGGCAAAGCTGGTCATGGTGTGCGGTTTGGTCGAGGTCAAGCTCATAATGTCGGCAACTTGGACGCCCCGCGCCAGCAACGCGTCTCCAATCAGCGATCGGTGACAACGCCAGGGCACGGCCTCGGCACACATGATCGCCACCGTCTGCTTCTTCGCCAGCGCCATCAACTCGTCGACGCCGGCAACGAACTCGGAAGATTGCATGTAGTCGGCGTAGTTGCGAAAGCTCCTGTTACGCCACGCTCCGTTGATAGATGTTTCAGCCGCCGGAGTGTGCCGTAACCCGCCGAGCTCGGGGAGTCGCTGATAATCAATACCTGCCTCCGGCATGCTTGTGACGAGTTCGTGTTCCCCGAATTGCGGATTGTGACGAGACCCCGGAACGGTGCGCACGTCCATGAGTCGTTCGACACCATTTGCCTCCAAGATTCCAACGAACTCATCAATCGGATGAGTCGAATGCCCGATCGTGTACACACAGATTCCAGCCATGCTCCCATTCAACCGCACGCATGAAGCCCGCATCAGGAATGTTAGATTTGTGCGCCCGACACTCGGCTCCGCAATAACGAGCGAGACCTCGTATGGTGGCATCATCCTGTCGCCGTCCTGAAGCCGTCGGTAACCTGATCAGTGACGAAGCTTCCTCGTTCCAGCCCACCGCTTCACACGAGCAAGGCGCGGATATCCCCGATAACACCGCTGCCATAGGTAGTCCTTGAACGAACGGAGAAAGCATGCAACCGATTCCGAACCGTTCCGACAATTCGCACGCGACTAAAACTGTAGGGGCTGGTGGTGTCCCACTGACAGTGTCACCGCCGGCGGGCGTAGCCCGGGCTGGAGTCATTGTGCTCCACGAAGTCTGGGGCCTCTCCGCACCAGTTGCCGATCTCGTCGTCCGCCTGGCCAGCTGTGGTTACATCACCGCCGCGCCGCACCTCTACCACCGCATCGCAGACCCCGTCGTCACCGATGGGAAATACACACAAGCCCGCCGTTACCACGACACCCTCACGACGGAAGGGCTCACATTCGACATCGAGAGTGCCCTGGCCTGGATCCGCGCCCAAGGAGCACAAAAAGTAGCGATAATAGGCTTCTCCATGGGAGGCACCCTCGCATTGTGGGCGGCAGCAACACTACACATCGATGCCGCAGTCACCTTCTACGGCGCCAGCCTAGCTTCACCACGCTGGCCGGGCATCCTCAGCGGAATCGATGCCGCACGCATGCTCAAGGCACCCTGGCTGGGAATATATGCCGGCAAAGACGTCAGCACCCCCGCCCGCGACATCCAACAGATGCGCGAGATCCTCACCCACAACACCACGCAATCCGCGGTGGTTATTTACCCCAAAGTCCGCCACGGCTTCGCGCTAGACCTAGACCTTCCACGTCACGCCGCAGACGAAACAACAGACGCATTCGAGCGAACAGCTCTCTTCCTGAAAACCCATTTACGCGAAGCCAGCCGGCCGCTTCCGCAAACGGTGTAACAGGATATCTCGGATCGGGCATCCGCCACAGAACTCCGAGCCCACGACCCACGACGCCGAGCGACAGATAGTACACGCCGTTCGAACTCACTGGAGGTGAGCAGGCTACGTCGGATTGACCCGAGCCAAACTACTCTGCTCTAGAGTCCCAATATCGCTGATCAGTTTATCTATTCTGCCTGTGGAAGGTGACATCGAAACCTCACTGAATTTCTTATCACAGAGATGTTTTTCCACTGGGCGTTAACCCGAGGGTGGCCCTAGCTTCGCGGATCATTTGGTGGGTGAAGCCCCACTCGTTGTCGTACCAGGCCATGATCTTGACCAGGGTGCCGTCCACTACCTGCGTCAGATCGAGGTTCACCACGGACGCGCGTGAATCGCCGATGATGTCGGAGGAGACCATCGGGTCCGCCGAAACGCCGAGGATGCCCTGATACCTGGGCGTCTTCGCCTCCTCGATGAACACGGCGTTGACCTCCTCTACGCTGGTTGGGTGGGAGGTGACAATGACAATGTCGGCAATGGAACCAACCTCGATTGGAGCGCGGATCGCAACCCCGTCGAACAGCCCAGTCAACTCCGGCAATGCCCGGATTGTCGCCCGCGCAGCACCGGTCGGAGCGGGCACCAAGTTAGCCCCACCTGCCCGCCCACGCCGGAAATTACTGTTCGGCGAGTCGACTAGGCGCTGGGTGGCGGTGTAGGCGTGAATTGTGGTCATAATCGCACGCTCCAGCCCCAGACGCCTTGTCGCGATCTCGATGACCGGTGTGATGCAGTTCGTCGTGCAACTGGCACAAGAGATGATCTGCGGCTGCCCATCCGCCTGGTTCACCCCGTGCACAACCGTCGGGATGGAGTCGGACTTCGTCGGGGCAGACAAGATGACGAACGACGCGCCCGCCTGAATATGTTTGGTCAGATCCTCCGCCTGGGTGAAAGCACCAGTACATTCCAACACTAGGTCGACTGCGAGTTCCCGCCACGGCAGCGCCGCTGGGTCTCGTTCGGCAAGGACCACCACCCGGTGGCCGTCGATGACAAGCGCATCAGCCTCCACAACAATCTGACGGTGGTACCGGCCGTAGACCGTGTCGTATCGCAGCAGGTAGGCAAGATTCTCAATTGACGCCACATCGTTGACCGCAACAAGTTCCAAATCCTCCGACTCGAGCAGAATTTTCAATGCAGCCCGCCCGATTCGGCCCAACCCATTGATCGCCACTTTCGGCATCTGAGATCCTCTGATTTCCAGTCGTCGTTTTCCAGTCGTCGGTTTGCACGACAAGATAGGTACCCCTTCATGCTGCGCCCCTCCATCAGCTGCCGTCAACAAGCGAGAGCACATTACCGAAATCACGTGTCGGTACAGGCTGGGCTCGAGGTGACGATGTTGGAGAGGGAAGAACTTCCGCTACTCCGGGTCCTCGGCCGAGAACTCGCCGAAGTATTTGCAGGAGTACATCGTCACCACGGCGTGGACCTGCACCAGAGCGTGCTGGGGGCCGAAATTATCGAGGGTGACTCCCCGCGTGCCACCAGGGTGAGATTAGTTGACGGCAATCAGGTTGACGCCGACCCACTCCTGGTATGGTGCCGCGATCGGTGCGGTTCATGCCGGCGACGCGTATGCCGAGCGTGCTGCCCAGTCGGGCTACCTCCGCACCAATCGATCACAGCCGACGACACGCAATATTTTGTTGTCGAAGTCCGCAAGTCCCCAAGGACAGTCGCCGGGTATCTCAAACACAAGTCCCGCGTCGGCCAGCATCCGCTGCCAGTGGATCTCCCGACTCGGCCGTGCGTTGAAATTCTTCAATCTTACGATGGTCGCCCCTAAAACGTGTTGGCGGCAGCGGGTGCAGCTCGTAACGCACATCCAATCGCCCCTCGACACCGTCATCGGTGTCTACCAACGCTGCCTCAGCGAGCATTGCGATGGTTACGACAATCCGTTCATCCGACGTGTCGTTTTTTCACCTTAGACCGAGCCTCTACCAGATCCATGGTCAGCGGAGTACGTTTGGGCAGGGACGCGACCCAGCCTGTTTCGCCGCGGGAACAAATCCATTTCTCATCGCGAAGGAAGATGACGACATGACAATAAACCCCACTCCAACGTCGGATACCGCGAAACTGACCGGTGAACACCTGCATCTCGTACACCGGTTGGCGACCCAGCTGAGGGTGGATTCCATCCGTTGCAGTACGCAAGCCGGTTCTGGTCATCCGACCTCATCGCTGTCGGCGGCGGATCTGATGTCGGTTCTTCTGGTTGGGCACCTACGGTATGACTGGGCCAACGCCCAGCAGGCGACCAATGACCATCTGATCTTCTCTAAAGGTCACGCCTCGCCGTTGTTGTATTCGATGTACCGTGCTGTGGGCGTCGTCGATGAGGACGAGTTGGTGAATACCTACCGCCAGTTCGGTTCCCGACTCGAGGGGCATCCGATGCCTATCCTGCCCTGGGTGGATGTTGCGACTGGTTCTCTCGGCCAGGGCCTACCAGACGCGGTTGGCGTGTGCCTGGCCGCAAGATACCTGGACAAGCTTCCCTACCAGACGTGGGTGCTCTGCGGAGACAGCGAGCTGGCAGAAGGTTCCATGTGGGAGGCGATCGACAAGGCAAGCTATTACAAACTCGGCAACTTGACGGCCATCGTCGACATCAACAGGCTCGGCCAGGACGGGCCTACCGAGCTGCAATGGGACATGGACAAGTACGCCAAACGAGTCGAAGCGTTCGGCGCACACGCCCTCGTGCTTGACGGACATGATGTCGTCGCGATCGATGCGGCATTGACCGAAGCCCGGTCTCATCCGGACCAGCCGACAGTGATATTGGCCCGCACCATCAAAGGCAAAGGTGTGCCCGAGATTGAAAACAAAAACGGCTGGCACGGCAAGGTCCTCCCGCCGGAAATAGCGGACCGTGCTATCGCCGCCCTCGGTGGCGTGACCGGGCTGACTATCACCACCGCTGTTCCCGATGCCGGGACATCTGCGATCGTCCCCGACCCTGGCGCCACAGTCACCCTCCCTGCGTGGGAGATCGGCCAGAAAGTCGCCACCCGGGCGGCTTTCGGTGCCGCGATTTCCGCGCTAGCAGTACGACCGGAGGTAGTTGTCCTTGACGGAGAGGTCGGCAACTCCACGCATGCCGGCGAGTTTCGAGAGGTCTGTCCGGAACGATTCTTTGAAATGTTCACTTCTGAACAACAACTCATCGCTTCCGCGGTGGGTTTGTCGGTGCGCGGATACATCCCCTTCGCGTCAAGCTTCGCCGCTTTCTTGATCGCCCGACCCTACGACTTCATCCGGATGGCCGGTGTGTCGGAGGCGAACATTCGCCTGGTCGGCACTCACGCCGGCGTTGAAATCGGCCAGGATGGGCCCTCCCAGATGGCTCTGGAAGACATCGCGGCGATGCGCGCTATACACACCTCAATTGTCGTATATCCAAGCGACGCACCCTCGACCGCAGCGCTGGTGAAGATAATGGCCGACCTGGACGGCATCAGTTACCTACGCGCGACCCGGGGCGCCTATCCGGTCATCTACGGACCAGAGGAGCAGTTTCCCCTCGGCGGGTGTAAGGTCCATCGGGCCGGGGCCGACGACACCGTGGCACTCATCGGGGCGGGCGTCACCCTGCACGAATGCTTAGCCGCCGCCGAGGAGCTCGCTCAGTCCGGCATCGCCGCACGGGTGATCGACCTGTACTCGATCAAACCGCTCGACCGGGGCACCCTGGTCGACACCTGCCGCATCACGAAGGGACGGTTGGTTGTGGTGGAGGACCATTATCCGCAGGGTGGTATCGGGGGTGCGGTGATGGAAGCTCTGGCTGAGGCGGAGGTGCCGCAACTGCGCGTCAAACTCCTCGGCGTCACCGGACTACCGACGTCGGGTGAGCCGGCCGAACTCCTCGACGCGGCGGGGATCTCAGCCCGACATATCGTCGCCGCTGCCCGAGAACTAATCGAGATTCGATAATGCGCACCGCAGCCACGGTCAACTTCCGGAGGCGAGCAGAGTGAGGCTGGCGTCAGCGGTAATGTTCGTGCGTGAACTCGACCGATCAGTGCTGTTCTACAAGGAACTACTCGGCTTCGACGTCACAGTTCGAAATAACAGCGCTGCGCTGCTGGTCGGCGGCGACGGCGGCGAGCTGTATCTGCGTGAGATAGGAGCGTGCGCCGAGCATCCTCTTGGTCCCGTCGGGATCCAGTACCTGATTTGGACAGCGGAGGACGAAGAAGAACTTCGACGATGTGAACGGGTACTCCGCGCGCAGTCACCACACGTGACAAGCCAAACCATCGATAGATTCAGGATGGTCGAGGGCCGTGGCCCCGACGACGTGCCGATAGTGGTCACCTATCCGGGACCCGAGCAGGTACCGCGGCACGAGATAATCCCACGCATCTACGGGTGGTAACCACACATCCGGCGTAAAAGTCGATTACGACCCGGTCGGTCGGGCACGTCGCGGTTCACGCCCGGCAGGTTGAGTCGGTCGGTTGACGTACTCAAGCTCAATGCTCTTGACGTATCTGATGAAGAGAAGGTAATAATGACCGGCAAAAGAGGCACTCAAGACGAACCGATTCAAGACGAACCGATTCAAGACCAACACTCCCAACTGGATGACGCCAAAGTGGCAGGGATCCTGGTGCAGGAGGAATCTGACCTGGCGGGTCATGACGAAGCGCACGTTTTAAGCGCTCTACGTCAGCGCTTTACTGACATCGGAATGCTCATCAGCGAGGACACTCTTCAAGATCATGCGCACCGCATCGCCACCCTCAAACCGAATGACTTCTCAAAAAAATAAGCAAATATCCAAAGTTGGCGATCAAAAGCACAAAGACATAAGCTACTGCCCGGCAAGCGAAGCCGAGACAGAAGCCAAGCAGACGCAATCCGTTCCATCAACGATCGATACGGACGCCGCGGACCACGTCAAGGTTGCCGCAGGAACCGGATGATCCCGGAGATGTCGATGCAAATGTAGGCGAGGCGGACATCAACCTGCCTCCATCTGGTGACACCGAGCTACCAGACTGATCCCGCTCCCCCGGTGTGTTGTCAATAAGGCCGCATCAACGAACAGTCGCTGGCTCCCAAACCACTGACCTGGGGCCGAAGGCCACGGCCCTAGCTCGCGCGGTCGCACCACGCAGAGTGGGACCCCCGCGAGGGTATGCCGCCTTCGGCGCCTACGGAGCCGGAGCAGAGCCGTCGATGGCCCGACTGAGCAGTGCAGATGAAAGACTTGTGGCGTACGCTTCCAAAAAAATGACCAAGAATGAGCCCTACCGGGGGTCGATTCTTAGAGACATCTAGGGCAAGGGGTCGAGCATTGTGCCGAGGAGCAATCCCATTGACGCTCCCGGACGAAAGGTCCATTTCGTGTCAGGTCTCAAACGATCAGCAGCGGGTGCGTAACTCCCGCACGGTGGACGGACAAACATTTCATGCCGTCCGCTGACGAGGAAAGTGTTCATAGCGCGGGCGCTGACTCGAGCCGAAAATAGATCTGCTCGAATGTGTCAACGCCGACTGAAAACAGGGCCACTTCTGCCAACTGAAAACAGGGCCACTCTTGTGTGGTTCTAGTGTGCCGTAGTCTCGGCGGGTTGGTGTTGCTTGAGCCGGTAACTGTTGCCTTTGAGGCTGATTACGTCGGCGTGGTGAACGATGCGGTCGATCATCGCGGAGGCGATCGTGAGGTCGCCGAACAAATCGCCCCAGCGGGCGAAGGGCAGGTTGCTCGTCATGATGAGCGCGGCGTGTTCGTAGCGGGAAGACACGAGTTGGAAGAACAAGTTCGCGGCATCCTGGTCGAACGGGATGTAGCCGACCTCGTCAACGATTAGCAGGCTGTAACGGCGCAGCCGGATGAGTTCGGCGGCGAGTTTTCCCCTCGAGTGGGCCTCTTGGAGTCGAGTCACCCAGCCCGTCGCGGTGTCGAAGATGACCCGGTGGCCCGCTTTGGCGGCCTTGATCCCGATGCCGGCGGCGAGGTGTGTTTTCCCGCTCCCGGGGGCCCCGAGGAGGACGACATTCTTCGCTTCGGTGAGGAACACGCTCGTGCCCAGGTGCGCGATCAGGTTCCGATCGGCGGAGGGCTGATGATCGAAGTTAAAGTCCTCGAGGGTCTTGTGACCTGGGAACCGGGCGGCCTTGATCCGCAGCGCGGCCCCGGATGCCTCGCGTTCGGAGACCTCCTTGGAGAGCACTGCGGCGAGGTATTCCTCATGGGACCAACCCGCGTCGCGGGCCTGGTCGCCCAGGCGCCGGAACGCTTCACTGATCCGCGGTGCCCGCAATGCGCGGGCGTAGTACTCGATCTGCGAGGCCGCTTCCGAGCCGGTCATGACGCGACCGCCAACACGGTCGGCGCGGCGTCGATGTCAACGCTGAAGAGCTCGTCGTAGCGGACCAGTGAGGCCATTTCGACGACGCCCGTGACCGTGGGCCGGCGCGCGCGTTGGGCTTGGAACTGGGCGCGCAGCTCGGCCGCGCGGAGGACATGTGCCGGGTCGGTGACGGTCAGTTGCCGGGCCCATTTCCGGCGATGCTCGGCGATGAGTACCCCGTCGTGATGGACGGTCACGCGCTCCAGGCTCGCGGCCACGTCAACGACCCGGCCGATCATGGCTGGGTCGACAGAGTAGTCGTTGCTGAACGCGCGAACGTAGCAATCCCTTGGGAGCCGTACGCTGTTGCGGAACATCACCTCCGGCGCCATCGGCGGAAGTCCGCACATCGCCGCCCGGTCGATGCTGACCAGGTCTCCCGGCCGCCCTCGTCGCGACCGGGAGAGACGGTTGTTCGCGAGGGGCAGCCAGCCGGCCAGCTGCTGATTGAAGTCGTCGGGAGATGTGAAGGCGCGCCCCGACATGAAGCGGCTCCGGAAGAAGCGATTCATCCGCTCGACCATGCCCTTGGACTCAGGATCGCGGGCCTTGAGCAGCTTGATCTGCGTGCCGAGAGTACCGGCGAACGCGGCGGCCGGCTCGGTGAGCTTCCCACGCCCGATGCCGGTCTCGTTATCCCACGTCAGCCGGGCGGGAACGGCCTCGGCCTCCTGCAGCAACGACCACATCCCGCCGAGCAGATCCGGCGTCGTCCGCGAGGGCAACATGCGGGCCTGGATGAACCCGGAGAACGTTGACGTCATCACCAAAACCGGCGGTGCAGCAGCCCGGTCATGGCCCAACGGAAGGTCTTCGTGCGGGAACCAGAGATCACATTGGACCTGGAACCCGGGCGGGTGCACCAGCCGATCCGCGGGATCCGGCACCGCATACTCCGGCCGCAGCTGGGCGATCTTGGCCCGGAAGAGCGACGGAGACCCCGACCAGCCCACCCGCTCGGCCGCGGTCGCTGCCGGCATCGTTGGCGTCACCGCGAGCAACACCCGCACCTGGCCGGCAAACGCGTCGAAACTCGACCCCGTCGGCTCCCGCTGATACGTCGGCGACCGATCCACTGCCAACGCCCGATCCACCGTGCCCCGGGACACCCCAACCAGCCGGGCTATCTCCCGTTTCGAATGCTTCCCCGCCGAATGCAGGTGGCGAATCTCTGCCCAATCATCCAATTTGATCACCTTCCATGATGGTTGGTGGCTCTATTTTCAGTTGGCGTTTCTGGCCCTGTTTTCAGTTGACGTTAACACCGGGATTGGAGCAGAGCCGTCGATGGCTCGAACGAGCAGTGCAGACAAGTGACTTGTAGCGCTCTTTGGCGGCATACTGTGATCACTAAGTGACGCATCGAGCTAAGGCCGCGAGACTCAAGAACGACCCAGCGTCTCGTATCCCAGGGGATGTTCCTGTTATCTTTTTCACGACGCGGGGATTGCCCAGCCGGCATCCAGCCCATCCCCGTACCGTTGGCAACGGAGTCCCCCACTCCAAACGAATTAGCCCCGACAGATTCCTCACCTCCCCCAGGTGCAGTGAAGCCGGGGCTTTTTCGCGGCTATCACTGAACTCGTCGAAAACTCTTATCCACCCGGGAACGCGCGCACGTGGCCCTCTAACCTGCAATCAGACCAGCCAATGCCAGGCTCAATCCCCGGGCGCAATCCGTTTGACCTGCTTTTGAGGTGGCGTTATCAGTGGCGTCGAATAGTCTGTGAGCGAGAGCCCACCGCTAACGCAGTGAGCCCTCGCCATTCCGGACGCCGGCCAAGCCGCCACACATGAGGTCGCGGCGATACTTTGACACCGCTCCCAGCATTCGCCCTGGTCACCGACCCTGCCGGTCCGTGGACACGGTCACTTCTGTCGCCGGGCCTGCACCCGTTCGATCGCCTTGCCCAGTTCGACGAACAGGAATATCGCAGCAGACAAGCCGAGGGTGTACCCCCACTCGCGCATACCGATTGGCGCGGAGCGGAACCAGAGGTTCATGAAGGGGGTATATACGAACACGAGTTGCAGTATGAGAAGCGCGCCAGTGGAGATCCAGATCGCCGGGTTACCGCGTAACACGGCAAACTTCAGGCTTGACGCTTGCAAAAAACGCGAGTTGAAAAGAAAAGCGACCTGGCTAATAGTCAGCATGGTCACCGCGGTGGTTTGCGCTTGCGCAAGAGCGGACCCAACAGCAAGCTCCAGGAAGAAAACTGCGATGGTGGCACCACTGATTAGCAAAGCCACCCAGAGGATGCGGCCAAGGTAGGCCTGGCCAATGAGGGATCCGCCCGGCTTGCGGGGCTGGCGCAGCATTATGCCGGGCTCGGCGGGTTCATAAGCGAGGGCGAGCGAAAGGGTGACGGCAGTGATCAAGTTTACCCAGAGGATTTGCGCTGGCTGAAGGGGCAAGGTAAATCCGAAGAGCACGGCGACGAGGATGACCAATGATTGTGCGGCAGTGGTCGGCAACAAAAAGACGATCGACTTCTGCAGGTTGTCACGGATGCGGCGCCCTTCTTCAATGGCCCGCTCGATGGTAGCGAAGTTGTCGTCGGCGAGAACGATGTCAGCGGCCTCTTTAGTCGCCTCCGTTCCCTTGATCCCCATTGCGACCCCAACGTCGGAACGGGTGAGCGCGGGGGCATCGTTGACGCCGTCGCCCGTCATCGCGACGACCTCCTTGTGGGCTTGCAAAGCCTTGACGATGCGTAGCTTGTGTCCGGGACTGGTGCGCGCAAACACGTCGACCTCTCGCACGACCCGAATGAGTTGGTCTTGGCTCATCGCTTGCAGTTCGGCGCCGGTAATCACATGCGCGTTCGCGTCGTGTGTGATGCCCATTTCACGGCTGATTGCGCGCGCGGTGCCCGCATGGTCGCCGGTGATCATCTTTACCCGAATACCGGCGGCATGCATGGTATCAATCGCTTTGATCGCCTCCGGCCGGGGCGGATCGACAATGCCCACCAAACCAAGAAACAGCATTCCGTTGCCAATATCTTCGATGTTCAGGTCGACCATCCCGTCGGCTGCGACGGCGCGTGCGGCGGCAAGCACCCGCAGGCCTTGCGCGCTGAGATCATCGACACACGTATCCCAGAAGGCCGCATCGATCGGTTCAGGGCTTCCGTCGGCGCCGAGCTGCAGACTACTTCGCTTGAGTACTTCTCCCGGGGCTCCCTTGATTAGAATCTGCGCCTTCCCGTCGGGGTCCTTATCGAGCGTGGCCATGAATTTGTTGTCGGACTCAAACGGTATGACCGCCATCCGTTTCCAGCTGGCGGCATCAAAGTTGGTCTTGAGGGCGAGAGTTCGCAGGGCACCCTCGGTCGGTTCACCGACAACGCGCCAGTGGCCGTCCTCTTCGGTAACACGGGCATCGTTGCAGAGAGCCATGACCGTGACGAGTGCGGTCAAGTCGGGGCGGGTATCGAGTGAGGCGGGTTCGTTATCAAGGCTGACCGTGCCAACGGGCTCGTAACCAATGCCGGTGACGCAGTAGTGAGCTGCTCGGGTGACGGCGCTTCGCACCGTCATCTCGTTGCGGGTGAGCGTGCCGGTCTTGTCGGAGCAGACGGTGGTGACCGAGCCGAGCGTCTCAACCGCGGTGAGTTTGCGCACGATGGCTCGACGTTTGGCCATCTGCTGTACCCCGAGGGCCAAGGTGATGGTGACAAGAGCCGGCAGGCCCTCGGGAATAGCCGCGACCGCGAACCCGATAGCTGCCGACAGCAGATCATTAGCATTTTGATCGTGCAGAAGACGCCCGATCACGAGCATGATCGCAGCTACGCCCAAAATAAGCAGTGTTATCTTCTTACCGAACGAGTCCAACTGTCGGGTGAGCGGCGTAGCGAGGTTCTGCACCCCGGTGAGCATGGACTGGATACGGCCGATCTCCGTGTCAACACCGGTGCCGGTGACGACGCCGACGCCGCGACCGGTGGTAACGATTGTGCCCGAGTAGAGCATGCTGTGCCGGTCACCAATTCCCGAATCAGCAAGAACCGGGCTGGTCTTCTTTGCAGTAGGAACCGACTCGCCCGTGAGCGCCGACTCCTCCACACGCAGTGTGGTTGCCTCGATCAATCGAACATCGGCCGGCACCTTGTCCCCGGATTTAACCCGAACAATATCGCCAGGCACGAGCGCTTCCGCATCGACGTCAACCCACACACCATCGCGGCGAACATACGCGTGCAAGGACAGCATCCGGCGGATACCGTCCAGCGCCTTCTCAGCCCGGCCCTCCTGCAAGAAACCAATCACCGCATTGATCACCGCCACGGCAAAAATGACCGCGGCATCAATCCAATCACCAAAGATCGACTTCAGCACGGCAGCGGCCAGCAACACGTAAATGAGCACGTCGTTGAAGTGAGCCAGAAACCGCACCACCGGGTTCTTCGGCAGCGGGGCAGCCAGCAGGTTCGGACCATAGACGGCCAACCGTTGCTCTGCAGCGCTAACGCTCAAGCCCTGCGGATTCGATTCAAGATCCGCCAGCACCTCCTCTACCGGGCGCGCGTAGGGATCGTGCGCACGTAAGAGCGCCTCCGTCTGGGAAGTAACGCTCATGAAAGCACCGTCTCGTCGGGGCCTCACGTCGAAACCCGCGTGGTTGATTGAGGAACTCGATATGTCAACCCGGCCGCTCCACCAGAGTCCTTATTTATCCTGCGCGGCGTTGGGTATGAGCAGAGGCCTGTCGGCTGGGTGCGGCACGACCACGACCGGGCACGGCATACTGATCAGCAAGTCATGAGCGACCGAGCCGAGAAACAGCCCAGCCATCACCCCGCGTCCGTGGGTGCCCACCACGACCATTTCAGCGTGCTCCGCCGCGTCGGTGAGGACCAACGCCGCAGATCCGTGTTCGAGGGTGTCTCGCACCACCACGGTCACATGCTCGGCGCGGACCCGTTCGACCACTCCTGCCAGAACCTCGGCGTGTGCCATCCGTATCTCGTCATAAGGACTAGCACCAGCACTCAACCATCCGAGAGCGAGCAGGGTGGGGATGCGCCACGCATGCACGACCGACAGTTCACGGCCGAGCCGCTCGGCTTCCCGAGCGGCGAAGTCCACCGCAAACTGAGAGGTTTCGTCGTCATCCACGCCGACGACGACGGAACCATTACAAGGCGTCCAGTCTGTGGGCACGATAACGAGAGGGCAGCTCACCCCCGCTGCAATCTGGTGGCGCAATGTTCCATAGAGGGAGCCCGCGGCCTCACGAGTACCGATAACCAGCAGATCGGCATCCGCGGCGGAAATCAACAACTCCTGGAGCGGCGCGCCTCGTCGTACCGACGTCATCACCTGCACCGTGGGCGCGTCGCCTCTCACCCGACTCGCAGCATCCATCAACAACTGCTCGTAAGCCGGAAGGACCCAGTCCTTCGTGATCGTCGTCGGCAACCTTGCCAGATCAATGACAGTGGTGAGTTCTAGGGATATGCGAATCGTGCGGGCGCGCCCGATCACCCAGTCGAGCGCAGCACGGCTTCCCGTGCCGCCGTTCAGCGCGAGAATAATTCTCTCGGCCATACCGTTTCCTCTCCTCGATCTCATGGAGCATTAGTGCCTGGGCTATCACCCCACGGTCTCACTAAAAAGGAGTTACCGAAAGAGTCGAAAAATTCGCGTAACCCGATCTGCGGCATGGCAAATCAATCCGATAACGGCGCCGTCGCTGCGTGAACATGCGGTGTCGAGGTCTGTCGCCGACGGGCTGACAAGCAGCCTGCCTGAACAGGCCTCCAGTGTAACGGACACGACTCGCCAGAACTGAGATCGGGTCCGACGGGTGACCCTGAAATAGTGCAACAAACGTTGCCCCTTTACTTCGAATATGCAAGGCTGTGAGTATGCGCAATGTGATTCTGGTTGGCGTTGATGGCTCGTCGAACAGCGATAGAGCTCTGGAATGGGCAACTGTCGAGGCTAACATTCGCAATTGGCCACTGCGATTGGTGAGCACGTTTTCCCCAGCGTTTGTCGCGGATCCCATTGTCGGAGCGAGCTATGCACTGGCCGCAAGACAAGAAGCCCAAACCGTCCTTGACCATGCGACGAAACGCGCAGAAGCTCAAAGCGTTCGCACCGAAACGCATGTTGAATGCGGCGATGCCACTAAGGTTCTTATCGAACATTCCGAAACCACCAAACTGGCCGTAGTCGGCAAGCGCGGCAGAGGAGGCTTTGTCGGACGACTGTTAGGTAGCGTCTCATCGGGCCTGGCAGCCCACTCACACTGTCCCACTGTCGTGGTTCCGCAGGCGCACGACAGCGCTACCACCGAGTTGGAAGACGGTCAAGGCACTCGTGGTACTCCCCGCAGCGAAAGTGGCGAACAGAGCACGACGCACCCAACCTTCTTCGATGCAGTTAGTGCAGGAGACCCGCCGCGGCAGCAGGAAAACGCGATTAATGGTCTTTCCTTTAACGGTCAAATCGTGATCGCGGTTGACTCCGGTACGCAGGGGCCCGCCTTATGGGAAGCCGCAGAGATGGCGCGCATCCACGGCAAACCGCTTGCACTGGTGTCCGTGATAGGTATAACCGTCAGTGACCTGGGTTGGTCGCCATCCGTGGAAGATTTGGATCCGGACTACGAAAAGGAACTAGCAAAGTTGACCCACGTCGTCACTGCGGTAACAACACGGTACCCCGACGTGAAACTCAGTCGGCATCTCTTCGTGGGAAAGCCAGCAGAAGTTCTTGTTCAAACGACGCAAACCGCCGACTTGGTGGTGCTCGGGACCCGGGGCCTCGGCGGCTTCCCCGGACTACTCTTAGGCTCCGTTAGCCAAGCCGTGCTGCACCACGGACGATCGCCAATGATGGTAGCCCCCGGAGCGAACACGGTGAGTTAGCACCGAGCCTGTTTAGGGTTGGAGGATGAGAGCAGAAGACCAGAGCGGTCGGCCATCCATTCGCACACTGATGACTGACAATCTCGGTCGTCTGGGCATCCGCAGCGATCAAAACCTTGTCGTGATCGCACTCGTATCGGTGATTGCGTTAGCGCTCGTGCAGGTGAAAATCGTGATTATTCCGGGGCTCATAGCCCGCACACTGGGGGCAGCGCTCCGCCCGGTCATCATCTGGCTGCGAAGACACAATGTCGCGGTGATGCTTGCCACTTGGATCACCCTGCTTGGGGGTGCCGTCGTTTTCGGCGGCATCATCACGCTCATCGTTCTTGCCGTGCGCAACCAGTGGAATAAACTGGCGGTGGCCGCATCCCAAGTCTTGGATGAACTGCAGGCTCTGTTGGTCGAAGGGCCGATTCCGATTGATCAGGAGAGATCGACGCTGTACGCGATGTCGCCGTCGACTTTCTGACGAGCAGTCAATTCGGAATTGATGCGATCGCCGGCGTCTCTGCCATAACGGAGGTGATTGAGGGCCACGGGGTGACCATGCCGCCATTGACGTTTAACGCGTCGCCGACGACAAAGATGCGCTCTGCTACGCGAGCCCTCTGGAGAAGTTGTTGATCGCCCGAGTGGGGCTGGCACAGTCGAGGTGGTCAGGAACAGGCACGTGCGCCTTGACGGACGCGGTATTTGTCGCCGTAATGCGTACGAGAACATCAGTGGGACGTTCGATCTTGGCATCTGGAACTTCTTCAACGTTGACCTCATTGGGGCCCTGATAAAGGACTGCCTTCATTTTTTCACTCCCTAAATTTGTGACCGTGAAAGACGGATGGTCCGTCGTCACTTCCGGAGGTGTACGAAATTGATGCCCGGGCAACCTTGAGCTGCCCGCGGATTGCGCATAATTTAGGTCCACCGTTCCATGAACACCGCCTCACCGCCGCAATTATCGCGACGCCCACGCCGGACCTCACCGACCAGTATCCGTCTCCTACGAAGCGACCGGCAGTGCGTTGGCCGGACCAAGAGAACCCGACTCGGCCAAAAGTTCTCTACACACAAGAGCAGAAGACGTCACAGAATATCGACCTGCTGCTTAATGCGAAGCGCCAGAAATGCGTTCTCCAGAGACGGACAATCCTCGGCATCAAGGACTACCGCACCCGCGCCAAAATTCTGACAAACGTGCCCGATCGACAAGGCCATGCGGTTCGCTTTCACAGAACATGTGCTCGCGATGACCGACGGTGGCGCTACTCACCATAACAAGGTCGAAGCCTCGACGACGGGGAACACCATGAGCGGCAACGCACGGCAGGTACCCTACCGTTGCGAAATGAATCGCTCGGGTGGAGCACATCCCTCCATACGCTGTCCTGCGCAAATCTGTGCGGCGGCAGTCCCGGCGTACCATCGGGCCGCCACCGCCCGTCTCTTCGGCAAGTCGCCGCTCAATCCGGATACGCGCAGCTGGTACCGGGGTGTCCGGTGAGAGGTGAGAGGTGAGAGGTGAGAGGTGAGAGGTGAGAGGTGAGAGGTGAGAGGTGAGAGGTGAGCAGCAAATCCGGTCTGCTCTACGACGGCTGGACGGTGCTACACGCCAGGCTGCGAGCTGCACTAACACTGCTCCACGCACCAAATCGACGAACTCAGTCCGATTACCAGCACAAAACAACTTGACCATGAAACGCTTCATTCATTGAAGCGTTGCTACGACCATATGGCTTCGCCGACCCTCCCGAAATCGGCGCGTATGCGTGGATTCTCAAGAAGCACATTCTTCCCCGATGGGGCAGGGTCGCCCTCATCGATGTGACCCACACCGCAGTGCAGGCTTGGGTCACCGAGCTCAGCGATTCTCTCGCCCCCTCGAGCGTGTGCAAGATTCACGTCGTACTGTCCGGCGTAATGAAATACGCCGTCCGGGATCGTCGCATCCCACGCAATCCGTGTGACGGCGTACGCCTTCCTCGCGTCGCTGAGAGTGACCGGGGCTATCTGACACCCGAACAAGTCGATGAGCTGGCCGCGCTCTGCGCGCCCACCTCGACAGTGATCTACCTGCTGGCCTATACGGGCCTCCGTTGGGGCGAGATGGCCGCCTTGAAAGTCAAGCGCCTCGACTTGGGACGCCGCCGCCTGGACGTAGCTGAAGCCGTTACAGAGCCAACGGGCGCCATCCTCTGGGGCACGCCGAAGAATCACGAGCGACGATCAGTACCGTTTCCGGCGTTCTTGACCGATATGCTCCGGGCCCAGTGCGCAGGCAAGTCTCGCGAAGACCTGCTGTTCACCTCCCCGGATGGCGACGTACTCCGAAGCGGAAACTTCCGACGTCGTACCTTCACGGCGGCCGTCACCGAGCTCAGGAGTCGTCATCCAAACCTGCCCGCGATCACCCCGCACTCGCTGCGGCACACCGCGGCGTCGTTGGCGATTTCGTCAGGCGCGAGCGTTCTGTCGGTGCAGCGGATGCTCGGACACGCCTCAGCAGCGATGACTTTGGACGTCTACAGCGACCTCTTCGAAGAGGATCTAGACGCCGTTGCAGACGCCCTCAATAACCGCGCACTTAAAACGAATGTGGGCAAATTGTGGGCAAATCCGGACAAAAATACCGCGGAGCCTGTTTTAGAAACACTATCTAACCATGATCTTTAGTGGAGCCGCCTGTCAGAATCGAACTGACGACCTTCTCATTACGAGTGAGATGCTCTACCAACTGAGCTAAGGCGGCGTTACCAGAGCGCCCCATGAGGCACTCGGTGACACAGCAGCCAAGCCTAGTCGTTTCTCCGAGTGATTCTGTACACCTCGGCGAATGAGGCATTGACACACGCCGCCAGGGGGCTCACACCTTCACCTTCAGCCCACGCCGCCAGGCCTGCCAGGCGCGGCCACGGCCAGGAGCCTGAACAGGAGTGCGCGCTGGTTCACCTCGGCCGGGTCGTCGACGAGAGTGGGCGCATCGGCTAAAAGCGTCGCGCGGTGATCTGCTGCAGCTGATCTTCGAAGTCGCGCAGAGTGGCGATGCGCAGGCCGAACGGATAGGCGTTTTCCTGCATGACCCCGTGGCGAGGCTTGAACTCACGCCGTCCGGGCACTTCGGTTTCGATCGAAATGCTCCAAATATTTCACTGCGCCTTGTCACACCTCACAGACCTGCCCCTTCGACTAGCACTGTGGGTCGGCAGCCGGCACTACTCCGTCAACAAGATAGGAATCGACGGCGTCGTTCACACACGAATTCGACTTGTTGTACGCCGTGTGCCCTTCGCCGGCGTAGGTCACGAGGGTGCCGCTGGTGAGTTGCGCGGCCAGCTGCTGCGCCCAGACGTACGGGGTGGCCGGGTCGTTGGTGGTGCCGACAACGAGAATCGGTGCCGCTCCGTCCGCGTGGATCTCCGTGCGCTCTCCGGTGAATTTGTACGGCCAGTTGGCACAGCCGATGTCGCCGAAGCTCATGAACAGGCCGATCACGGGCGCAGCAGCCTCGAGCTCGGCGGCCTCGGCCCGCATCGAGGCCGGGTCGGCGTTGTAGGCGTAGTCGATGCAGTTGATGGCCACGAACGACTCGGTCGAGTTATCGGTGTAGTTCCCGTCGGCGTCGCGGCCGTTGTAGGCATCCGCGAATTGGAAAGCATCGTCGGCGCTGCCCTTCAGTACGGTGTCAAACATGATGCTCAGTTGCGGCCACGCGGTGGCCTGGTAGAGCGGGTAGATGATCGCGGTGAGCAGCGCGTTTCCGCCGAGCTGGCGGCCATCCGTGGCCGTGATGGGGCTCGCGTCGACGGATCTCAACAGCGCGCCAATGGTCGTCATCGCGCCGTCGACGCTGCCGCGGAACGGACAGTCCTTCCCAGCAAGACAGTCCGTGAGATAAGCGCGCAGGGCATTTTCGAAGCCCACCGCCTGGGTCTTGGTCACCTCGAAGTTACTGGTCGACGGGTCGACGGCGCCGTCGAGCACGAGACGGCCGACCTTTTCAGGAAAGAGCTCGGCGTAGGTGGCACCGAGGTAGGTGCCGTAGGAGAAACCCAGGTAGTTCAAGTGGGTGTCGCCAAGCACAGCGCGCAGCAGGTCGAGGTCACGGGCCGCGCTCTTGGTATCGACCGTGCCGAGCAGCGGCCCGGTCTGCTCGGCACAGGCCGCCGCGAAGGCATCGGAGGAGGCCGAGAGCTCGGCGATCCAGGCGTCCGTGCCACGGTCGGCCGTGGTCAGTCCGTAGACGTACTCGTCCATCTGGGACGAGTCATAGCAGGCGACTGCCGAGGAACGCCCGACGCCCCGGGGGTCGAAACCGACGACGTCGAAGCTCGCCTGCAGGGTGTCGTCGGTGGCGTAGTCGAGGGAATCCTTGATGAAGTCGTACCCGGAACCACCCGGTCCGCCGGGGTTGACGAGCAGCGAGCCGATCCGGTCGCCACCGGTGGCGAAGTGGCGAATCAGGGCCAGCGACACGTTGCCGGCAGCCGGGTCGGTGTAGTCGAGCGGCGCGGTGGCCTTTGTGCATTGCAGGCCGTCCCCGCAGTCCTCCCACTGCAGCACCTGACTGTAGAACGGGTCGAGGCCAGCAGACACCTGTTCGCCGGTGGGGGTGGACTCGGTGGGGCCAGCGTCCGTCGCGAACCAGGTCGCGCATCCGCTGAGAGCGAGCGTGAGGGCCACAGCGGCGGCAGTGAGGCTAGTGGCGCGAATGCTTCGATTCAACGGGTTCCTCTTTCATGGCGCGAAGCGGATGCTGCGCTTCAGGCTACCGACAGCGGCTGGGAATCACTGTGGACGACGGATCGCCGACACGAGCATCGCCTCGAGGGCGAGCGCCGGTGCCACGTTGGATTGGATGCGCTGGCGGGCAACGGCAATCGCGTCTATCGTGGCGACCGTCGCGGCGGGCGGGCCGGCCGCACTCGCGGCGCGCAGTTCGGCGAGCAGTTCGAGGTTGATCACGGTCCGTTCGCGCCCGAGCTGCACCATGATCACGTCGCGGTAGAGCGATGCGAGGTCGACCAGGATTCGGTCGATCCCGTCGCGCAGGCTGCGCACGGCCCGGCGTTTCTGGTCATCTTCGAGGGCCTTGATCTGGCTGCGCAGCCCCGGCGGCACGGACTGCCCGGCCTCGACGCCGAGTGAGCGCAGCATGCCGTCGCGCTCCGCTGCGTCGAGTTCGAGGGTGATCGCCTTGGCGTCGTCGCCGGCGATCGCGAGCAGTCGCGCCGCCGCGTTGACGGCCGATGATACCGAACGGATGCCGAGGGCCGTGCGCAGGGTCTCCTCGCGCCGTGCCCGCGCCTCGGCACTGGTCGCGAGCCGCCGGGCCATACCGATGTGGCTTTGGGCCAGGCGGGCGCTCAGTTCGGCGATGATCGGGTCGACGCCGTTGCGCCGCACGAGCAGGTCGGCGACATCGGCGACGCTCGGTACGCGCAGGCGCACGGTCCGTACGCGCGAGCGGATGGTGGGGAGCAGGTCGGCTTCGCTCGGCGCGCACAGTATCCACACGGTGCGTTCCGGCGGTTCTTCAAGGGCTTTGAGCAGCACGTTGGAGGTGCGCTCGACCATGCGGTCGGCGTCTTCCACGACGACGACCCGGTAGCGACCGACCGACGGCGAATACTGCGAGCGGGCGACGGCCTCCTTGACGGATTCCATCTTGATGATGACGCCCTCGGTGGTGAGCACGCTGAGGTCGGGGTGGGTGCGCGCGTCGACCTGACGAGCGGCCGCGCGGTCACCGTCGGGAGTGCCCGGGCTGAGCAGGGCCGCCGCGAAGGCGAAGGCGAGGTTGGAGCGGCCGGAACCGGGTGGCCCGGTGATGAGCCAGGCATGCGTCATCGAGGTCGACTCGACGGTGGAGGCGCTGCTACCAATCGCGCCGGTATCCGCCTTGCCGGTATCGACGCCGGAGGGTACCCGTTGCGCCGCTGCCCGGAAGATGGCGATCGCGTCGGCCTGTCCCGTTAGGTTGTCCCACACTGCCATGAGTCAAGGGTAACCCGCGCCACCGACACCGCATGCGCTCCGGGGCCGCTACAGGAGGGGGGACACTCGGGCTCGGATGGTGGCCGCGATCTCGGCGGCGGGGGCGGCGGCGTCGACGACGAGAAAACGGTCGGGTTCTGCCTCGGCGAGCTCGAGGAACGCAGCGCGCACCCGGGCATGGAAGTCGTTCTTCTCGGCTTCGAGCCGGTCGAAGACCTTGTCATCGGCGTCGAGCCGAGCCCGCGCGATTACCTCGTCCAGATCGAGCAGCACGGTCAGGTCGGGCAGCAATCCTTCCGCCGCCCACAGTGACAGGTTGCGCACCTCGGTGGCGCCGAGCACACGCCCGGCACCCTGGTAGGCGACGGAGGAGTCCAGGTAGCGGTCCTGCACGATCACATCCCCGCGGGCGAGCGCCGGCCGCAGCTTGGTACCCACGTGCTGGGCACGGTCGGCGGCGTACAGCAGAGCCTCGGCGCGCGGGTCGACCTCCCCGCGGTGGTGCAGCACGATCTGCCGAATCTCCACCCCGACATCTGTTCCCCCGGGCTCGCGGGTGCGCACGACGGTGCGCCCCCGTTCCTTGAGCCAGTCGGTGAGCAACTGCGCCTGCGTGGTCTTTCCGGATCCGTCGCCGCCCTCGAGGGTGATGAAAAGGCCGGTCACTCCGGGCGCGCAGCCTTTGACGCGACCGTCGTCGTCGCGGCGGATTCAGCGACCGAACTGGCTGCCGTTTTCACCGGTGCCTTCTTTACCGGTGTCTTCTTGGCAGCGGGCTTCTTGACCGCAGTCTTTTTGGCCGCGGTCACAGGTGCGACCGTGCCGTTCAACGCGGCCTTGGCCGCCGCGTTCGCGGCTCGGGTAGCGGCCGCCTTCTTGGCGGTAGCCGCCTTTGCGGCCGCAGTCGGCGCCTTCTTCACGGCCGGCTTCTTCACGGCTGGCTTCTTGACCGTGGCCTTCTTGGCCGGTGCTTTCGTGCGCGGCGCGGCCGGACCCTTGGCCCGCTTGTCGGCGAGCAGCTCCACGGCCCGGTCGAAGTCGATCTCCTCGATGTCCTCCGACTTGGGAATGGTCGCGTTGGTGACTCCATCGGTCACATAGGCACCGAACCGACCGTCCTTGATCTTGATCGCCTTGCCGCTCTCGGGATCAGGCGCTTCGAATTCCTTTAGGGCGCTCGACGCACGGCGTGCGCCGTACTTGGGCTGGGCGTAGAGCTCGATCGCGCCCGGCAGGTCGATTTCGAAGATCTGGTCTTCGCTCGTGAGCGACCGGGTGTCGATCCCCTTCTTCAGGTACGGACCGAACTTGCCGTTCTGGGCCAGAATCTCGGTGCCGGTTTCCGGGTCGAGCCCGACCGTGCGCGGCAGGGCCAGCAGCCGCAAGGCCGTGTCCAGGTCGACCGTGGCCAGATCCATCGATTTGAAAATGGATGCTGTACGCGGTTTGTCCGCGGCAGCCACCTTTTTCGCGGCCGGCTTGCGCTTCGGCTTGGGCACGGTGACCTCGCCGGTGGAGGGATCGATAGTTTCGACCGGTGCGGCGATGGCCGGAACATCGGGCTCGGCCGGAGCTGGCGCGAGCTCGGTGATGTACGGTCCGAACCGGCCGTCCTTCGCAACGATCTCCTTACCGTTCTCCGGGTTGAGTCCGATGACGCGATCGGTGACGATCGGGGCGTCGATGAGCTCGCGGGCTTTGGTCGCCGTCAGTTCGTCGGGGGCGAGTTCCGGCGGAATGTTTACGCGGCGAGGCGGGGCATCCGCTGCGGCGTCGGGGTCGACGACCTCGAGGTAGGGACCGTACTTGCCGATGCGCAGGGTGATGTCGTCGCTGATGGTGACCGAGTTGATCACGCGCGGGTCGATCTCACCGAGGTTGTCGATGACCTGTCGCAGGCCGCGATGCTTGTCGCTGCCGAAATAGAAGCTGTTGAGCCAGTCGAGGCGGTTGGCTTCGCCGCCGGCGATGCGGTCGAGGTCGTCCTCCATCTCGGCGGTGAAGTCGTATTCGACCAGGTCGCTAAAGAACTCTTCGAGCAGGCGCACCACCGAGAAGGCGATCCAGTTGGGAACGAGCGACTGGCCGCGCGGCGTGACATAGCCGCGCTCGGTGATGGTCGAGATGATCGACGCAAACGTCGAGGGGCGGCCGATGCCGAGCTCTTCGAGCTTCTTGACCAGGCTGGCCTCGGTGTAGCGAGCAGCCGGGGTCGTCTCGTGGCCCTTGGCCTCAAGATCGAGCAGGGTCAGCGTCTGGCCCTCTTCGAGCGGCGGCAGCTTCGACTCGGTCGCGTCGGTCGACGCGTTGCGTTCCTCGTCCTTCGACTCCTCGTAGGCGAGCATGAAGCCGCGGAAGGTGATGACCGTTCCGCTGGCTCCGAATTCGGCGAGCGCACCCGACGCGGAGGGGTGCTCCGTCGTGCCGGTCGGACCGGCCGCGATAGTCACTGAAGCGGTCGAGCCGGTGGCGTCCTTCATCTGTGAAGCGACGGTGCGCTTCCAGATCAGGTCGTAGAGCTTGAAGTCGTTGCCGCGCAGGCTCGAGGCGAGTGAAGCCGGGGTGCGGAAGGTGTCGCCGGAGGGGCGAATGGCTTCGTGCGCCTCCTGCGCATTCTTGCTCTTGCCCTTGTAGGCGCGCGGAGCATCCGGAACGGTCTCGGCGCCGTACAGCGCAGCCGCCTGGGTGCGGGCGGCTGTGAGGGCCTGCTGACCGAGCGACGGGGAGTCGGTACGCATATATGTGATGTACCCATTTTCGTACAGCGACTGGGCGACGCTCATGGTCTGCCGGGCGGTGAAGCGCAGCTTGCGCGCCGCTTCCTGCTGCAGGGTCGAGGTGGTAAACGGTGCGGCCGGGCTGCGCCGGTAGGGCTTCGAGGTGACCTTGCTGACCTCGAGCTTGACGCCGGGGGTCCGCAGCGCGATCGTCAACGCCTGGGCAGCGGAAGCGTCGAGGGTGACGGCCTTCACGGCGGGTTTGAGTGCACCGGAGTCATCGAAGTCGCCACCGGTGGCAATGCGCTCACCGTTCAGACGCACGAGCTTCGCGTCGAACGCCTGGTCAGTTTCTGAAGCGGATGCTGCCAGTCGCGCCAGCAGGTCCCAGTAGCCGGCGGAGACGAATGCGAGGCGCTCCTTCTCCCGGTCGACGACGAGGCGGGTCGCGGCGCTCTGCACGCGTCCGGCGGACAGGCCGGGGCCGACCTTGCGCCAGAGCACCGGGGAAATCTCGTAGCCGTAGATGCGGTCCAGGATGCGCCGGGTCTCCTGCGCGTCGACGAGGGCGGTGTCGAGTTCGCGGGTGTTGTCCTTGGCGGCGAGGATGGCGTCCTTGGTGATCTCGTGAAACACCATCCGCTTCACCGGAACCTTGGGCTGCAGCACCTGCAGCAGGTGCCAGGCGATTGCCTCGCCCTCGCGGTCCTCATCAGTTGCGAGCAAGAGTTCGTTCGCATTCTTGAGTGCCCGCTTGAGTTCGCTGACGGTCTTCTTCTTGGCGTCGCTCACCACGTAGTACGGTTCAAAGCCGTTTTCGACGTCGACCGAAAAGCGGCCGAGTGCGCCCTTTTTCAGCTCGGGGGGCAGGTTTTTCGGCTCGATCAGATCGCGAATGTGACCGACCGAAGACAAAACCTCGTAGCCGTCGCCGAGATACGCGGCGATCGACTTCATCTTGGTCGGTGATTCAACAATGACCAGCTTCTTAGTGCCTGGCACCAGACTCCTCTTTATACGTAGTGACCGAATCATGGGCCAAGGCACACCATACACACCGGAATGGAGTGCCCGCCTAATCGACGGGCGCGTCTCGGCGCGTCCCGCTCGCATACACGTCACTCCCAGCCATTGCTCAGTTCGCTTTCGGTGCTCACCACCACAATCCCAAACCCTTGATGTTTGCCTGACCGAGTGCAGAATAGTCCTATGGGTACAATGACGGCCACATACACCGCGAAGTTGACGGACGGGCCCCTTCAGGGCAAGACAATCACGACGACTTTCCTCGACTCGGGTGATCCTCAGCCCCGAATCGAGATTCCGGCCGACTCCGGCAAGCGCTATCTCTATGCGCGCGGAGCCGGCCTGGAGTTCGAGGGTTCCGATTCCCCCGGTCGTCCGAGCGCGGTCGAGTACCGCTACCTCGAGGCGCTCCTCCCCTAAATCGTTCGTCCACGAGTTCGCTGCGGTGCGTCAACCGACCGCGCTCGGGCTCGCGCTAACCGGCCGGCGGCCCGGCCCGGGCACTCGCGGAGATATCGATGCCGTGCACCCGGCGCCGGACCGAAACGGATGCGACCAGCCCGATCACCGTGCACTGCGTGACGGCCGTCTCGTTCAGCGTCGCCACGGCTTCCGCCGCTTCGCAGGGGAAGCCGGCGATTGCGCCGGAGGCGGTATCGGCAGCAGCGAGGGCGGCGGCGTCGGCCGCGTTTGCAACAGACCGTGCATCGGCAAACAGGGCGAGGACCGACACGACGAGGCTCGTCAACAGCACGGTCGCAGCGAGCACCGCCAGGGCGAGGATCGACCCCGCTCCCCGCTCGCTGCGCCTGGTCTCGGCGGTTCCGATCCCGGCGGCCCCGATCCCGGAAGCCCCGATAGCGGTAGCCCCGATAGCGGCGGTTCCGATAACGGCGGTTCCGATCGCGGTAGCCCCGATCGCGGGATTATCGTCGTGCGCGCTCACAATCCACCGGCCAGGGCGCAGGAGCGCGCTTCGAGGGTCAGACCCGCGAATATGCCGGTCAGGCCGGGGGCAGTGACTCGGGCACAGACGAACTCGCCGCGCCCTTCCGGGGACAGGCTGGCCCCCGATACCGCCTGCTGCACGAGCATCGCGGCACGCCCCGCGTTGTCGCCGCGGGCGAGCGCCCGCGCGGCGGTTGCGGCAGCATCCGTCAACCGCACCTGAACTCCGACGACCTGCACGGCACCTAGGCAACAGGCCAGAATGAGTACGACCGCTGGCAGCGCCGTGGCGAATTCGGCGGTCGTGCTCCCCCTGCTGCCGAGACGCCGCGCACTCGTCCAATTCGCAAAAAACGATCGGTCCGCCCGGTTACCCCACGCTGAGGGCACGTCGCACCAGATCGGTGAGCATTCCGCGCACCTCGTCGCTGCGCAGAATGACGATGAGCAGTCCGGCGAACCCGACCGCGGCCATCGTGGCCACCACATATTCCGCCGTCGCCGCTCCGGCCTCGTCCGCCAGCCGTCGCAGTGCAGTTGTTTTTGGTACTTCAGTTTTCGTGGTCACCGAGATCTTTGTATTCACAGACTCGTCTCCTTCTGCGTCCATTGACGCGGGTTGGGCGGCACGAGCAGGTTCACTCTGCCCGGACCTGGCGGCGCACGCCGCGGCAACCGCTCATCAGTCGATAGATTCAGAAGGTCGTCAGTGTGGAGGAGAGCACGCTGATCAGCAGCGGCACCACGCCGACGAGCATGAACGCGGGCAGCACACACAGCCCGAGCGGTAGCATCAGCGTCACCGACAGCGTCGCGGCACGGCGCTGCCCGGCACTGCGAGCATCGCGCCGCAACTGTTCAGCCTCGCTGCGGAGCAGTTCCGCCGCCGGAACGCCCGCCCGTGACGACAGGTCAAGCACCCGGTCAACCGGGTCGTCGCCGTCGGCACGGGCGGCTGCATCTGCATCTGCATCTGCACCGGGCGCAATACCAAAGCGCTCGGTTGCTGCACGCACCAGGGCTCGCGAACGGTCGATGGACCCGCCGCCGGACATGGCAATAGCCATGAGTTCGAGTCGCAGCCCCGGGGTCAGGTCGGTCGGGGCCGCTCGGCGCACCAGCGCGCGGTTCCAGCTTGCGGCGGCGAGCATCAACAGTGCGCCACCGCCCAGGCAGACCAGTCCCGGCAGGGTTGCGAACAGGGTGTGTAGGGAATCGAATCCCATGAGGCTGCCGAAGACGACTCCGATCACCGGCAGCACCATAACCAGTCGGGCCGTCGCCCGCGGGGCGGCCAGCGCCACCTCGAGATCACGCTGTACCTGGGCGAGTTCGCGCAGCGACGCGGCAAGCTCACGCAAGCACCCGGCCAACGGTGCACCGGCCTGAGTGGCCACCTGCCAGGCCGCGGCAAGTCCGAGCCAGGCGCGCTCGGCCTGAACGGCCGCGTCGCCCCGCCGCCGGGCGCGGCCTGCAACTGCCGCGCGCGCGGAGCCGCCCGCCACCTGCTTCTCTCGAGCCTGTCGATGTGCCTGCCCAGCGATCGCGTCGGCCACGCTGTCACCACGGGCCGCAGCCCTGGCCGCAGCCCGCAGAATTCGGGTCGTCGCCGAAGCCTGCGGCGACCCGACTCCGCTTCCAGCGGCGCTCGGCGCAACAGCCGGCATCACCGCCACGGCCCGCGCCGGCATGAGATACCCCCACGCCGACACCGGGGAGACGCCGGCCGAGAGCAGCACGGCAAGTCGCTGCGTCACCGCCGCGACCTCCTCGATCGGCGGCACCACGTCACCGCGCCGCATGGCCGGAGGCTCCCCCCGCAAAATAGTGGCCGATCGAGGCTGTCGACCCGGGTCGCATCAGACCTCCTCGATCGAGAGTCGGTCTCGGTCGCTGAGGGTGAACCGTCCGACCGCCTCGAGCCGGCGCACCCCGGCGGTACGCTCCAGATGCAGCACGAGCCCAATCGCGCTCACCGTCTGCCGAGCCACGGCCGCGGCGCTCATTCCAGCGAGAGCTCCGAGCGCCTCCAGCCTGGCGGGCACATCATCGAGCGAATTGGCGTGCAGCGTGCCAGCTCCCCCGTCGTGCCCGGTATTGAGGGCGGCAAGCAGCTCCCGAATCTCCGACCCGCGGCACTCGCCGAGCACAAGCCGGTCCGGGCGCATGCGCAACGCCTCCCGCAGCAGCGCCTCGAGGCCGATGCGGCCGGCCCCCTCCAGATTGGCCTGCCGGGCCTCCAGGGCGACCACGTGCGGATGCCGAATGCGCAGCTCCGCGACGTCTTCGATCGCGACAATGCGCTCGTCGGCCGGCGCCTCGCCGAGCAACGCGGCTAGCAAGGTGGTCTTTCCGCTGCCGGCGGCACCGGTGATGAGCAGATTCTGGCGCCCGAGCACCGCAGCACGCAGTCGATTCACGCGGGCAGCGGATGCCTCCCCCACGCCGAATAGACCGGCGTCAGCGAGCGCACCGAGACTTCGATTCGCCGCGTGCGGCAGCCGAATGGAGAGCAGCGTTC
Organism: Cryobacterium sp. Hz9; assembly: GCF_004402825.1. NCBI lineage: Bacteria > Bacillati > Actinomycetota > Actinomycetes > Micrococcales > Microbacteriaceae > Cryobacterium > Cryobacterium sp. Hz9. The sequence continues at coordinate 368,966 of NZ_SOFC01000011.1, forward strand.
CCGTGCTCGACACTGGCGGTAGCACGGCGTGCACTCTGATGCCGTCGGCCAGACGCACGTCGACGCAGGGGCTCGCCTCGTCGATGTGCCGCCCACCCAGCGCGATCAGCCGCACCGCCAACTCGCGCACCTCGGATTCACCGACCCGCCAGGCCGGCGCGAAGGTGAGGCCGTGCCCGGCATCGATCCAGAGCCCGGACCCCCCATTGACGAACAGGTCTGTGGTTTCAGGGTTCGCGGCATAGCCGGCCAGTGGGCCGAGCGCGCGTACGTCGAGGCGCACGCTCCCGCCTGCGGCCGGGACTGCGCCCGGTGCTCCGGTGTGCGGCACGGCGCCAGCGGCATCCGTTGTGACCGTGCGATGCCGAGGGAACTTCTGCGGCAATGGTGTCGATACCGGCCGGGCATCGAACGGACGCGCCACAGCCGGTCGCACCGACGGCGCAACCCACGGTGCTACCGCTCCTGCCGAAGCCGAAGGGAAAGGGGAAGGGGAATCAACTGTGTAAGACGGAACGGCGACGAAGGGCTGACCCATGCTCCGACGCTAGAGCCAGCCAGCGCCGCACCGACTCGCCCTGCAGAATCTGTGGAGAGCGTGCCGCCCGATGGGACTGGGGAGGGACAAAACAGATGCGGTGTGCGAGCCGTGACTGCGCGACCTTGTGAGCGCACGCTTAAACAGAAGGGGCGGCACCTATTGGGGGGAACAGGTGCCGCCTAGCACCGCGCAGATTGGGGGGAACCGTACGCGATGCCGGTCAAAACTTTCGTTCAGACGTTGATTAGTTTACGCAGCCCGCGACAAAATGCAAGTCCAATGTCCTCATTTGAGAGGACCCTCGCCTGGGGGGTATGAAATCACCTTCCCGCGAAGGCGGATTCCCCATTTTTTTTGCTCTGTATACAGAGATTGGCCGCGAACCGGTAGGGTTCAGTTGAGCTGGCAATGTCCCGCATGCACGTACCGCAAAGGAGCGAACTACACATATGACGGTTAAAATTGATACCCTTCTGCACGAAACGCGTCGATTCGCGCCCACCCCGGAGTTCGCCGCACAGACAGCGGCGACACCAGACCTGTATACCGAGGCACAGAAGGACCCTGCCATGTTTTGGGCTGATCAGGCCCGTAATCTGCTGCACTGGCATAAGCCGTTCACCAAGACCCTCGATTGGACCAACCCACCGTTCGCCAAGTGGTTTGAAGATGGCGAACTCAACGTCGCCTATAACTGCCTCGACCGTCACGTTCTCGCCGGCAACGGCGATCGTGTCGCGCTCTATTTCGAGGGCGAGCCGGGCGATTCTCGCAGCTACACCTACGCCGAGCTGACCACCGAGGTCAAAAAGGCCGCGAACGTCCTGCTCGGGCTCGGCGTCACGGCTGGCGACCGCGTCGCCGTCTACCTTCCAATGATTCCCGAGGCCGTCATCTCCATGCTCGCCGTCGCCCGCATCGGCGCCGTGCACTCCGTCATCTTCGGCGGATTCAGCGCCGAAAGCCTGCGCTCGCGCATCGACGACGCCAACGCCGTGCTCGTCATCACTGCCGATGGCGGCTACCGCAAGGGCAAGATCAGTGCGCTCAAACCCGCCGTCGACGCCGCCCTGCAGACCAATGACTCCTCGGTGAAGAACGTGCTCGTCGTCAAGCGCACCGGCCAGGACGTGCAGTGGAACGACCGCGACACCTGGTGGTCCGATGCCATGGAAAGCGCCTCCCCCGACCATGAAGCGCAAAGCTTTCCGGCCGAGAACCCGCTGTTCATCCTGTATACATCCGGCACGACCGGCGCGCCCAAGGGTATTCTGCACACCAGCGGCGGCTACCTGACGCAAAACGCGTTCACCCACCAGACTGTGTTTGATCTCAAGCCCGAAACAGACATTTACTGGTGCACCGCCGACGTCGGCTGGATCACCGGACACAGCTACGTGGTCTACGGACCACTTGCCAACGGCGCAACCCAGGTGCTCTATGAGGGGACCCCCGACTCCCCCCACACCGGCCGTTGGTGGGAAATCATTGAGAAGTACAAGGTCTCGATTCTGTATACAGCGCCGACGGCTATCCGTACGTTCATGAAACTCGGCCGTCAGATTCCGCAGAAGTTCGACCTGTCGAGCCTGCGCGTGCTCGGTTCGGTGGGCGAGCCCATCAACCCCGAGGCCTGGATGTGGTACCGCGAAGTCATCGGCAACAACCTCACGCCGATCGTGGACACCTGGTGGCAGACCGAGACCGGATCGATCATGGTCTCGGCTCTCGCGGGCCTCACGCAGACCAAGCCGGGCGCTGCCCAGGTTCCAGTTCCGGGTATCACCGTTGACGTGCTCGATGATGACGGCGTGCATGTTGGCCATGGCAATGGCGGGCTCCTGGTGGTCACGCAGCCCTGGCCGGCCATGCTCCGCGGCATCTGGGGCGATCCGGAACGCTTCAAGGAGACCTACTGGGACAAATTCGAGGGTACGACCGGCGCGAAGGACGGCCCGCTGTACTTCGCCGGCGACGGCGCCCGTCTCGACCACGACGGTGACATCTGGTTGCTCGGCCGCGTCGACGACGTGATGAACGTGTCGGGCCACCGCCTGTCCACCGCCGAGATCGAGTCGTCCCTGGTGGCGCACTCGCTCACGGCTGAAGCCGCCGTGGTCGGTGCAGCCGACGAGACGACCGGCCAAGCCGTCGTCGCGTTCGTCGTGATCAAGTTCAGCCAGGCTGAGATCGCTTCCCACGAGGACATCGCCGGCATTCTGCGGGCCCACGTCGCCCAACAGATCGGTGCGATCGCCCGCCCGCGTGACATCTTCATCGTCGACGAGCTGCCGAAGACCCGGTCGGGCAAGATCATGCGGCGCCTGCTGCGCGATGTGGCCGAGGGCCGCGAGGTCGGCGACACGACGACCCTCGCCGACACCATGGTGATGAACACCATCGCAGCGCAGATTAGAAAGTAGCGCGCACCACCCGCAAAAAACTGAGGCCGCTATCCACCCGGACGGCGGCCTCAGTCGTGCGGCGCACCCCCGAGACTGAGCTTTCCGCCCTACTGTGCGGGCATGACTCGAGCAGCGGTACCCGTGCGAGGTCGCCCCGGCCGGCTCGATACTCTGCGCGGGGTGGCCGCCATCATTGTGCTGGTACACCACGTGTCTATGACGGTGCCGCAGATCGCCACAGCCTACGAGTCGAGTGGCGGCGTGAGGCTGTAATCCGTTGGCTGGTGGGCCACGCTGTCCCCGTTGCAGGTTCTGCTCGCCTGTCGCTGCGGGTGGCCGGCGCCTCTGTGATTGTGGCTACGGTCGCCTTCTGGCCGCGTGCGCGCACGCCCAAATTTCCAGCTATCCAGCGAGAGGGCACCTAGTAGCCTGGCTCGGCTCGGTCAGCTTCAGTCTGTATCTCGTGCATTTCCCCATCGTGGTGGCGGGCGCGCTGCTCGCCCAGCTGATCACCATGTGGGTCGAACAGCCGGCGCAGAAATACGGCACGCGGGCCGGGGTATCCGTTTCATGGCGGATGCCCCGGCCCGCGCGGCCGACGCGCGTCTAAACGCCCCCTGAGGCGTTAAGCGAACGCGACGACGAGCTCGACTTCGACCGGGGCGTCGAGCGGAAGCACCGCAACGCCGACGGCGGACCGCGCGTGCCGACCGATGTCGCCGAAGATCTCGACGAGTACATCGGAGGCGCCGTTGACGACGGTCGGCTGGCCGGTGAACGACGGATCGGAGGCGACGAAGCCGGTGACCTTGACCACCTGGGTGATGCGGTCGAGCGATCCGATCACGCTCTTGATGGCGGCGAGGCCGTTGAGCGCGCAGGTGCGGGCATAGTCCTGTGCGTCAGGGGCGGGAACGAGGCCGTGGCCGTCGCCGACCTTGCCGGTGGCGGGCAACGCCCCCGCGACCATAGGCAACTGACCGGCGGTGTAGACGAACCCGTTGCTGATCACGGCGGGCAGGTAGGCGGCCACTGGAGGCACGACGCTCGGCAGCTCAATGCCCAATTCGGCCAGGCGTGCTTCGATGTGTGACACGCTTATGCCTCTTGCCTGGGCGCCAGCGGGCGCTTCAGGTAGGCAACCAGGCCGCCCTCTGGGCCGGCTACGACCTGTACGAGTTCCCACCCATCAGAGCCCCAGTTGTTCAAAATGGCGGCCGTATTGTGGATCATCAACGGCGTTGTGAGGTATTCCCAGGTGGGCATGTGACTCCTATTGAGGCGGGCATTCAGATTTGTCGCTTAAGCTCAATTCTATGTCTGCCAAAAATCGAACCGTGAGCGGGGCTCTGGGGGGTTTCCTGGGTCTCGTCGGGATGAGTGCCGTCGCCGGCATTCTCGTGACCGCCGCCGTCGCCCCAGCCGTTGCCCTCTCTGGCATGGCTGCTACGAACACCATCAACGTGTTCGACAGCCTGCCCGAGTATCTCTCCATCGATCGGCTCTCTCAGAAAAGCAACATCTACGCGTCGACCAACGCCGAGGATCCGGTGGGTTCTCGCGTGCTCCTCGCCTCGTTCTACGAGCAGAACCGGGTCGACGTGGCGTCCGACGCGATCAGCCAGTTCGCCAAGGATGCGGCGATTGCTGGCGAAGATCCCCGTTTCATGGAGCACGGCGGCGTAGACATTCAGTCCAGCTTCAACGGCGCCGTGCAAACCCTGGCCGGCGGCGGAACCCGCGGTGGCTCGTCGATCACCCAGCAATATGTCAAGAACGTGCTCGTTCAAAAGTGCGAGGTCATGACCGATGTCGACGCGGCCAAGGCCTGCTATGACGATGCCACCAAAACGACGGCTGACCGCAAGTTGCGCGAGATGCGTCTGGCCATCGGCATCGAGAAGAAGTACGAGAAGGCCGACATCCTTCGCGGCTACCTGAACATCGCCGGCTTCGGCGGATCGGTCTACGGCATCGAAGCCGCCGCGAGCTATTACTTCAACACCACCGCGCTGAACCTGACGCTGCCGCAGGCGGCCAGCCTGGTGGCGATCGTGAACAACCCGGTAAAGTTCCAGCTCGATCGCCCGGATAGCGAAACCAACGGCGCGGCCAACGGATATGCCGCCAATAAGGGGCGTCGCGACTACATCCTCGATGAGATGCTCAAGTACGACAAGATCGCCCAGGTCGACTACGACGCCGCCATCGCAGCGCCGATCGAGCCGGTCATCACCGTGCCGAGCACCGGCTGCCAGACGGCCGGAGGCAGCGCCTACTTCTGTGACTACGTCACCAAGATCCTGAAGTCCGATCCCACCTTCGGCGAGGATGCTGACACGCGCCTCGCGAATTTCCAGCGCGGCGGCTTTGACGTGTACACCACGCTCGACCTCGACCTGCAGGCTGCCGCGGAGACTTCCCTCAACAAGTACGTCCCCAAGACGTTTCCCGGCTGGGATGTCGGCGGGGTGGTTTCGAGCGTCAAGGTGGGCACCGGCGAGGTGCTCGCCATGGCGCAGAACAAGGACTACAGCCAGATGGAGCAGCCCGCCGGCAGCACCTTCACCAGCATCAACTACAACACAGACCGCGCCACGGGCGGTTCCGGGGGCTTTCAACCCGGTTCAACCTACAAGGTCTTCACACTGGCCGAGTGGCTCAAGGAGGGGCATGCCCTCACCGAACGGGTCAACTCTCGAGTCAAGTCAAACTGGGGAACGTTCCAGGACAGCTGCCTCGGGCCGCAGAACTATGACGCCCAAGGGTTCAGCCCGCGCAATGACGGCGGCGAGGGTGGCCCCAATGAATCGGCGCTGAACTCGACCACCCGGTCGATCAACACCGGCTTCATCGGTATGGCTAAAAAGCTCGACCTCTGCGGAATTCGTAAGACCGCTGAGGCCTTCGATGTGCACGCGGCAAGTGGCGGCGAACTCGGCCAGAACGCCTCATCGGTAATCGGCACGAACTACATCGCCCCGCTTTCCATGGCGGTCGCGTTCGCCGGCATCGCCAACAACGGCATGACCTGCACCCCTGTCGTTATTCGCAGCATGATCAGTTCCGACGGAGCCGAGCTGCCGATCCCCAAGTCGACGTGCACGCAGTCGGTGTCACCGGAGGTGGCCGCTGGAATGCAGTACGCCATGCAGACCACGACAACCGGCAATGGCACAGCCGCCGCCTCGGGCCGGCGCACCTCGCCCCGGGAACCGATCATCGGTAAGACCGGAACCACCGACAAGGCCAAAGACACTTGGATGAGCGGTGCCAGCAGCAAGGTTGCCACCGTCGTCGGCGTGGTCAACGTGAGCGGCCCGTTCAAGAATCAGCGCTTCACTACCCTCAACGGCGTCCGCGCGTCCGAGATCCGCCACTACGTCTGGCCCGACGTCATGAGTGTCGCCAACGCCAAGTACGGCGGCGAGGCCTTTCCCGAAGCCTCGTCCAGCGTGATCAACGCGGTGGCCGTTCCGGTTCCCGACGTGCGCGGCGAGTCAATGGCCCGAGCCAAGAGCACCATCGAGGCGGCCGGATTCCTGTTCGTCAACGGCGGCGTGACCAGCTCAGCATTGCCCGCCGGCACGGTGGCCAGTACGGACCCGGCCGGCGGCTCGGCATCCACTCGCGGTGCCACCGTCACGGCATTCTCGAGCGACGGCACCGGCGTGACCGTTCCCGACGTCATCGGTAAGAGTGAAACGGATGCCCGCGGCACACTCGCCGGGGCTCCGTACACCTTCACCGTGGCCAAGACCGAACAGCCGACCACCGACAAAGCCCAGGATGGCAAGGTGCTTGCGATTCAGCCCGGAGCGGGAACGGCCAGCCGCCCTGGGGACACCGTGACCATAGTCATCGGCAAGTTCACCGCGCCCGCCCCGGCCGCGCCCGACAAGGGCAACAACAACGGCGAGAACGGATGACCGCGCATCGTCGCCTCGGCGACGGCGGACAGCTCGTCGGCGCGACGCTCGCGGCTGTTGGCGCCGTCGGCCTCGCCGCCTTCGCCTGGGGTGCGCTCGTGGAGCGCACCCGGTTCACGCTGCGTGAGGTGAGCGTTCCGGTGCTCGCACCGGGTTCGGCTCCCATCCGGGTGCTGCACCTCTCCGACCTGCACATGGCTCCGTGGCAGAAAAACAAGCAGGAGTGGGTGCGCAGCCTCGCCGCGCTGGAGCCCGACCTCGTAGTCGACACCGGCGACAATCTCGGGCATAAAGACGGCGTCAGTGGCATCGAGTATGCCCTCGCGCCGTTCCGGGGCATCCCCGGTGTGTTCGTCAACGGTTCCAACGACTACGTCGCGCCGCAGTTGAAGAACCCGTTTACCTACTTCGGCGGCCCGTCGAGCCTGCGCGTGCGTCGGGAGGAGCTCGACACCGACGCCTTACGCCGGGTGTTTACCGATCTCGGCTGGACCGACATCAATAATGCGGCTGAGTCTCTTGATCTCAAAGACACCCACGTGGAGTTCTTCGGCGTCGACGACCCGCACATCGGGCGTGACCGGCTCGATTTGATCACGCGCGCGATCGACGATCTTCGGGCCAACGATCCGCTCGGCGACGACGTCTGGCCCGACCCGGAAGAAGCCGCGGCCCCGCGGTCCACGCTCACGGTTGGTGTCGCGCACGCACCGTACCAACGTGTGTTGAACTCCTTCGTGAATCACGGCGCACAGCTGATTCTGGCCGGCCACACCCACGGCGGCCAAGTTTGCGTGCCCGGTTTTGGTGCGCTCGTGACCAATTGCGATATTCCGCGGCGCCAGGTGAAGGGTTTGAGCACCTGGAACCACGGCTTGCGCACTGCGTTCCTGAACGTCTCGGCGGGCCTCGGCACCTCGATTTACGCGCCGGTTCGCTTCGCCTGTCCGCCCGAGGCGACCCTGCTCACCCTGACTGCCAGCTAACTGCTCCCTCAATTCGTTGCGGGAGGCGTAGTGCGCCTATACTGATTGAGGCCCACGGGCCATCGGGGTATGGCGCAGCTTGGTAGCGCGCGTCGTTCGGGACGACGAGGTCGCAGGTTCAAATCCTGTTACCCCGACAGCAGTAGATATCACACAACCCCCCACTCCATTGGAGTGGGGGGTTGTGTTGTAGGATCGCCTGTCGGCATCAGCGTTGCTCCTGCCGAGGATCGCCGGGAGACCGGCGCGAATGGATCCCGCGCATGACTTCTACCCCCGTTCCCGGCGCTTCTCCCGGCGCTCCACGCCGGGCTTGGCAGGCACTGATAGTGCTACTCGCCGGCATGTTCATGGCACTGCTCGACACCACGATCGTGAACGTGGCGCTGCCGAGTATCCGCACGAGCCTCGACGCCAGCGAGGCGACGCTGTCGTGGATCATCTCCGGCTACGCCCTCGCCTTCGGCCTCGCGCTCATTCCGGCCGGCCGGGTCGGCGATCGTTTCGGCCACAAATGGGTGTTCTTCACCGGCCTGGCTCTGTTCACGCTCGCGAGCCTCGCCTGCGGCCTCTCCCAGAACGACCTGCAACTCATCATCGCCCGCGTTGTGCAGGGTTTGGCTGGGGGCATGTTCGTGCCCGCGGTGACCGCCGTCATTCAGCTGATGTTCCCGCCGGCAGTCCGCGGCAAGGCCTACGCGATCATGGGCTCGGTCATCGGTGTCTCCACCGCACTCGGCCCGATCGTCGGCGGCCTCATCATCGAGGCCTTCGGCGTCGAGAACGGCTGGCGTCTGGTGTTCTGGGTGAACCTGCCAATCGGCATCCTCGCCCTGATCGCCACGGTCTTTCTCCTGCCCGGCGGTGCGGCGCTCCCCCAAACGACGCAGGTCTCGCGCACGGGCGTCGACTGGCTCGGACTCGTGCTCATCTCGGCCGGCCTGGTGGCGCTTTTGGTACCGCTGATCGAGGGCCAGGACCAGGGCTGGCCACTCTGGACCGTGTTCACTCTCGCGGCCGGAGTGCTCCTCGTGGTTGCTTTCGGCGCTTGGGAAGTGTCCGTGGCCAAACGTGACGGCAACCCGCTCGTTCCCCCTCACCTCTTCTCGCACCCGGCATTCACCGGCGGCGTCGTTCTCGCGCTGGTCTATTTTGCAGCATTCACCAGCATTTTCTTTACGATTTCCATTCTCTGGCAGGCGGGTCTTGGGCGCAGTGCGCTCGAGTCGGGCCTCGTCTCCATTCCTTTCGCTATCGGCACGATTCTTGGCGCGTCGCAGAGCGACCGACTAGCCAAACGCCTCGGACGCACCATCCTCGTCGTCGGCGTGGCCCTCGTCACGATCGGCCTGATCTGGATCTGGCTGGTCATGCTGCTGACCACTCCGGGTGACCTGACCAACTGGCATCTGCTTCCACCGCTGTTCCTCGCGGGCCTCGGCAGCGGATTCTTCATCGCCCCCAACGTGTCGTTCATCGTCGCGACCGTCGACCGATCCGAGGCCGGCGGCGCAAGCGGCGTGGTCGGCGTGATGCAGCGCGTCGGCAGCGCGGTCGGTATTGCCGTGATCGGCAGTGTGTTCTTCGGCACGCTGACCGTGACCGGCCCCGGAGCGGATGCCCTGGCCACGGCCTTCACGCACAGCGCCACGATGGCCATGGCGGTGAGCGCCGGTTTCGCCATTCTCGCTCTCGCGCTCGTGTTCGCCCTGCCCAGGCGCGTCGCCGGTAACGGTTCGGTTCTAGCGGCCGAGGAGCGGATGCCGGGAGCAGGCGACCCGATTCCGGCTACCCGATCCGATTGAGCTCCGTGAACGACATGGTGGCACTCGAGCCGTCACGACAGGTCTGGTAGAGCAGATCGAAGCCGTGCGGAATGGACGCGGCGTTATCGGTGGCCGCGTTCAGCACGACGGCGACCGGCCCAACCCGAAAAGTCCCGGTGACGGCGCCGGTGAGGGTGATCGTGCTGCCTTCCCCGGGAAAAAGGGAACCACCACAGAACCAATGCTCGGCAATGACCGGGGTTCCGTAGTGGTGGCCAACGTCGACCGCACCCCGACAGGCGTCGATCTCGCCCTGCCACCCGGCGGTCCAGACGACCGCGGAGTGGTCGACGGGTGCCACCCCGGTCGTCTCCGCCGCGGTAATGCTGGGCATGCCAGCAACGATCGCGAACGACAACACGGTGCTGACGGCGAGGCCGATTATCGCCACGATGCCGACGAGCCGACGCTGAAATGCACGGTGCACTGCTCTGACCACGACAGCCCTCTTTCGGGACAGGAGCAGAAAACCCCCGGTCGAGTTGTAATGAAACATGCGCTCGCCGGCGCCGTCCACCCCCTGATGGCATAGACCGGGAGTTGGCCGGCACAATCTTGGCAGGTCGTCATCCTCAGACTGAGCGCAGTCTGGCCCACGCCGTAGCCTTCCCCGCGCACGATCGAGCCAAGACAATACCCGAGTTGGACGTCATCGATTCTGTCTGCTATCTTCTGCAGCATGGATCGTCGAGGGTTTCTCACGTTGTCAACTGCTGGCGCAGCCACGCTCGGTTTCGGTGCGTTCGGTGCGCCCGCCGCTTTCGCTGCCACCGCTCCGAAGCTACCCGGAGAGGTGTCGCGCCTGTCAAATGTGCTCACCCAGAAGGGCAGGAACCTCTACGACAATGTCGAAGTGGACATCGGCGGCGATCGAGCACGTCTGTTCATCCCGCAGTCGATCTCGATGAAGTCGGCAGCCTCGGTAGGTGCGGTGTGGTTCTATCACGCGGCCTCCAGCTCGCACAACGCGCTCAACGGCGGCTTCAAGTACCCCGGCGAACTTGTCGTCGACCAGAACACCATTGCCATCTGCATCAACGCTGGCGGCACCCAATACACAAATTCCATCGCCACGACCGCCCAGAAGAACGCTTGGACGTACCTGAACTCGCTCTACACCGTGCGCCGCAACTTTCTCCGAGCCACCTCCTTTGGCGGATCTCTCGGCTGCTACACCTACGGCAAAAAGCTCATACCGTACATTCGCGGCCTGTACATGGTGAACGGACTCTACGACAACGAGTGGCTCTACGCCTACGACACCAAGAACCAGGCGCGCGTGGGTGATGCCTACGGCAACGATCTCACTTTGATCAAGGGCACCAACCCGGCACGCATCAGCGCTACACCGTGGACCAACAGCCGGGTCAAGGTGCTCGTTTCCGATAGCGCCCACCCCGACGACGTTGTCGTGCCCAGCAAGAACGGCCTGGCGTTGATCGCCAAGATCGCGCCGGTGGCCGCCGACACCCAGGTCATGTACCACACGCTCGGACACGAGACTCCGGGCTTTGCCCACACCGACATGATCAAAACCTTCTCGCAGTGGTCGGTCTAGCCGGGAGGTACTGAGTGAGCACAGGGGCAGCGGTCGAGCGAACCCGGGTCGATTGGGTCGACGGCGCGAAGGGCATCGCCATTCTGCTCGTCGCCCTCGCGCACGCGGTGCAGTGGACGGTGCTTTCCGGCCTCGCCCCTGAGCTGTGGAACAAGATCAACCTGGTCTTCATCGTGTTTCGCATGCCGTTGTTCTTCCTGGCCTCCGGTCTGTTCGCCGCCTCGATCATCAGACGCACCTGGCCCACACTCTGGCGCACCCGGCTGAGCCTCCTGGTCTGGGCGCTGCTCCTCTGGACGCTCATCCGCTTCGGCTATTTCTCCCTGTTCGCAAACCCTGCCGGCTTCGACGAGACCAACCCGATCGACCTGCTGCTCGCCCCGGTGCGGCCCAGCAACGGCCTCTGGTTTCTCTACGCCCTCGCCCTGTTCTTCGTCGCCGCCAAACTCATGAGCAACCGCGTCGACTGGCGGGTGCAAATCGGCGGCGCTGCCATGCTGTCGGTATTGTTCTTCGCCCGCGCCGACACCGGCAACATCGCCTGGAACGGTATCGGTCGCTACTTCTTGTTCTTTCTGCTCGGCTGCTATCTGCGGGAGTGGATCCTCTCCTTCATCAACCGGCCCAGCCGCTTCGGCGCCCTCGGGCTCGGCCTCGGTTTCGGCGTGGCGTTCCTCGTGCTGGCCGGCGTCATTCTCACCGTCGACGCGGGGATGCCGTTCATCACCGGCACACTGGTGCTGGTGAGCCTGCTCGCCCTGGGCGCTGGCCTTCTTGTGGCACGATTTCTGGTCGGTTATCGGGCAATGACCTGGCTGTCCTACGTCGGCCGCAACACTCTGCCGATCTACGTCGTTCATGTTCTGTTCGTCTCTGCCCTGACCAGCCTGCTGCTGCTCGCGCGCGGCCAGACGTGGCTCGACCGCCTCGGCCCAGCGCTCCCCTTGCTCGTGGCCGGTGGCGCGGTCGCCGCCTCGCTGCTGGTCTGGCGCCTCGTGCGCGACCTGCCGGTGCTGCGCTACGGGTTCGCCGTGCCGACCTGGTTCTCTGGTCGTGCGCCGGCGAGGGAGGTGGCGGCGGAGACCGCAGCATCCGTTTCAGCGGCGTCAACAGATACAGCAGAGCCGATGCTGCCGCGCAACGAGTGACATCGCCCCACCGATCTGCCCGGCGTCAGCAGCGCGCACTCGTGGTGGTCACCGGCCTGGTACTGCTGACCGTCGGCCTGCTGGCCGTCACCACTCGAACCGTCATGTTTCCGCGGGAAGACCAACCGATCCCCGTCGATGTCATCGTAGTGCTCGGTGGGCTCGGAAGCGCCGCTGTTGTGCAGAAAGCCGTAGCTCTCGCCGAAGCCGGCTACAGCGGGCGCATCCTGATCTCGGACGCCTTCGGCAGCGATACCCGCCCGGCGCATCTGTGTGCACGCCCGGTGCCGGTGCCGGGCACGGCGATCCAAGTGGAGTGCTTCCGCCCGCACCCCACGTCGACCAGCGGCGAGGGCGAAGCGATTGCCGCGTTCGCGATCGAACGCGGCTGGAACCGGGTGATCGTGGTCACCTCGAGCTATCACGTGAGCCGGGCCCGGGTGCAGATCGGCCAGTGCTACGCGGGCACGCTCGTAGTGATCGGCGCCCGGCAGCCGATGGATCCGCTGAAGTGGGCCTACCAGTTCGTCTACCAGGATGCCGGATTCGTGAAGGCCCGGATCGCGCCCGCCTGTTGACCCTGCCCGGCGGCGAACGAGTCGACCGGCATGGAAGATTCCCGTTTCGACTGCCTGCAGCTGTGCAACGATCCGCCCAAATAATCGTTTTCCAGCGCCAGGCTGGCGCTGAGGAAAAATCACGTGTTATCGTTGCGGCTATTCGCAGCGTGCTGCGTTATCGCTTCATCCACTGCACCATCCGACTGCGCCATCACCCCCGAAGAGGCGGCCGATGTTCGATTCTACCCAGCGCCGATTGCGCAGCACGCCGGTCGTTATTGTCGTGCTCGCCGCCATGTTCGTGCTTGTGGCGAGCGCTGTGCTGCCGCGATTTATTCCTACTCTGGGCATCACCGTGATTTTGCTCGCGCTGCTCGGCGGTGCCGCGGTGCTGATTCTGTTTCTGCTTCCGGTGCACATCCTTCCTGCGGTCGCTCTCGTCGCGTTCGCGCTGATTCCGTCCCGTCTTCTACCGCAGGACGGTCCGATCGGCGCCTTGCCGATCACCACCATGATCATCGTCATCTGGGCATTGCGGCGACTGCTGCCGGCGAAAAAGGATGCCCGCACCGCGACCCCACCCGCCCCCTTCCGATCGGCCACCCGCTACTTTGCGCTGCTCTTTCTAATCTGGACACTGTTCACCATCGCGCGCACGACCGATCTGCAGGCGAGCCTCGGCTGGATGATCAGTTTCAGCGCGGCCGTGCTACTGCCGCTCTGTATCGGTGCCAGTACCCGCGAGGCCTACTGGATTCGCCGGGCCTGGCTACTGCTCGGCGCCTGGCTCGGCGCCTATGCCCTCCTCGAGGGCTTACTGCGCTTCAACCCGATCTGGGGCGGCTTCTTCACGGCGCTCGGTCTCACCGACCATCAGCACTGGTCGGTGTATCGGGCGGACGCGTCATTTGGGCATCCGCTCTTCGCGGCTTTGTTCTTTGCCGTGGCCTGCGCCCTCGCCGTTGGCATCTGGCTGCAGGAGAGCTCGAAACCGGCCCTCGCCGCGGCCGTGTTCAGCGGGCTCGGCCTCGTCGCTACCGTCTCCCGCGGGGCGCTTCTCTCCGCGGCCATCGCGATCGGCTTCGCCTACACGGTGTCGCTCGTCTTGCGAGGTGACAAGCGTTGGGGCAAATTCGCCCTGCTCGCCGTATTCATCGTCGCCGCCGTCCTGGGGCTGTTTCAATTCGACGCCTTCACCGCCCGCAACAACTCCCTCGAGGCCGAGTTGTCGTCGCAAGCGCGCGACCTGGGCGTCTGGGTGTCGCTGCAGGCCGCGAATCTGACTGGCTGGATCGGGTCAGGCCCTGGCACCTCGGGCATCACCGGGCGCCTGTTCGACGACGTCACCATCGAGAACTCGATGCTGCAGTTGCTCATCAGCATCGGTTTGCCCGGACTGGCGCTGTTCTTGCTCATGATCGCCTCGGCCATCGCGCACGCGCTGTCACGTCGGGTGGTCGGAGCGGCAGCTGCCCTGGTGGCATACTCGGTGTGCATCGCCGGATTCAACGCGATCGACGCCCTACGCCCGATGCACCTGCTGCTCGGCTGCCTGCTCATTCTCGCCCTGAATCCGACGCGAGAAGATGCCGCCCCGCCACTCGAACCGGCCGTGCGTCACGCGTTATCCGCACGCCCCAAACGGGGGCATGCGCGGCTCTAATGCGTTCGCAGCTCGCACGCTACGCTACGCTACGCTAAACCGACAGATTCTCAGTTTCTCGCCGAACATTACAACCGGCCCGTGAGGAGTATTGGCGTGACGAAAATCAGCGCGACAAGTATCACCGTGTTGCAATCACTCAGTGCGCCCGACGGCACCACGCGGTACGTCAACCAGGTGGTCGAGGGCGCACCCGATGCGGTGACCATGCGTTTCTTCTCCTGGCGCACGGCACTGCTCGGTCACTATGACATTTTTCACGTGCACTGGCCCGAGTTGCTCATTCGCGCGCCGCGACCGCTGAAGGCCCGGCTGCGCCGCGGAGCGCTCTACGCACTGCTGCTGCGCGCCCGACTGCAGCGCATTCCCATCGTGCGCACCGCACACAACCTGACTCCACACGAAGCCGGCCACGACGCCGAGACCCGTGCGCTCGACGCGCTCGATGCCCACACGGCGCTCGTCATTCGCCTCAACCCGACCACACCGGTGGAACCCGAGTCCCGAGCGGTCACCATTTTGCATGGCCACTATCGTGACCGTTTCAGTGGCATGCGCCGGCCGGATACCGTGCCAGGGCGCATCCTCTATTTCGGGTTGATCCGGCCGTACAAGGGTATCGAAACGCTGTTGCAGGTTTTTCAGGCGCTGCCCGGCCACGACCTGTCGCTGCGCATTGTGGGTCGACCATCGAGCGGGCTCGGCGAGATCATCACCACCGAAGCCGCGCGGGACGCACGCATCAGCTCGGTGCTGCGCTTCGTTTCCGATGACGAACTGGTGGTCGAGGTCGGCGAAGCCGAACTGGTCGTGCTGCCGTATCGCGAAATGCACAATTCCGGCGTTCTGCTCGTAACGCTCTCGCTTGATCGGCCGGCGCTCGTGCCATCGACACCGTCGAACCGGGCCCTGGCCGACGAGGTCGGCGCCGACTGGATCTATCTCTACGAGGGCGAGCTCACGGCCGAAATTCTGCGCGACACCCTCGAACGGACGCGCGCAGCCTGCTCCCACCCGCAACCGCGGCTCTCCGGGCGGGATTGGAAAACGCTCGGCCTGCAGAGCTATCGAACCTACCTGCAGGCCCTGCAGTTGACCGGGCGCACGGTGCGCGCCGTGCGGAGTATCCGATGACCGCGACGATTCCGCCTCCCTCCCCCGACATCCCCGAGAAACCCCGCTCGACGGCAGGCCTCGGCCGCACTGCCGGGCGGGGCGCGTCAACCACCCTGGTCGGCCAGCTCATTCGCATCGGGGTGCAGCTCGGCGGTATCGTCGTGCTCGCGCGGCTGCTCACTCCGAGCGACTACGGGCTGGTCGCGTCAGTCGCCGCGATCATCGGCGTCGGCGAGGTGCTGCGCAACTTCGGGTTGTCGTCGGCCGCCATACAGGTGCGTGACTTGAGCCGCCACCAGAAGGACAACCTGTTCTGGATCAACAGTTTGATCGGGCTCGCGCTCATGCTTCTCGCGGTGCTCTGCAGCCCGCTGATCGCGACCCTGTACGGCGACGATCGGCTCGTCCTCCTCACCCAGGTGCTCGCCGGCTCATTTCTGCTCAACGGCCTCGCGACGCAGTTTCGCGCGCACCTCAACCGCAACTTTCACTTCGTCGCCCTGGCCGGGTCGGAGATCGGAGCGCAGGTCGGCAGCCTGGTCATCGGCATCGCGATGGCGCTGAACGGCTTCGGATACTGGGCTCTGGCCGGACAGCAGATCAGCCAGGGCCTTCTCACCATCATCATTCTCATCCCGGTCACCCACTGGTTTCCCGGCTGGTACCACCGCAAAGCGCCCATGCGGCACCTGATCATGTTCGGATCGAATCTCGCCGGCACCCAGCTGCTCGGCTATGCCAGCCGCAATACCGACACGATCGTGATCGGCGCGACGCTCGGCGCTGGCCCGCTCGGCCTGTACAACCGGGCATTCCAGCTACTGCTGTTGCCGCTCAACCAGATCAACGGCCCGTCCACCCGGGTGGCCCTGCCGGTCCTGGCCCGTCTGCAAGACGACCCACCCAGATACGACCGATTCATTTTGCTGGGGCAGACCATCATGCTGCATGCGGTCACCATTGTGCTTGCATTCTCCTGCGCGCAGGCCCTGCCCATTATTAGCATCGCCCTCGGCAATACCTGGCTCGGCTCGGCCCCGATTTTTCAGATTCTCGCCATCGCCGGGTTCTTCGAAGCGGCCGCCTACGCCACCTACTGGGTGTTCCTGTCGAAGGGCGCCACCAAGCAGAACCTGTATTTTGCCCTCACGACCCGGCCGCTGCTCGTCGCGTTCGTGCTGCTCGGCTCCCTCTGGGGCGTCTACGGCGTCGCCGCCGGGTACTCGCTCGGTGTCGCACTGATCTGGCCGATGGGCCTATGGTGGATCAGCCGGGTAACGAATGCCCCAGCCCGCGCCATGTTCCTGGCCGGCGTGCGCGCCATTCTCGGTTACGGTTTCGCGGCGGCGGTCAGTTGGGCTGCCGTGCAGTGGATTCCCATCGACCTGCCGTTCGCACGCGTTGCCCTCGGCGGGGTCGCCTTGCTCGCGGCGATCGGTGTCGTCACCCTGATCTGGCCGCGCTTTCGCCGCGATCTACGCTCGATCACCCAGGCCCGCAGCTTTCTGCGCTCCGCGAAGTCGTCGAGATCGTCGAAGTCGGGCACGACAAACCCGGCCATGGGTACCGATCAGCTGGCGCCCTCCCGTGCCCCCGCCCGCGCTCGAACCGTGGGTCGTATCCGGCTCCGCCTCATTCGCCGGCTGGACCGGGTCGTGCACGGGTTCGCCGCGGCATCGGCTCTGCCCTATCTGCGCGATCGCGCCGCGCTAAAACGAGCAACCGATCAGCTGACTCCGTGCGATGTGCGCAGCGAGCGCTGGCACGTGCTCGTTGCCCCGCCCGGCGAGGGTAATATCGGCGATCAGGCCATGGTCGAAGCATTCCTCGAAAACGTTCCTGGACCGGTGCAGGTGCTCGTGCGGCGGGCGGGCGACCTGCATATCCCGTCACAGCATGCCGGGCGAGCCCAGCTCGTTCCGATTCCGCACCTGATCTACGGAACGGGGCGAGTGCACCTGGAGGCCATGGTCGCGTTGGCCTCCGTGCTCGACGGCGCCCTGTCGCTGACCGTCGTCGGCGCCGACATCATGGACGGCGCCTACAGCGTGCGCGCTTCCTCGCGGCGAGCGGATGTCGCCAGCCTGGCCCGCAGCGTCGGTGTCGATGCGCGCATCCTCGGCTTCAGCTGGAACGGCCACGCCAACGTCGGGGTGCGCCGGTCGCTCGCCCGGGCCGGCCGGCTGGGGACCCGGTTGCAGCTGCGCGACCCGATCTCAAGCGCCAGAGCCCGAGCCGATCGCTTTCACAACGTCGTCGATGTCGCCGACGCCGTGTTCGCAGCCCGCACTAGCTCCGGTGTCGCCGCGACGGAATACCTCGGACCCACGCCAACGCCCTATGCCGTTGTGAACGCGAGCGCGCTGGTCGGCCGCCGTTTCGACCAGACCCTGGAGTATGTCCGCATCGTCACCGCGCTGCTGCAGGCGGGGCTCAGAGTGGTTTTGCTGCCGCACGTGGTGCGCACGAGTGGCGATGACGCGGCCGCCTGCCGGGCCGTGTACGAACGATTGTCCGAGGGTGAGGGCACCGATTCCCGAGTTGTTCTGGTGAACCGACTTCTCAGCCCGGCCGAAGTGCGCGGGCTGTGCGCCGGCGCCGAGGTCGTGCTGTCCGGGCGCATGCACCTCGCCGTGCAGGCCATGTTCCATCGAGTGCCGGCCGTTGCACTATCGACCCAGGGCAAGGTCGCCGGCATGATGCGACTCTTCGACATGCCGGAGCTGTGTGTCGAGCCGGGGGTCGGACTGGCGGAGCGCATGGTTCCCGTGGCGCTCGCGGTGCTGGCCGACCGAGAGAGCTATCGGCACCGTTTGGCCGCGCGACTGCCCGAGATTCAACGCCTGGCCGCCCTCAACTTCTCGGTGCTGCCAAGCGCAGCGCGTTCCAGACCCCCTGCTCAGCGTCAGAGCCCGACTTCTCACAGACAAGGCCCCGCATGACACCCTCCTCAGCACCGCCGCCCGACTTCACGCGCGGGCGGCCCGCGCTGCGCCGCATCCTCTTTGTGATTCCCTCGCTGCACGGTGGCGGGGCGGAATTCGTGGCCCGCACCTGGATGGGCTGGCTCGCCGACCACGGCTACGAGGTGAGCGTCGTGCTCACCGCCGCCGAGGTGCGACCGGAATACCTGCCAAACGGGGTCGACGCCTACTCCCTCGCCGGGCAGCACGGCCACGTGCGGAAGGCCACCACGCTGCGCCGCCGCCTGCTCGACTGGCAGCCCGACGTCGCGATCGCCCTGCAGGCGCACCCGAATCTGGTGCTGCTGACCGCGGCCCGACTGGTGCCAGCCCGACTGCGCCCCCGTGTCCTGGTCAGCGAGCGCAACCTGGTTTCGCTCGGACTGCCGGGATCGAATCGTGCACACCGGGTGAAAATCTGGTTTGCCAAACGTCTGTATCGGTGGGCGGACCACGTGATCGCCATTTCGCATCCGGTGGCCGCCGAAATGGTGGCCGCTTTTGGGGTGCGCGGCGACCGCATCACTGTCGTGGCCAACCCGGCGACGGCGAAACTGCGTGGCACGCCGCGCGGGCAGGGCACGACGGGGACGCACGCACAGGTGGGGGGCAGTGAGCTGGGCGGTATCGACACGATCGTGACGCGATCGGAACGCCGCGCCGGATCGGCCAACGGCATTCAGATTGTGTTGGCTTGCCGGCTGGTGGCGCAGAAGCGTCCGCTGCTCGCCATCGCGGCCGCCGCTGAGCTCGCCCGTCGCGGCATCGCCGTGGAGGTCGTGTCGTTCGGCGGCGGCCCGCTTCTGGGCGACGTGCAGGCCGCGGCCCGGCAGGAGGACGTGGTCTTTCACCATCGCGGCTGGGTCGAGAACTGGTTCGACCACTGTGGTGACAATGCTGTGGCGCTGCTGACATCCAGCCGTGAGGGCTTTGGCAACGTACTAGTCGAGGCGGCCGCGGCCGGGTATCCGGCGGTCGCCGTGTCGGGGGCGCTCGGGGTAGCCGATGCGATCGTGCCCGGCATCACGGGCGAGCTCGCGCTGTCCGCGAATCCGGTCGACCTCGCCGATGCCATTCTGCGGGCAGCCGACCTGTCGCTCGAACACATCGAACCCTGGCTCGCCCGGTTCTCGGAGGACGCGAGCGGCGGCGACTTGGAACGCGTACTCCTGCGGGTCGCGGAGCGCGCATGAGAATCTTCACATCGGCCATGGGCCAAATCGACAATGTCGGCGATACCGTGCTGCGGCGAGCCTTTCTGGATGCGCTGCGGGGTGCCGGCGAACTGCAGGTGTTCGTCGGAGCCAGAGCGGATTCGTACCTGAGCGGGCTCGGCCTGCACGACGAAGACCGGGTGTACCGCACCAGCGCCGAATGGCGACGTGAGATTGCGCGGTCGACGCTGCGGGAGGCATCCGTTTATGCCTTCAACGCCGGGGAGATGGAGCTGCAACGCGCCTACGCGCTGCGCTATCTGCGCATTGCTCCGCACCTCGCTCTCAACCGGCTGCGCGGCGGGCACGCCGTGCACGCCGGGTTCGGCGTGCGGCAGAAGAGCGGATGGCGCTTTCCGGTTGCGGCGACGCTGCGCCTGTGCGACCTCGTGTCCTGGCGCGACGCGTACAGCCGCGGCACGATGGGGCTCGGCCGTATCGCTCCCGACTGGGCTTTCGCAACCGGGGCAGCGGATGCCGACCTGCTGGCGTCAACGCCCGACCGGCCATTCCTCGCCGTCTCGGTGCGCTATAACGGGCGCCGTCCCGCCGACGCGTGGCTCGAAGCACTGCGGGGTCTGGCTGACAGCCGCGGGCTCGACATCGTAGCCGTGTCGCAGATCGAACGCGACGGGCCGCTCGCCGAAGAATTAGCCGCGAAAGTCGGCGGCACGGCCCTTGTCTGGGACAGTCCCGACCATTTCGCGCAGGAACAGAAACTGCGCGGCATCTACCAGCGTTCGCTGCTCGTGGTGAGCGACCGGCTGCACGCCGCCGTGATCGGACTGACCGAGGGCGCCCTCCCCCTCGTGATCGCCGACGCGGGGCCGTCGAAGGCGGCCCGCACGCTCGACGCGGTCGGAATCAAGGGCACGACGATCGGCTGGACGCTGCCGGACCCGGCGGCGCTGGAGCGCCGGGCAAATGATGTCGTCAGCCGCCGGGAGCCGATTCTGCGCCACGTCGTCGAGGCCCGCGCCGCATTGCACGAGCTGACCGGCTCCATTCGAAAGCTCACCGCATGAACGGGGCGCACGCCGCCGGCCGGCCGGTCGTGAGCGTCATCGTGCCGGCTTACAACGCCGCCGAGTTTCTACACGGTGCCATCGAGCGACTGCTGCAACAGACCCTGGCCGTGGATTCTGCGGCGATTGAGATTATCGTGGTCGACGACGGTTCAACGGATGCGACGGCCACGATCGGCGCGCGGGCGGCCACCGAGCACGCCTCCGTGCACTTTTTTCAGCAGGAGCGCAACGGCGGTGTCGCGCTCGCCCGGGCCCGCGCGGTGGCCGAGAGCCGGGGCGACTTTCTGTGGTTCGTTGATTGTGACGATGACTGGGCTGACTTCGCCCTCGAGAAACTCGTCGCGGCGGCCCGGTCCACCGGCGCCGACGTGGTCGTCTGCGGTGCAGAGTATGTCTACCCCGGTCAGCGGCGCCCGCTGGCCGCGCCGGCCCTGACCGGTCCGATCACCGGCGCGGAAGCATTCGGCCTGCTGCTCGACGGCGAGCTCACCGGTCACCTCTGGAACAAGCTGTTCCGGCATTCCCTCACCCAAGAAATTGAGTTCACACCGGCCCGTGTGCACTCGGACCTGGCCATGGTCGCCCAGCTGATCGCTGCGGCGGATCGGGTGGCATTCATCAGCGACGTGCTGTACTCCTATGTCGTGCGCGGTGGGTCGATCATCCGCTCGGGGTCGCGCCGGGCCGAGTCTCTGCTACTGGTTGAACAGGCCATCACGACGGCAGCCATCACCCTCGACACCCGCATCATCAGCTCAAACTCGTACGGCTACTTTCGGCTCCGCTACGTGCTGCTCTCCGGGCTGAAGGACGCACTGAACGGCCCGTACGATGACGAGGAACGCGACGCAATCGTCGCCGAGTTGCGATCCCGATTGACCTGGCGCCTCGTACTGCTCGCGGCACGCCGCCGCGACTGGAAGCGGCTCGCGCTGGCCGGTACGGCGAAGGTGAACATCGGGCTGCACCGCCGTGTGCTGCGGCTCGCAGCGGAGAAGGGTGCAGCCTGAGTCGGTAGTGAGTCGTATCTAACCCGCGGTACCAGCAGAAGAGGATGCCGCTGTCGATGTTGCTGGGCCCGCCATTCTGAGCATTTTCACAGGAAAGTGAATCGGATTCGACTTTGCCTCTCGGTAGGCTCAGCACCAAACGGCCAGTTGAATTGCCTGGCACGGCTCCACCAGCACCCGCCCCGGTCCGCTCACCCGCTGGCCATCCGCGAAGCCGACTCTCTGGAGGATTCCATCGTGACCATCCCCCGCAGAGCCCTTTCCCGCAAGATCATCCTCCGTCGGCGCAGGAAATTCGTCCGCCACGCCCTGATCGCCGCCATGGCCTGTGCCGCCATAATCAGCGCGGTAGGCGCTCCCGCGACCATGCCGAACCCGGGCAGTACGGAGGCAGCCGCCGTGACCGCGCGCACCGTCATTGACAGTTCCTCGCCCAGGATCAGCTATAGCGGCACCTGGCGTAGTACGCGCAGCACCGCCGATCGCGGTGGATCTGTGCGGTTTCAATCCAGTGCCGGCAGCGCGTCGATGACGTTTGAAGGGACCAGCGTCGCCTATATCACCCGCACCACGAAGGACTCCGGCAAGAGCAACGTCTCCATCGATGGCAAGGTGGTCACCAGTGTGAACGGGTATTCCGCCACCTCCGTGCATCAGAAGACCGCCTTCAGTACGACGAACCTGACGAGCGGCTCTCACACCATCACGATCAGCCGCACCGGCAAACGAGACGTTCGCTCGAGCGGTACCAACAGCATCGTCGACGCTTTCGTCGTGAATGCTGCGGCGAGCCCCGCTCCGGCTCCAGCGTCCCCGCGTCCCCCGGCACCGGTGCGCGTACCCGCATCCGACACCCACCGCTACGCTGACTGCCCGGCCGCCACGGTCACCGTGACGACGGCCAGGGAGCTCATGGCGGCTGTCGATCAGTCCGGCCCCGGCACCGT